>JANQQD010000225.1 GCA_028285185.1 Anaerolineae bacterium | reverse complement strand
GTCGGTACGCAGCTCACGCCGGCGATGCCGATCACCGGATTGAACTTCTTGCCCGTGGCGTAATAGAGCACATAGCCGCCGAGCAGCCCGCCGATGCCGCTGATCGCCAGCGCCATGATGCCGATGCCCAAGAGGATCAGAACCTGCGGGTTGAGGATCGTGCTGGCCTCGCAGAGCACGCCTAAGAGCAGGCCGAGGAAGAAAGTGGCGCCGTAGAGCACAGGCCCGCTCAACACCTCGGCGACCTTCACCAGCCCGCTTTCGCGGATGATCACGCCGATGAAAAGCGACAGGATCAAAGGTGCCGCCACCGGGAACAGGAGACACAAGAGCGTCACCGCGATCACGCAGAACACGATCTTCTGGCCCGACGTGATCTCTTTCGGCTTCTCAACCGGCATCTTCAGGCCGCGGATATGCCTCGGTACCAACAACTTGATCAGGTAGGGATAGCCGCCGTAGGTGAGGCCGAGATAGAGATAGGCCACCACGGTGATCGGGACGAACAGGTCCTCCGACAGCATCAGCGATGCAAACAGGATCATCGGGCCGTCCGCACCGCCGATGGTCGCAGTGGCCGCGGCATCGTTCAGCGGCAGACCTGCCCAGTATGCCACCGGCAGCGCCACCACCGTGCCGAGCTCTGCGAACAACGCAATGACCATGCTGGTGAAGGGCCGCGCCATGACGAAGCCGACATCCAACAGGACGCCGATGCCCAGGAACACCAGACAGGCGATCAAGCCGTTTGAGAATGCAAAGTTATAGACCGGCTGCAGCCAGTTGATCTGCATGACGGTCACCAGTTCTTCGGTGTCGCTCGCCAGCGGGTCGAGGAACAGCGTCCCCGGAACCTGCTGACCGGTCGCCGGATCCACCCAGAACAGCACACCGGCGTTGATCGCCACCATTCCCAGACCCATGGGAATCATCAGCAGCGCTTCCAAGACCCCCTTCTTGCCGAGATAGATCAGAAGGCACCCCAGCAGGATCAGGAAGATCCGCCCAAAGAATATGTCGGGTTCGGCATCGACCAGGGTCGCGATGCCCTGGAAGACTTGCAGCAGGTCGAAGTTTTCCATGGCGCCCTCTGAGCGGCAGGCTGGGGAAAGACCGGTGGCTTGCCGTCAGGTCAACCGATGGTCAAAAGGGGCTGTCCCGGCTCGACGCCGTCGCCAGCATTGACGTGGATCGCCGTCACCGAACCAGAACGGTGGGCGGTCACGATGGTCTTCATCTTCATGGCTTCGATGGTCGCGACCTTGTCGCCCTCATTGACCGCTTGGCCCTGGGCGACGTCGATGGACACGACGACACCCGCCAGCGGGCTGACTTCGTCACCAGGGCCGGCGCTGGGCGCCGCTGCGGCTGCCGCAGCCGGCGCAGGAGCGGCAGCGGCCGCCGGGGCCGCCGTTACAGCGGCGGACATGTCGCCTGGGCTGGGAATGATCGACCCGGGCGCATCGGCCACGTCTTCGACAGTGACGTTGTAGGGCCGGCCGTCGACGGTGATCTTAAAACTCCGCTGCATGGCTCGTGTTTCCTGATTTCTTTAGGGCGGTGTTGGGGGGACAGCGTTGCGGATGCCGGGGGTCAATGACGTTGATGATGGGGGGCGTGGGAGGTTTGGTGGATCATGCGTCCCTCCGTCTCCCAGGCATGGCTGCGGCGGGCGTCTTCGATACGCACGATCCGGGTGGCGCCCATCACGGAATAGACAGCCGCAGCGATCGCCGCGATGTCGTCCTGCGCCTGCTGGACGGCGGGGCCAGGCGCCGACTTCGAGACCAGCTTCGCGGCAGGCGCCGGGGCCTTCTGTTCCGCCAGCGACAGCGCCGTGACGATACCCTTGATCACTACGGCCACGATCATCGATATGACGATGGCCAGCCCGTACATGCCGATGGATTGGCCGATCAGATCGCCCATTTCCATGATGCCTGCCTCCTTGGCGCTCTCAGCCGCGACCGAACGAGTGATGCCCTAGAGCGGGATGTCGCCATGCTTCTTCATCGGCCGCAGCTCTCGCTTGCTCAATGTCTTGCGCAAGGCCAGCGCCGTGACGGCACGGGTTTCCGACGGCCGGATGACATCGGTGATGTAGCCGCGCGATGCCGAGAGATAGGGCGAGGCGAATTCCGCCCGGTATTCCGCCGCCAGTTCGGTCCGCTTAGCTCGGGGATCCTCGGCGGATTTCAGCTCGTTGCGATAGAGGATGTTGACGGCACCCTCCGCCCCCATCACGGCGATTTCCGCCGTCGGCCAGGCATAGACAAGGTCCGCCCCCATCTCCTGGCTGCACATGGCGAGGTACGAGCCACCATAGGCCTTGCGTGTGATGATCGTGATCTTGGGCACGGTGGCCGACGCATACGCAAACAACATCTTCGCACCATGACGGATGATGCCGCCGCGTTCCTGCTCGATGCCGGGCAGGAAGCCCGGAACGTCGACGAAGGTGACCAGCGGAATGTTGAAGCAATTGCAGAAACGGATGAAGCGCGCGCCTTTGTCGGATGCGTCGATGTCAAGCGCGCCCGCCTTTTCCATCGGATTGTTGGCGAGCACACCCACCACCGTGCCCTCGATGCGGGCGAAGCCGACCAGGATGTTGCGTGCCCAGCCGGCATGCACCTCCAGGAAATCGCCGGCGTCCACGACCCGCTTGATGATCGCGGTCATGTCCATGGGCTCGCTGGAGGTCTCGGGGATCAGGGTCTCGATCTCTTCGTCTTCCGCCAGAACCAGTTCGGCGCTGGGCCGATGCGGAGGATCCTCGGTGTTGTTCGATGGCAGGAAGCTCAACAGCTTGCGGGCCAGCAGCACCGCCTGGGCGTCGTTCTCAGCCACGAAATGGGCGTTGCCGCTGACCGTGGCATGCACCGAGGCGCTGCCGACCTCGTCCATCGTCGTGGCCCGGCCCGTCACCGCCTTGATGACCTCCGGCCCGGTGATGAACATGTGGGCGTTGTCGGCCGTCATGATGATGAAATCCATCAGCGCCGGCGAATACGACGCACCACCCGCGCACGGCCCGGCGATGATCGCTATCTGCGGCACCACGCCCGACAGCAGCACGTTCTGATAGAACACGTCGCCGTAGCCGCTCAGCGCGTCGACGCCTTCCTGGATGCGCGCACCGCCGCTGTCTTTGAAGGCGACCATCGGGATGCCCATCTTCAGCGCGTAGCGCATGGACTGGACCATCTTGGTCGCGTGCATCTTGCCCAGAGTGCCGGCGGCCACCGTGAAGTCCTGGCTGAATCCCGCCACCTGGCGGCCGTCGACATAGCCGGTGCCGACCACCACGCCGTCGGCCGGCATCTCCTTGCCGTCCATGCCGAAATGGCGTGCCGTGTGGCGGATATGGGCACCCATTTCCTGGAACGTGCCCTCCTGGAACAGCGCTTCGAGGCGCTCACGGGCCGTCATCAGCCCCTTACCGTGGCGCTTCGCGATCTTGTCTTCGCCGCCAGCGGCGAGCACGGTCTCGCGGCGCTTGTTCAGATCGTCGAGGAGCTTTTCCGCTATCGCCATGACAGTCTGCCGTCCGATCG
>JANQQD010000224.1 GCA_028285185.1 Anaerolineae bacterium | reverse complement strand
CGGGATTGCCTGCCGACCCTCGCCGTGGTCGCACTCGGAGGCCGGTCCATGGTGTCCGATCACATACTGGCTGTGGCGGCCATCGACGGGGTCTCGGCCGAGGCGGTAGGGCTGCACGCCGGCGAAGGCGAGACGTCGGAGATGCTCGCCCTGCATCCGCACCTCGTGCACACCGATCGCGCAGTGGCGGGCTATTGCGGCAGCATGGCCGGGCTGATGCCCCGCCTGCGGAGCGGCGGGCTGAGGGCCGTCACACCCATCGGCACGCTGGGCGACGCCGGCGACGCTGCGGCAGCTCGGGGCAAGCGCTATCTGGCGATTCAGACGGAGGTATTCCGTCAGGCCCTGGCCCAAGAGGCAGCGGCCGAGAGGGAGCCGGTGTCGTGACGACGATGCAGGCGGATGTGCTGTCGCCGGTCGGCACGCCCCCTACGTCTCCCTTTCACCCGGGCCACGCCCGATATCGGCTCGCGCCGAACCTGGAGGTGATCCAATACGGGCCGGCCGGCACTCTGGTCTCGCGGCAGCCGCTGCTGGCGATGCGCCTTAACACCGTCGGCACCGCCCTCTTGTCCGGCCTGTCGACCTGCCGGTCCCGATCGCTGGAAGAGTTGACCGCACGCGTTCCCGCGCTCTCCCCCATGGATGCGGCGGTGTTCCTGGACGGCCTGGCGCGGCGGCGGATGGTGATCCGTGAGCCGACGACACCGGCACGATGGCCGTCGGTTCTGATCATCGTCGCCGCGCACGGCCGGCCGGCGGCCACGCTGGCCTGTGTGCAGTCGCTGCTGACCCTTCGCTACCCTCGCGATCACGTCGACATCATGGTTGTCGACGATGCGTCCGACCCGCCGCTCGGCCGCTCGCTTGCAGGACTGCCGGTTCGGGTGCTGCGTCTGGATGAGAATGCCGGCCAGTCGGCAGCGCGCAATCTGGCGGCCGTCGAGGCCGAAGCGGAGCTGCTGGCTTTCATCGACAACGACTGCACGGCCGTGCCGGATTGGCTGTGCGAACTGGTGCCGCACTTCAACGATCCCGGCATTGCGGCCGTCGGGGGTCGCGTGGTCGCGCCGCTGGCGGCCGGGCCAGTCGCTGCGTTTGAGGCGGCCCGGTCACCGCTGGACATGGGGTCGAACGGCGGCCCCGTTGGGCCGCGCGAGGCCGTCGCCTATCTGCCGACCTGCAATCTGATCGTGCGGCGCGACGTCCTGCTGGCCCGAGGCGGCTTTGCGGCCGACATGCGGATCGGGGAAGACGTCGATTTCATCTGGCGTGTGGTGGAGGGCGGCGGCCGTATTCACTACACGCCCACCGGCATGGTGACCCATGACCACCGGGTGCAGCTGTTGCCCCTGCTGCGACGGCGCGCAGACTACGCATCCTCCGAGGCAGATCTGCAGCGCCGGCACCCGGCCCAGGGCCGCATCATGCACGTGCCGTGCGCCGGGCTGCTGGCCATGCTGGCGCTCACGGCGCTGTCCGTTGCATGGCCATTGGGTGTCGCCCTGATAGCCGCGGCGGCCGGAATGATCATGGCCGAACTCGCCGGCAAGGGCCGGCGGCTTGCAGAGATGGGTGTCGCTCTGTCGCGTCGAACCATGGTTGCCTCCGTTATGCGCGGGCACATAGCGTCGCTCTATCACCTTGGCTGTGACGTGACGCGTTACTACGGCGTGCCGCTCGCCTGCATAGCTGTGATCTGGTCACCACTGTTGCCGGCGGCCGCGGTGCTGCTGCTGGCAGCACCAGTCGGCGACCACATAAGGCTGAAACCGCGCCTGGCGCTGCCGGCCTTCATCGGCCTCTTCTGGCTGGAGATGGCCGCCTATCAATGGGGCGTCTGGCGCGGCTGCGTCGCCCGGCGGTGCTGGCGTCCCCTATTGCCGACGATCCGGTGGCGGCGGTGACGCCGTGGCTTACCGGCGGCAATGCTCCCCCGTCGTGCAGCATGGCGACGGGATTTCCGCGAACCGTGACCCAATGCATGGAAAGGAGAACACCCAAGATGCTCACCGAAGTCCAGACTGCCCTGCCGACAACCGAAACCGACGCTGCGCACACGCAACCCGCGACGACGGCCCAGCTGCCGGCAGCCGGGAAGACCGGCGAGGCGGTCGGCGAAAAGCCGCGGATCCTCGACGACGTGGTGATCGAAGAGGTGAGCATTGACGGCATGTGCGGCGTGTACTGACCGCTACAAGGGCGCCGGCCCTGCGCTGGCCTGGCGCCCTGGCGGGTGTCGGCGCGGACGAAGGGAGGAAGGCGATGGGCAAGCTCGACGGAAAGGTTGCCCTGATCACCGGTGCTGCGCGCGGCCAGGGCCGGGCCCATGCCCTGACCATGGCCGGCGAGGGTGCCGACATCGCGGCGATCGATATCTGCCGGGATCTCCCCTACCCGCGCTACTCGCTCGCGAAGCCGGAAGACATGACCGAAACGGTCGAGCTGGTCCGGCAGCTCGGTCAGCGCGCCCTGGGCATCGAGACGGATGTCCGTTGCGCGGCAGAGGTGGAAGCCGCCGTTGCGCAGACGATCGCCACGTTCGGACATATCGACATCCTGGTGTGCAACGCCGGCATCGCGGACATGGCCCTGACCTGGGACATCACCGAAGAGTGGTGGGACACCATGATCGATGTGAACCTGAAGGGCTATTGGCTGGCCGCGAAGTACGTCGTGCCGCACATGCTGGCACGCAAGCAGGGCGGGCGCATCATCATGACGTCGTCGGTGGCCGGCCTCAGGGGCGAGCCGGGCATGGCGCATTACTGCGCTTCGAAATGGGGCGTGGTCGGGCTGGCCAAGTCGCTGGCGCACGAGTTGTCGGAACACAGCATCACCGTCAACACGCTGCATCCGACGGGCGTTGACACCGACATCATCCCGGGCATGGCCAAGGCCGCAGCGATGGCGACGGACGATCTCGTCGGCTTCATCGAGAACGGGCACGCCTTGCCGGTGAAGCTGGTGGACGCCATGGATGTCGCCAGCGCCGCACTATGGCTGGCCTCGGACGACGCCCGCTATGTCACCGGACATACGATGAAGATCGACGCAGGGAGGATGCTGAAATGAACGTCGCGGCCCACTACCGACTGGCGGACGGTGTCGCGATCCGGGCCGAGCGGTTTGGCGCGCTGGTCTATCGCTACGACAACCGCCGCCTCTACTTCATCCACTCGCGTGAGGCGGCCGACTTCGTGTGCGGCCTGGACGGTGCCGAGCCGCTGACCACAGCGGTCGAGACCTTCGTTGCGGACCGTCGCTTGCCCAGGGCCGTCGAGGCGACCCTGCTGGATACTGTCGGAAAGCTGGAAACGATCGGGCTGCTCAGCACCGAAGCGGCGGCGTGACCACGGGCGGTCCGGCTATACGCTCTCTACCTTCTTCAGCTCTGCGGCTTCCTCATCCGTGAATAGACGCGAGCGGATCAGGAACCGCAGGCCTTCCGGCGCCTCCAGCGAGAAGCCGGCGCCGCGGCCGGGGACCACATCGATGGTCAGATGGGTATGCGACCAGTACTCGAACTGGGCGCGGCCCATATAGACGGGGCAATCTGCCACCGTGCCGAGGTGCACGTCGCTGCCGCCGATGCGGAACTCCGTCTGCGGGTAGCACATCGGTGATGAGCCGTCACAGCATCCGCCGGACTGGTGGAACAGCAGCGGCCCATGGCGTGCTCGCAGCCGTTCGACGATTTCGACGGCGGCTGGGGTGATCGACACACGCTCAACGCTCATAGAATGGATTCCCGGGGCCGATCGGCCTGCAACGGCGGCACGGGTCATGTGCCGCCGTCACAGACCTGAAGGCGGATCAGAAGAAGCCCATCGGGTTCGGGTCGTAGCTGACCAGCAGATTCTTGGTCTGCTGATAGTGGTCCAGCATCATCCTGTGGTTCTCACGTCCGATGCCCGACTGCTTGTAGCCACCGAACGCCGCATGCGCCGGATAGAGGTGGTAGCAGTTCGTCCACACCCGGCCCGCCTTGACCTCGCGGCCGACGCGATAGGCCGTGTTGCCGTCGCGCGACCACACACCGGCGCCCAGGCCGTACAGCGTGTCGTTGGCGATCTCGATCGCCTCGTCGAAGTCGCTGAACTTGGTCACGGCCACGACCGGACCGAAGATCTCTTCCTGGAAGACACGCATCTTGTTGTGGCCTTCCATGATCGTCGGCTTGACGTAATAGCCCTCGGCCAGCTCGCCTTCTTGGATCACCTGCTCGCCACCGGCGGAGATCTTGGCCCCTTCGGCCTTGCCGATATCGATGTAGGAGAGGATCTTCTCCAGCTGATCGTTGGAGGCCTGAGCGCCGATCATCGTCGTGGGATCGAGCGGGTGGCCGATCTTGATCTTGTTCACGCGCTCGACCGCCCGCTCCATGAACTGGTCGTAGATGGATTCATGGACGAGCGCCCGCGACGGGCAGGTGCAGACCTCGCCCTGGTTGAGCGCAAACATCGCGAAGCCTTCCATGGCCTTGTCGGCAAAGGCGTCGTCTGCGGCGAAGATGTCCGGGAAGAAGATGTTCGGCGACTTGCCGCCCAGCTCCAGCGTGACGGGGATCAGGTTCTCCGACGCATACTGCATGATCAGCCGGCCGGTCGTGGTCTCGCCGGTGAACGCCACCTTGGCCACGCGCGGGCTGGAGGCAAGCGGCTTGCCGGCTTCCACCCCGAACCCGTTGACGATGTTCAGCACGCCCGGCGGCAGCAGGTCGGCGATCAGCTCGGCCAGAACCATGATGCCCATGGGCGTCTGCTCCGCCGGCTTCAGCACCACGCAGTTGCCGGCCGCAAGTGCGGGCGCCAGCTTCCAGGTCGCCATCAGCAGCGGGAAGTTCCAGGGGATGATCTGACCGACGACACCCAGCGGCTCATGCAGGTGATAGGCCACGGTCTTTTCGTCGATCTCGCTGATGCCGCCTTCCTGCGCGCGGATGCAGCCGGCGAAATAGCGAAAGTGGTCGACCGCCAGCGGCAGGTCGGCCGCCGTCGTCTCCCGCACCGGCTTGCCGTTGTCGAGGGTCTCCAACAGTGCCAGCATCGGAAGGTTCTGTTCGATGCGGTCGGCGATCTTGTTGATGATGACGGCACGCGCCGAAGCCGATGTCCGGCCCCAGGCATCCTTGGCCGCATGCGCTGCATCGAGGGCAGCCTCAATATCCTCGGCGGTGGACCGAGCCATCTCGCAGAGCGGTTTTCCGGTGACGGGACTGAGATTGCTGAAATACTGCCCCATCTTCGGAGCCACCCAGTCGCCACCGATGAAATTCTCGTATCGGGAGCGCAGCTTTATTTTGCTGGAAATGGTTTCCAATGCCTGATGCAGCACGGCGCTATTCCTCCTGTTGGGTCGGTGAATTCACTTCTGGATTCTTATCCGAAGCGTATCAAAGAATAAGAAGAGTAAATACACATCCGATGATGCGTTTTAGTATGAATACTTTGCCGATACGAGGGACTCGATACTTGTGTATCGATTGGCGATGGTGCGATCTCTGCCGCACAACCGCAGCGGTGGCGTTTGGCACTCCCGGCCATGGCGTGCGCTGTTCTACGTCCGGTAGTGGATCGGACGTACGCGTCCAGCCACCGCCAATTGCCGCCTGCACGGGCGACGGACGGTATGCTATACAGAAGACAAGACTGATAAGAACGAGGCCCTCCAGCGCCTTGCGGTCATCGCAGGCGAGAGGAGCAAGGCCCCGGAAGGGAGTAAGGCCAGCAAGAGGTGCGCCCGTGATCGCGGGCGTACGGGTGCCCCGGCGCTTGCGTCCGGCGGCCATTGATGCCTCTTCCAGTGCCCGGGCTCTTACCCCTCTCACCAGCGGTGCGAGATCGGGTAATGATCGATGGCTTGAAAGTTTTGATCGCGGATGATCATCCGCTCTTCCGGGAAGCCCTGGCCGAAGTGGTCGGGCAGATCGGGCGCGACTGCCGCTGTCTGGAGGCTGCCAGCCTCGACGAAACGGTGGCCCTGGCCCGCAGTACGCCCGAGCTCGATCTGATCCTGCTGGATCTGATGATGCCGGGAATGGACGGCGTTACCGGTCTCAGCCAGCTGCGCCACGAAGTGCCGGCGGTCCCCATAGTGGTCGTGTCGGCGAAGACGGATCGGGCAGCCGTCATGGAGGCCATCAGTCACGGCGCAATCGGATTCATCACCAAGACATCGCCGCGCAGCGTCATGGTCAAAGCGTTGGTCGATGTGCTGGAAGGCGGTATCTATTTGCCGACGGACGTGGTGCGGCAGGCCGATACAACACCGGCAGGCGGCACGGACGCGGTGCCAAGAGTGCCGCGCAGCCTGCTGACGACGCTCACGCGCAAGCAGTTGCTGGTGCTGGAGCGACTGGCCAAGGGCGAATCCAACAAACAGATCGCCCGCGCCCTGTGCCTCGCCGAGCCGACCGTGAAAGCCCATGTCTCGGCGATCCTGCGCAAGCTGAACGTGCAGAGCCGTGCAAGCGCGATTGTCGCCTCCAGCGGCATTGAATTCAGGAACCTGCGATCGTCCCGCGACGAAGACGTGCCTTCTTCGAAAGAAGATGGGTGATCATGGCGCGCAGCGGTGCCGGCTTCACTGGTTTGCCGAGTATGGGGTAACCACGCAGACGCGCTTCGTGCCGCAGCCCGTCCGACCGGTCTGCGGTGATCAGCATCGCCGGCACCCTTGCGGGCAGCAGGGCCTGAACCGTATCGATGGAATCGAGCCCGACCGGCCCCTCCGTCAGATGATAGTCGGCGATGATCAGATCGATGGCCCCTGACATGGCCCGTGTGCGAGCTATGGCCTGAGCCGCCCAGGTCGCCGTGACGACATGACAACCCCAAGCGCTCAGCAGGGTCTCCATGGCAGCGGCAATCGCCGCGTCATCGTCGAGCACCAGCACGCGCACGCCCGCCAGGCTGGTTCCGGGCGTGGCAGCGGCCGTCGTACCCTGCGATGCCGCTGTGTCAGCGGGCATCTCGTAGAGCGGGACGTCGACAGCAAACAGCGTCCCCCGGCCGACCTGCGAGCGCACGATTACGGGATGATCCAGGATGCCGGCGATCCTCTCCACGATGGCGAGACCCAGCCCGAGACCCTTCTCGCGGTCCGCCGGTGGCTGGCTTGCCTGGTGAAACTCCTCGAAGATGAGGTCCAACTTGTCTTCCGGAATGCCCGGACCGGTATCCCATACGCCGATCCGGACGGCCTTGCCGACATAACGGCAGCCCAGCAGCACCTGCCCCTCCGGCGTATAGCGGATGGCATTGCTGAGGAAATTGCGGATGATCCGGCTGAGCAGCTGCTGATCGCTGAGCAGCGTGGCCGTGCGAGGCACGAAACGGAACCGCAGGCCGCGCGCCCCTGCCACGCCCGTGTACTCTTCCACCAGATCCCACAGCAGCACATTGGCGTCAAAGGGCCGGACATCCGCCTTGATGACGCCCGCGTCGAGCTTCGACATCTCAAGCAAGGCGTTCAGCAGCCCATCGACGCCTTCGAGCGCCCTGTTCAGGTTGGCCGCCAGCTTGCGGTTGCGCGGCGCAATGCGGCCTTCCAGCAATGCCGCGACGAACAGCCGGGCCGCATTCAGCGGCTGCAGCAGGTCGTGGCTGATCGCGGCAAGAAACTTGGTCTTCGACAGATTGGCCCGCTCGGCCTCGTTCTTGGCATCGAGCATGGCCGCTTCGGCGGCACGCCGGTCCACATTCTCCTGCTGCAGCTGCGCGTTGAGCATCTGCAGCTCGCGGTTGGTCGCCGCCAGCGCATTCAACGCGCTGCTGAGCTGGGTCGTACGGTCGCGGACCACCTGGCCCAGGGTCACCGACGTCTGAAACAGCGAGAAGGCGGACCCTTGCACATCCATGCTGCGTTCCACCCGATCCATCAGCACGCCGGTGATCTTGCGCAGCCTGGCGTTCTCCCGCTCCAGCTCCGCCAGCCGGTCCGCCGCCGGATCGGCCGCGGCCTGCGATGGTGGCATGGCGGTGTCCATGCGTTACGGCGCGTGACTGGTGGGCCAGCCGATGGCAACACCGGTCAATGTCTGGTTGACGTGCATGGCGTTGTGCTGTTCGCCATAGGTGTTGAAGCCCACGACATTGTTGGAGGCCAACAACGCGGACATGGGCGCCACCAGCCGCTTACGCTCGATCTCCAAGCGCCGCAGGATACAGTCGCAACCGATGACCACTTGGGGCGGACCGATCTGGTTCCGGATCTCGGCCATCGTCGACTCCAGATTGTCGAGGATGTCCGTGCCGCGAGCGACCGTCAGCACAATCCCTTCATCGATGGCGCAGAAGAATGTCAGGCTTTCGTCCGCATTCACCTTCTGGATCGATCGGACATAGTAGACGCCGCCGACACGCACAACGACCGGATAGGTCGCGAAAACCATCGGCGCCAGGTGCCGGACGTCGAGACCGACCATCCGCGCATACTCGCGCCCGGCGGGCTCGCCGTTGATCTCGGTCACGACGCGCGCCGTGGGCTCCGCGCCGGTGACGACCATCTTGCGATCGGTGCTGACGAAGTGCTCGGTGCGGAACACGGTGAAGGGGCATTGCGTCGCCACGAGCAGCAGCACTGCCGCGTCCGTATGGAACGCGCCATCGAAATAGACATGTGTGCGGTTGAACCGAAGCTGGTCGCCGGCCGACCCACCGAACAAAGGGATGTCGTCCAGCATCAACGACAGGGCGCTGACCACCCATTCCTCGCGCCGTGACATCCCGTCGATCAGCAGAAAGGCGAAGGTGTTGCCGGCGGTGCGGAAGGGGGCAACGCGGTCGAGGCGGGCCTGCGCCTCCGTCAGCAGCGGCTGGCCTTGGGTCAAATCGAAGGTGGAGACACTCTCGATCGGTGCGGCAACGGCCGCGAAGTGCCGGCTCGGAAGCGCGATCGCCGTCAGGCTGCTCCGCCCATAGCCGTCCGGTGTGATCTCACCGGCCGTGCTGCATCCGACGATCATGGTTTCCACGAACAGTCGCGACATCTCTTCCGCGACGGACGACAGATCATGGTCGGCTGAGCAAAAGAAGATCACGCAGCTGTTGTCGGACCCGCCGATTACCGCATGGATCTCTTCCACGGCTTGCGCGCTCGATGGTGCGGATGAGCAAGCTCTCAGGACGCTCTCGGGCCTGGCGTATCCGTCCATGGTGGCGAACCTCCTCAATCCGGCCTTGCTTCGCGGTCTCCGACCGAGCCGATGGCTTCCCCGCATGCTCGGTCCCGCCTGCGGGCGAAGCTGCCGATTCTATCTTCCTGGTGATCGGGACGCTTGGAGGTCATCGCGCAGGGACGCCGTCGAGAAAGGTGCTTGCGACACATGCCGAAGCGGCGAACAGCCGCGAGTGGCGTGTTCGCCAGGTCCAGCCCACGCAAATTCGGCGCACGCTCGCTTAGGCTGCCGGCACCGACGCCACCTGCAGCTGTCTGCGACCCTTGAATGTCCTCCACAGGGTGATCTACGTCACCTTCGATGAGGATCGGGCGCGAATCCGAGAAGACCACCGCCCCGTTGACCTCGTTTTGGTGCGCATGGCCGAACTCGACGGCTTGCGCAGTGTCCAGCCGGATATGGTCGATCGCCGCCGGCGCACCGAGCGGCGGTATGCTTCCGTTTTTTCGTCGCCTCCGGCGAAATGCGACAGTGTCGGAATTGATTCTTCCCGCAATTAACGCATCTTTACGATAGGCTTGGGTGTTGTTTTTGTCACTTGGAAACCACGAATAGGAAAGATAATTACATGCGCAGATACATGATCGAACGCGAGATCCCCGCTGTGGGAACCTTGGAACGCGAAGAGCTGAAGGGTGCGGCCGCCAAGTCCAACGAGGCGCTTGCCGCGTTGGCGCCGGACATCCAATGGGTTGAATCCTTCGTCGCCGCCGATCGGACCTTCTGCGTCTATCTTGCCAAGGATGAAGACGTGATCCGCAAGCATGCCGAGATCAGCGGCTTCCCGGCCAACAGGATCGTCGAAATCCCCAAGAAGATCGATCCCGCCACAGCGGGCCCGGGTTAGCGCGAAGGACGACCAGACCGGGTGCCGGTGCTGCTGTTCATTCTCGGCGGCAAACCGCAGCCGGCATTCCGGCCCGCCGTCTGAGTTGCCCCGACACTGCCGCCCAGCGGCACGACCGCGACGGCGATTACCGGGTCCGCGCGAACGATCGCGGTATCTCCGAAGCCTCGGACCAGCGCGTCGACAGCTCAGTAGAAACGTCCAAGAAAGTAAAACGATCAAGCGAAGCCATTGCCTGTGCAGAAGAACGCGTTGCGCGTATGAAGACGAAGCGACATGGGCTTGCTACTGTCATTGCGAAGGTTGCCGCCACAACTGTGCTGAACCGGCAAACAACTCAACAAAAACCGTAAGACTTTCTGGACGGACCCTTCCGGTTTTCGATCTTCCGCTGCCGCTAACAGTCGAGCGAAGCATGCGGAGAACACTGGAGAGCAGGGCGGCGCCGCAGGATCAGACCGGATAGGGGGGCCTCGTATACCCTTTGGGCGAAAGGGTTAGGATATCGCATCCCGCCTCGGTGACCACCACGCTATGTTCGAACTGGGCGGAATGCGAACGGTCGCGCGTCACGGCGGTCCAGCCGTCCGACAACACCTTGACGTCCTTCTTCCCGGCGTTGATCATTGGCTCGATCGTGAAAATCATACCAGGTTCCATAGTCAAAGTATCGCTCGCCACGTAATGGTGGTAGACCATCGGCGCATCGTGAAAAACATTTCCCACGCCGTGGCCGACAAAATCTTCGACCACACTCATACGGTTACTCCGCACGATCGTCTCGACCGCGCGCCCGATGGCATTCATCGGCTGTCCCGGACCGACAGCGGCAATCCCCGCCATCATCGCTTCATAAGTGATGTCAACCAGTTTGCGAGATTTCGATGGAACCTTGTCGCCGCACAGGTACATGCGGCTGGAATCTCCGTGCCAGCCGTCGATGAGGATGGTGACATCGATGTTCAGGATGTCGCCATTAGCCAGACGCTTACGCTCGCTCGGGATCCCATGGTTCACGACATGGTTGATCGAGATGCAGGACGAGGCGGGGTAACCCTTGTATCCAAGCGTTGCGGGGACGCCGCCGAGATCCCGCATCATCCCGTCGATAATCCGATCGAGCTCGGCCGTCGATACGCCGACTACGACGTGCGGCGTGATTTCATCGAGTATGATCGCAGCCTTTCGGCCGACCTCGGCCATCCGCACGATATCGTCGGCGTCGTAGATGGTGACCCGCCGGCCCTGGAGATCGCTGGACTTCGACAACCGCCGGTTCTTTGACGCTGATGGACGCATTTCTTCGGATCTCTAAATGATCTCAACACCGTCGGCTAGCCACTAAATGGCCGGTCTATCAATCCATAAGAAATAGACTGCCGATTGAGACACGATACCCGTACACTTACTCGCTGGTTCCCGCCCTGTCAATGCCTCAAGCCGCCGCAGTCTTTGGAGGAGCTAGGTTGTCCGGAGATTTCCGACGCTCTGCTATAGTGGATTTATTCGCCTGGGGGTAGAGGAGGAAGGCATGACGGAGGAGCGATCCCGGCGCCACCACCCTTCCGCCCGATCGCAAGGGCCAGGATCCGCTCAAACACTATAAAGTTGATGGGCAATCCCAATTTGCCGCTTTCAGTAACGATAAGGAATGCTTCGAAGTTGAGTATCTTTGACCTGCCGATATGGCTCCCAGTTGCGTGCACGTCGCTGTCAACGTCGGCGGCGAGGCCGTAACCGGCCGTCTACGGCCAGTTACACGTAACCAGCAGATCTATATGTGTTTATGAGGTTTTGGATTTGGTTGCGGGGGCAGGATTTGAACCTGCGACCTTCAGGTTATGAGCCTGACGAGCTACCGGGCTGCTCCACCCCGCGGAGGTGAGAGAGTGGGGTGTGAGGGGGTTGTAGTCGTTTCAGAGGACAGAAGGCATCAGAGGACAGAAGACAGAAGAGTTGAGCGCGTCAGGGTCGCGCGGCGTTTTCTGTGTTTTGCTGTCTGTCTTCTGATTTCTGGTTTCTGTGATCTGGATATCTGATCCTGGGATGACCTGGCGGCGACCGACTCTCCCACGTCTTGAGACGCAGTACCATTGG
>JANQQD010000197.1 GCA_028285185.1 Anaerolineae bacterium | reverse complement strand
TGGCTGTACGACATCCAGGAATGGCTCGTCTGCTCGGCAAAGGCGGCCATTGCGTCGCCCTGAACCAGACAGCCGCGCATCTGCGGCAGGCGTGCGGTCGTCTGCGCCAATGCGTCGGCGCAAGAGCAGCTGACGCCGCCGATCACGGCCCCGTAGAGCGCGGCCAGACCTGCGCGTCTCAGGAACTCTCGCCGGTCAGCAACCGGTGTCCGGAACGCGCCCGACATCGTCTCTTCCAATCCCATCGATCTACCCCTCCCGTCTGCCACTGCCCCGGCGCCTCTCGAAAGTCAGCCAGGGTATGGATCGCATCCTCGGTCCCGATTTTGGCCATTTCTTGGGGCACGCATCACGCAATCCCATACGTCATGGCCGGCAGCGCTCGTCGCATCCTGACGAATCACCAAAGGCCGGTGCCGATCCAGCCGCTCCATTACGACAGCGTGCCGCGGCAACTGATCTTGAGCAAGGGCCTGTTGACGATCCAAGATGCGGCTATCCTTACGACCGCCACAATGGTCCGCAGTGATGTCCGTCACTGGACGACGGACGATCGTCTCGACGCGGCTGTCGCCCAACGATGCTGTGGTATGATCATCGTCCCTCCGGGCTCATAATCTAATCAGGGACGGCTTCATGCAGCGGATGATCCAGATTTCAGTGTCGGTGACGGCGGCTCTCCTTTTCCTCGCCCTGGGTCACCTATCCACTGCGATGGCCCAGCCGGCAGAAGCCTGCCCAACGATCTGCCCGGACGGGTCGCGCCCCTACTTCTGCGTTTGTCCGACCACGGGTGACGACACGGGGCCGGGCCCCGGCCCTGGGCCGGAGCCGGCGACCGCTGACAGCGACATTTGCCGGCGGGCATTCGACGGCGACTGCGATGACAGCCGCTACATCGGCGCTGCCACGGGAACCTGTCCGCACGGAACCGACGGTTCGGACTGCCGTGGGCTGCAGCTGCGCAGCCAACAGGAGCTCGCGGGCAACAGCTGCCAGTGGTCGTTTGACGGCGAATGCGACGAACCAGGGCGCGGCACCGGCGTCTGCCCCGCCGGCACCGACACAACCGACTGCGGCGGCGCGGGTCCGGGGCCAGGTCCGCAAACGGCCGACAACGACAGCTGCCAGTGGGCTCGGGACGGAGAATGCGACGACGACCGGTACATCGGAGCCATAACAGGGGCCTGCCAGCACGGTACAGACGCGACCGACTGCCGCGGCTTGGTGCTGGCCGACGGACCGGCCGGCGGGGACAACGACAGCTGCCAGTGGGCGCGGGACGGCGAATGCGACGACGACCGCTATATCGGGGCCGTCACTGGGGCCTGCCAGCACGGCACGGACGCGACGGATTGCCGTGGCTTGGTGCTAGCCGACGGGCCGGGCAGTGGGGACGACGACAGCTGCCAGTGGGCACGGGACGGCGAGTGCGACGACGACCGGTACATCGGAGCCATAACAGGGGCCTGCCAGCACGGTACAGACGCGACCGACTGCCGCGGCTTGGTGCTGGCCGACGGACCGGGCGGTGGTGACAACGACAGCTGCCAGTGGGCGCGGGACGGCGAATGCGACGACGACCGGTACATCGGGGCCGTCACCGGGGCGTGCCAGCACGGGACCGATGCAACCGATTGCCGCGGCCTGCAGCTGGCCGATGGGCCCGGCCAGGCCGGCGGCGGCGACGACAGCTGCCGGTGGGCGCGGGACGGCGAATGTGACGACGACCGGTATATCGGGGCGGTCACCGGGGCGTGCCAGCATGGGACCGATGCAACCGATTGCCGTGGCCTGCAGTTGGGCGATGGCAGCACCGTCGGTCCGCAGACGGTGGCCGACAACGACAGCTGCCAGTGGGCGCGCGATGGCGAATGCGACGACAGCCGCTATATCGGCAACGCCACGCCGGCCTGCGAGCACGGCACCGACGGCAGCGACTGCCGGGGTTTGCGGCTGCGCAGCCCGCAGGAGCTGGTCGGCAACACCTGCCAGTGGTCGTTCGACGGCGAGTGCGACGACAGCCGCCATATCGGCGCGGTGACTGCCATCTGTCAGCACGGCACGGATACGTCGGACTGCCGGGCCCTGCGGCTGCGCAGCCCGCAGGAGCTGGTGGGCAATACCTGCCAGTGGGCGTTCGACGGCGAGTGCGACCACCCCCGCGTCGGCACCGGCGCCTGCCAGCCGGGCACGGATTCGGCCGACTGCTACAGCCGCTGACAGGGGGGCAGGGCGGCCGGGGACAACCTGCCGCTCAAGCCGCCGTCGGAAGGACTCAGAACACCTCGTCCCAGGCTGCACGCAAGGCCGTGTCGGCATCGGCCAGCGTCACCGGCAGGCCGAGATCGACCAGCGAGGTTACGCCGTGGCCGGTCACGCCGCAGGGCACGATGCCGGCGAAATGCCCAAGGTCGGGCTCCACGTTCAGGGCCACGCCGTGGTAGCTGACCCAGCGGCGCACGCGGATGCCAATGGCGGCGATCTTGTCTTCCCGTCCCGGCTGCGGCCCGGCCGGCCCGGGGTGCCGGGCGCGGTCGACCCAGATGCCCACGCGGCCCTCGCGCCGCTCCCCGATCACGTTGAAGCGGGCAAGGGCGCGGATCAGCCACTCCTCCAACAGCCACACGAAGCGGCGGAGGTCGCGGCCGCGCCGGTCGAGATCGAGCATCACATAGGCCACGCGCTGGCCCGGCCCGTGATAGGTGAACTGCCCGCCGCGGCCGGTGCGGTAGACGGGAAAGCGGTCGGGGTCGAGCAGGTCGGCCCGATCGGCGCTGGTGCCGGCAGTGTAGAGCGGCGGGTGCTGCAGGAGCCACACCAGCTCCCCCGCCCGGCCGTCGCGGATGGCGGCCACGCGCGCCTCCATGGCCGCCACGGCCGCCGGATAGTCCACGGGCGCGTCCGACACCAGCCAGTCCGGCGTGGGCCCGTGAATGTTCGCGGCCTGCGCCATCGCCTTGATTGCGTCCATGCCTTTTGCTATTGCCAAGCGCCGGTCTTTGGCAAGCCTTCGCGGTCGTGGCGGAATTGGTAGACGCGCAGCGTTGAGGTCGCTGTCCTGGAAACAGGGTGGAAGTTCGAGTCTTCTCGACCGCACCAAGGCTTGGGGTTGGCGCTCGGCGGAAAATAAGGTCGGACGGATCGCCCGGGACAGGTTCCGGAACGCGCCATGCGTCTTCGCGCGGTTGCGGACGGGTCTGTCGCACAATATGCTACAGCCGTTTATCCGTCGGACATACCGTGGGACAGAGGGCTGAATCGGCTCGCTGTCCGACGCGTGTCCTGAGCGGGACAGGTAGAGGCTCAACCCCTGCGTCTCGTCCATGCAGGCGGGACTGGATCAGGCTTCACCGAGGGCCAGGAGGGTGCCGTGGCGCGTAATCCCAGCATTTCGTTGACCGAGCACCAGCAGCGGTTCATCGCCTCTCTGGTCGAGAGCGGGCGGTATCACGGGGTATCGGAGGTGGTCCGGGCGGGCCTGCGACTGTTGGAGGAGCAGGAGGAGCAGCGCGCGGCGGCCTTGCGCCGGGTCGAGGCGGCGGTCGAGGCGGGGCTTGCCAGCGGCGCCGCTGTGCCGCTGGAGTCCATCGATGCGATCATCGCGGAGGCAGAGCGCGGCGAGCCGCAGGGCTGATGGGCCGAATCCTCCGCCGGCCGGCCGCAAAGACCGACCTCATAGGGATCTATCGCCACATTGCCGGAGAGTCGCCGGAGCGTGCGGCGGCGTATCTGCGGGCCATCGAGGAAGCCCTGCGCACCCTGTCGGACGCGCCCATGATTGGAACGCGCCGGCTGGAGCGGTTTCCCGACGTGCGCATGTTCCCCTGCCGGCGGCACCTTCAATTTGAATGAATGCCCGCCTAGACTCCCACCGGCTGCGGCGCGGGGCGACCGCGTTCGGGCCAGAGGGCCGGAGGAACCTCGGCATCAGCCAGGCGGGTGGATCAAGCGGCGGCATGGACTGGCACTATGAGCGGGGCGGGAAGTCATACGGACCCGTGCCGGCCGACGATCTCCACGCCCTGATACGGTCGGGCCAGGTCACGCGTGACACCCCGGTCTGGCACCGCGGCCTGTCCGGGTGGATCGCGGCCGGATCATCTGAGCTGGGGGACCTGTTCGGCGACCGGCCCCCGCCTGCGCTGACGGACCTGCCGGGCGTTCAGCCCCTGTCCAATCTGGCACAGATGGTGCGATGGGCGGTGTTCGCCTACATGGCCGTAATCATCGTTGAGCTGGTCATCGCGGCGGACTTTGTCGGACAGCTGATCGATATGGGGCCGCGCCTCTTGAGCATCGAACTGCTGGACTATGCAACGCGGACGGACCCGACGGCAGTGGACGATTCACCCAGCTTTGGCAGAGTCTTGCACTGGGTCGCCTTCACGTTTGCCGGCATATGCATCCTGTTGTGGAAGTACAGGGCGTGCAAGAACCTCCATGTGGCGCATGCCAGGGGCATGGACATATCGCCGGGATGGGCCGTCGGCTCGTACTTCGTTCCGATCCTCAATCTATGGCTGCCGTTTCAGGCCATGTCGCGGATCGCCAGGGCGAGCCGGAACCCCTATCACCCTGAGGTCGTGACCAGGGCCGGGCCGCTCGGCTGGTGGTGGTTCCTCTGGCTTGCAACAATCTTCGGGACGGTCGCCGGGTCTGTGGCGATCCGCGATGCGCTGTGGTCGGCGTCCACCGGGCCGTTTTATGTCGGGGTCGTTCTTCTGATCGTTTCTGATGTGCTTGAGATCCCGCTTTGCCTGACGCTGCTTTCGATCGTCAGGACCGTAACGCGGGCGCAGAAGACCGGCCGCAGCCTCCGGCAAGGCGCTTCGGACACCTGAGTTATCGCGGGAGGCCGCGGTCGTCGTCCGACAATGCGATGATGAAAGACCTGACCCCCATTGTCTTTGTCTTGGCATGAGGCCGCCGGGGCGATGCCGTCACCGGCCGGCCAGGCAGCGTCGCCCGGCAAAGCGCCGGTGCCGGGCCGCATGCGAGGGCAGGGGACCGGCAAGGCGGGCGAAGGACGAGGACGAAACCTGCCTGAGAATATGATGATCAAAGACCTGACCCCCATTGTCTGATGATCAAAGACCTGACCCCCATTGTCACAGCAGAGAGGGTCACCGGACGGGTCGACCGGGACAGGTCACGGGACGCGCCGTGCCCCTTCGCGCAGTTGCGGAGGGTCGTCATCGCTTAGACCATGCGGATGCACAGCGTCGGGCTTTTGATCAGCAACCGACGCCCCGTCACCTGTTTGCCGTCTCTTGCAAGAAGAACAACACCATTCCGATGAATACACAAATCAAGAAGATTTTGCCGACGACACTACCAAACGTGGTGCGGCGGCGACCATGCCAATGATGGCGCTGCCCGCGCGTCGTGCGCAGCGGCTTGCCGTCTTTTCCCCTCGGGATACTAAGACGACCGTCGTGGTGTTGGTCGTGGTCATAGTAGTGGTGGTCGTGATCGTAGCCGTAGTCGAAGTCTTGGTCTCTCATGACGATACATCCCAGTCGGCTGCGATGTCTTGGCTTGGTCGAGTTCTTGGACTTCGCCCGTCCGCCGACCTGCTGTCATCAGCAGACGTCCGACGGCAATATGCTTGGCTAGCTGTCTTCGTCCGTCAACTAAGTGACGTCTCTATTATCCGATATCGATAATCGCTTCAGGGTCACCACTTACGGTGCCGTTCGTTAGTCGGTTGGCATGTCAGAATTGTGGCGCGGCGCCCCGCCCGACCGGTTGGGCCAATCTGGCATTCAGGCGGCCCGGCCTTCGCGGCCGCATGGGACGGCGCGGCCTACCGCGCCACGGACGCGCCAGGATCCGTTTCGCCACGTTCTGTAGCTGGAGATCCGGGCGACAGCCGCCCGCGCCAGCCGACATGCCATCCTTGCGCAGGCGAGGATCTCGCTCGGGCGGTGTGCAGGCGGCGGGAGATCCCCGCCTTCGCGGGGATGACGGTTGGGCCGGGGAGGACCCGGCGATGCCTTGGAGAGAGACCTGCGCCATGGAATGAGCGCATGGCGTTCGTATCGCCCTATCGGTGGGGCGAGGAGAGCGGTGCGGCGCCATCACCCCCACCCCCACCCGGACCCTCCCCCATCAAGGTGGAGGGACGTCTGAATGTCGGCAATCCCTTGTGGTCATGGGACGTTGTGCTGGACGGATCGGGTGGTTTGTGGACAGGGTGGCGGTGAGGGTGGGGGAGTCCGCGGGCCGTGGCCGACGGGGCCGCGAAGGTCCCGAGAGTACCCGAGAACACCCGAGAGCAAATCTGTACGCGCCTGCCGGGAGGACCGGCGGGCGCTTTGTTTTTGCGGAGAGATGTCATGACGTCAGCGTCGCGATGGACGCCCGGCGCCAAGCGCCGGTTCTTCGAGGTGATTGCAGAGACCGGCAATGTCAGCGAGGCCCTGCGCGCGGTCGGCCGGTCGAGGCGCCAAGCCTACCGGCTGCGGGCGACGGACGCAGAGTTCGCGGCCCGGTGGGACGAGGCGGTGGACACGGCCGTCGATGCGCTGGAGGCGGAGGCGCGGCGCCGGGCGCTGGACGGCTATGACGAGCCGGTGTTCTACCGCGGCCGGGAGTGCGGCCAGGTGCGCCGCTATTCCGACCGGCTGATGGAGCTGCTGCTGCGCGGCCAGCGCCCGGAACGCTATCGCGCCCGGGCGGATCCGGAGGCCGCCAGCGACCCGACGCTGATCATCACCACAGGCATCGACCGCGATGGGGACGGCTGACCCTGCGGCCGGCACCGGCGCTTGACGGGAGCGGTGGTTGATGGGGGCGGGGGCGCGCAGTCGGTGTGAGGGAGACACCGTATGTCATCGGCAAAACGGTGGACGGACGGCGTCAGGCACCGGTTCCTCGCCGCGCTTGCGGCGACGGGCAGCGTGAATGCCGCGCTGCGCGCGGTCGACCGGTCGAAGACCCATGCCTATCGCCTGCGTGGCCGCGACCCGGCCTTCGCGGCCGCCTGGGACGCCGCGGTGGACCACGCCGCGGACGCGCTGATGCCCCCGCGGTCCGCCGCGGGCACGCCGGGGGCCGGCGGGCACCGGAGGGGCCACGCCATCCGCCGCCATTCGGACAAGCTGATGGGCCTGCTGTTGCGCGGCCACAGGCCAGAGAAATACGTCAACCGCCCGGACGGGGCCGCGGCCGGCACGACCACGTCGGTGATCGACACGGGCGTCGACCGGGTGGACGAGGCGCACATTCCCGGCGTTTGTTGACCGGGCACCAGCGGCGCTTCATCGCCGCGCTGGTGGAGAGCGGGCGATACCACGGGGTGTCGGAGGTGGTGCGGGCGGGCCTGCGGCTGTTGGAGGCGCAGGAGGAGACGCGCGCGGCGGCCTTGCGCCGCATCGAGGCGGCGGTCGAGGCGGGGCTTGCCAGCGGCGATGCCGTTCCGCGCGAGGCCGTGGATGCGATCATCGCCGCGGCGGACCGCGGCGAGCCGGACGGCTGATGCGCCGAGCTCTCCGGCGGCCGGCTGCCAAGACAGACCTGATTGGGGTCTGAGGGTTGGACATCCCCGGCGCACACTGGCGGCTAACCACTCAGCTGCAGCCAGTTGGCGTTCTGCCAGCTATGCCCACACCAGACCATTCACCACGGCGCGACGCCGTCCTCCAATTGGCCGAGGTCGCTGTCCCGCGCGCTGTTCGACGATATCCTCAGCCGGATCGACCGGCTCCGACCAAGGCTTGCTTCGGGATGATACTACAGCCCGCTGATTCAGGCGCTGTCACAACGGGAGATGTGGGCCCGCACATCCGCAAGATCGGCATTGCCACGCATTCTTCCGATGAGAAGCCCGTTGCTCTCGCCCCTTCGGGGCTGTTTTCGTCACCTGGATGCCTGACGGTTGCATCCCTAAGGCCAGCGGAAGAAGATCGACTTCGACCGAGATCGCCAGGTGGGGAACCCCGGTTTCCATTAACGTCTCCCAGCTGCATTGTTATTCTGGCTAGTATCGGGGCCCCTTCTAGAATCGTAAGGTCGGCACGATTCATCTATTTCGAGCATCTATCATGGTATTCTCAACGAGTTCTAACAACCTGGATCACGCGACGAGAACGCCGAAAGCGATAGATTTCAGCCCGGGCTTCAGCGCTGTTTTATGCGCCGACGTCGTTGGGTACTCCAGACTCATGGAAATCGCTGGACTCGAAACCCACCGGAGGTTTCGGGCGCTGCACGTCAACGTCATCGACCCTCTCATTCTTTCGTTCCGCGGGAATGTCGTGAAGGGCACCGGCGACGGCTTCATTGCCGTGTTCGACGTCGCATCGGACGCGCTGGCCTGCGCGGTCGAGATGCAGCGTCAGATCGCAGACGTCGAGGCCGATATCGAAGTAAAGCGCGCGCTCCAGTTCCGAATGGCGATCCACTGGGGCCAGATGATCCGCGATATGAACGACGTCTTCGGTCACACGGTGAACGTTGCGGTACGGCTGCAGGAATACGCATCGGCTGGCGGTATTGTCGTCTCGCGCGACTTCCATGCCGCTATCGGACCCTCCGCCGGGCTCATCACAACAGATCTTGGGCCGCTCCAGCTCAAGAACATCCGCGAGCCGGTCCCCGCGGCCCATGTCGGCAGTGTGGGTGACCTGATCGGGGCCGCGGCCGCCGGGTCCGACGCGCCAGCAGTCAGTGCGGTGCCGTCCATCGCGCTCCTGCCCTTCGAAAATCTGACCGAAGACCCCGCAACACGACACATGGTGGCCGGCTTCGTCGACGACATCATCACCTCGCTGAGCAATCTCAAGGACATCTTCACCGTCGCCCGGGGCTCGACGATCGCGGTACGCCCCGGTCAGCTGGAGCCCGACGAGATCGTCGCGAAACTGGGGGTGCAGTACCTCTTCACCGGTCGGGTGCATCGGCGCGGTGACCGCTGGCGGCTCTCGGTCGAACTGCTCAATGCGGCGAGCGCCGAGGTTATCTGGGCCGAGCATTACGAGATCGTTGTCCACGAAGTTTTCGACCTGCAGGACGAAATCACGCTGGCCATCGTTGGCCAGATCGCCTCGCGCATCCGCGTGACCGAGGTCCAGCGTGCGATGCGCAAGCCGCCGCAAAGCCTGACCGCCTACGACTGCTATTTGCAGGCGCTCAACCTCATGTACCGACTGCGCCCGGACGAGTTCCGCCTTGCCCGGAAGTTCCTAGACCAGGCGACGCGCGAAGATCCCGACTATGCGGCCCCGTTTTCCCTCGCTGCGCACTGGCACATGTTCTGCGCGGCGGAAGGCTGGTCCGACGATCCCGACAGCGACATCCGCGCTGCGATCAGCAACGCAAATCGGGCGATCGAGCGCGACGATTCCGCCGCGCTCGCCCACGCGCTGCTGGGCCATGCCGAGGCGATGTTCAATAGAGACATCATTTCCGGCATCGACTCGGTCGATAGGGCGCGCGCCATCTCGCCGAACAACTCCTGGGCATGGACGTTCAGCAGCGGTCCCTACGGCTTTGCCGGCGATACCGCCACGGCCATCAAGTATGCCGAGCGTGCGTTGCGCCTCTCGCCCATCGACCAGCATGCATTCTTCAAGCAATGCCTCCTGGCCCAGAACCACTACCTGCACGGCAACTTCGTCGAGGCGACAGCTTGGGCGCGACGGTCGCTGTCGGTGAACCCCCGTTTCGGAAACGCTGCGCGGGTGTTGATCGCGAGCTTGGTCGCTGGCGACGACATGGAGAACGCCCGAAAGGCGGCGGCGCACCACCGCGACGTTGCTCCGGCCTTCCGACTTTCGGAATATCGGCGGCGTTGCCCTTTCCGGGAAGATCATGCACGCTTGTACATCGAAAGACTGCTGAACGCAGGCGTTTCCGAATAGTCGATAAACAACTGCAAAGGGGGGAGGCGAGACATGAGCGGCGGTGGCTCTGGCGGTGGGTCGGGTGGCGGCTCTGGCGGTGGTTCCGGCGGCGGATCGGGTGGCGGCACGGGCGGTGGCTTCGGCGGGAGCATGTGGGGCGGCACGAGCCTTTTCAGCTTCTTTCCGAACTTTCCCGCCTACCGGTCTCAGACGGGCGGCGGGGTCATCATCCCCGGCGCACCTCTGCAACCGAGCGAGATAGAAATCGACCGGAGCTTTTCCGACCTCGACTGGGCTCCGGGATACTTCGCAGAACGCTTGCTTGACGAGTTCAATTCGAACGTCAACTGGAAGGGTGACGGCACTCTCAACGGCCTGGAGCCATTCGGCGGCGATACGGGAGACGCTCTGCGAACGAAGCTGTTCGAGGAGATCACCAAGCTCACCGAATACGACGTGCAACGCCAGCAGCGCGAGGTTGAGATCTACGACCAGGTCCATTCCTTCCTGGATCTCTTCGCGCATGTGCTGAAGCTGACGCCTTACCATGTGCACACGCAGCGGCTGATAGCGATCGCAGACCGCATCGGGCTGACTGTCGCCATGCACTTCAAGAACAAGTTCAAGTTTCCACGTCCCGTCCAGGTCTATCCCTACTTGGTGCCAATGATCCCCACGCCGATGCATCCGTCCTGGCCAAGCGGGCACGCGACCGAGGCTTTCCTAGTGGCGGAGGCGATCGGCAAAGCATACCCCGCGGCGCGCGATCCGATCCGGCTGGTCGCCGCTCGCATCGCACACAACCGCGAAGTTGCCGGGGTGCACTACAGCGAAGACTCGATCGCCGGCATGCACATCGCAGAGCGCGTTATCGACCTGATCTGGACCGGTTGTCCGCAGTTCATTGCCTTGGCAGGTCGGGCTCGCGACGAACTTGAGACGATCAACTAGCCGCAGCCGGCGGAAGGGGCGCCGCACTGCGAAGCGTGGAGCCCGGTGCCGCAAAGGATACGCGCAAGTTCCATCAAGGATCGGATTGATGCTCATCTTTGACGATCTGGGTAATCTCGTGCCTGTCAACCGGACTGTGGTCGATCTCCCCGACTTCCAGCCGGAAGCGTTGATCAACGCTGTGACGCTGCCCAACCTGAGCGTCGACGAGCAGATTCTGGACAACTGGTGCTGGGCCGCGACGACGGCCGCGATCAAGAACTACGTCTTCGGGCGCCGGGGAGGAAACCGCTTCTCGCAGGCGCAGATCGCCTCGGATGAACTCGGCATCAATTGCTGCGTTGACTTCGACGACGGCAATAGCGTCCAGGCGAAGCGCGATTGCGACGTCCAGTCCGGACTCACCTTGCCGCTCTTCCACGCCGAGTGCCACACGGTGACCTATCCCAATCCCGTGGCACTGGAGGAGATCAAGGGACAGATTGACGCCGCGGCGCCGATGTGCGCCCGCGTCGTGTGGGAGCGCGGCATGGGCGAGGGCCACTTCGTGGTTATCCTGGGCTACGCTGAGGACAACGTCACCGGCGGCTACACGGACATCATGGTCGACGATTCGTTCTTCGGCCCGTCGCAGATGCCCTACGAAGAGCTTCGCCGGTACTACAGGACGACGACGACCGTCAAAGGTCAGCCCGAAACGAAGCTGGGGCTCTGGACACACTCCTACTACCTTAAGCCGCCAGTGGCCGAGATCGAGGTGATGTCATGATCGACGCCGACAAGCTCTTGCTGCCGGCGTTCGAACCGCCGGAGTACCTCCCCGCACAGGTCGCCCGGGAACTCAAGTTGCGCATCCTGACCGGGGGCCTGCCGTTCGTCGTTCCGCCGGACCGACTACGCCAGGAGGAGCGTTTCCCGCACGTTGAAATCGTCGCCGATGTGCCGATGTTCGCGCTCGCTCTGAGCCAGCGCTTCTCACCGGCTTGGCTGAGGTCCATCGAGGAGCCATCGTGCTGGCTGCACTTAGTCAGGGTGACGTGGCCCACCGGGGAGCCGCCTCCGTTCCCGTTCTTCATCGTGTCCGCCGCATTGCACACGACGGGACAATACCGCTACGCGTCGGCCATTGGCTTCGATTTCACGTCCATCTTCCTAAACGCGGCGGCAGCGGCCTACAAGAACAACGTCGAGCGGGAGGAAGACTTCGTTCTGGTCTCTCTTTCAATCCCTTCGCTCTACCTGGACGCCTTTTGGAGCCAGTACGAAGATCCTGCAAACGACACGGTCGAGGTCTGGCGCGGCCCGTCCGAGTTCGCGAGTAGATCCGAGCCGATGAGCTTGAGCGCCTTCAGCGACGCCGTGAACGCCGCGCGTAGGCTTTGACCGAAGGCGTGCCCGGACGAGCGAAACCGACCGGACGGGGCCGCAATTCGCCCTCGCTTCGGAGCAAGCCGGATGGGCCTTCGAGCCGACTGCTCGGCAATCGCGAAGTCGGACGAACGCTTCCGCCGTGTCGATCAGGCGTAGGGCTTTGCCCACCTGGGCCGCCCGGGGGATCCCGGGCCAAGGCCGGCTGAGCCCGGCGCCCGCGGGCTTCTCTTTCACCCTTGTCGGTCGCGAACTCCGCTCGCATTTGCCGTGCGCCAACCGGGGCAGGATAGCTGCGAGGCGCGCCGGGCGTGTACCGCCCCTCGGCGGAGCTGCGACGCCGGGCGCGCGCTCCTCGAAACTCACACGAAGAGGAAGTCGCCCTCGTCCAGCGCGCTGAGGCGCGTGCCGCTGAGGAAGATACTGTCGTCTCCGAAGTCGAGCTCGACGCCCCGGCGTTCCTGCGAGGCGGCGGCGAGGACGTCGTCGAAGCTGTCTATGCCCTCCAGCGAGAGCACGAACCGGTCGTCGCCCTGGCGGTCGAAGCCGCGGATGACGTCGTGGCCGTCGCCGGTGCCGAAATAGAACGTGTCGTCGCCGAGGCCGCCGCGGATGTCGTCGTTGCCCGCACCACCCGCGATCCGGTCGTCGCCGCTGCCGCCGGAGATCCAGTCCCGGCCGTCGCCGCCGGAGATCCAGTCGCCGCCCGCACCGCCGAAGATCGTGTCGCGGCCGTCGCCGCCGTCGATCAGGTCATAGCCGCGGCCGCCGGAAATCCAGTCGCGGCCACCGCCGCCGCTGATCTCGTCATCGCCGGCACCGCCGAAGATCTTGTCGCGGCCTTCGCCGCCGTCGATGACGTCGAAGCCGCGGCCGCCGAACACGAGGTCGTTGCCGTCACCGGCACTCACGATGTCGTCATCGCCGCGGCCGATGATGACGTCGCGGCCGTCCGTGCCCTCGCGCCGGACGACCGTGTTGATGTGCACGGTCGCGATCTGGGCACCGGGAAGCGTGAAGTCGGCGGCCACGGGGTCGATGAAGGCGCCCGGCGCGTTGGTGCCGCCGAGAATGATCTGATCGCCCTCGCCGACCGGGTTGCCGAACGAGCCGTTGAAGCCCGGATGCTGGCGGATGACGCCGTTTTCGTCGACACCGGTGTTTGGTGCTGTCTGGTTGATGAAGGCGGCATCGAGCTCGGTATTCACCTCGGTGCCGGCGTCGTAGACATCGGTGCCGTCGAAGACCACCGTCTGCGCGCCGAGGAAATTGCCGGCATCGTCGAACAGTGTCAGCGCCTCGTCCGTGCCGATGAAGGCGTCGTTGGACGGCAGGATCATGGCGCCGAAGCTAACTTGCGTGTTGACGGCGCTGTCCACCGTGATGAAGGCCGATGTCTGCTCCTGCGTGGCGATGAAGCCGTTTTCGCCCGTGACCACCAGGCCCTGGCTGCCCGGTGAGGCGGCCGCGCGTTCGGCGGCGACTATGGCGAAGGCGCCGTCTTCCGCCAGGGACTCCAGGCCCGGCGAGGCGGTGCCGCCCACATCGAACAGATCGAAACCGCCGTCGTGGAAACCGAAATAGACCGGCGTCAGGAACGTTCCGCCGGTGTCGGACGTGTTCCGCACAGTGACCCGCAATTCCGTCATCGTCGCTCTCCTGCTCTCAGCCCGAGATCGCCTCCGAGCGACCTCCTAGGCTGTGGGGAGCGAGGCCACAACCAACGGAATGTCACGACTGTTCGCGGGAAAATGAGAAGGGTTGAGTGGGCGGAACCGAGCCCGTGAGGTGCGGCCCGTGAGGTGCGGCAGAGGGCCGGGCGCGGCGGCACCCGCACGCATCGCTGAAAAGTTTTTGAACCGCTTCGGCCCGACCGACGACCAACCCGCAAGCCCGGCGATGGGCGCCGGGCACACTCTGAACTGCGAATTCAGGAGACGTGGGTCATGACTGTCGTCGAACACACGACATTGGATTTCAGCCGGATGCGTGAGGCCGCCGCTCGCCTGAAGGGCAGCGCCGACCCCGCGGATGCCGAGGAGTTCGCTTGGGGCATCGCCGAGGTCGTCTGCACCAGCTTCGGCAACGAGGCTGTGGCTGCCTTGAAGGCCTTTCAGCTCTTCAAATTGCTGAACGAGGAGGAAGCGCCCGAAGATCTGATCCCCAACCCGTTCTTTGTCGTCAACGGCCACAACGGCCGCTCGCGGCGCACCAAGAAGTATCTCAGCGACAGCGGGCTGAAGAACTTCGGTTCGGCGGTTCTAGGGGCCGTTGGTGCGGCCGGCAGCATCGTGACGCAGGTCGACGTGGTCGGCATCGGCCAGCACAGCAATGCGCTCTATACCACGGGCCGCCATCTCTACCGCCTGCGCGACCTCAGCAAAGGCTACAAGCAGAGCGAGACGCTGACCAAATGGGTTCAGGCCTGCATCCGCGCCAAGCAGCTTAAGGCCGCCGTGCGCGGGGCCTCGCTGGCGAGCGCCGCGGTGCCCGTCTCCGCCGTGCAGATGATCGCCGGGGCGGCGACCGCGGTCGGCAAGCTGGGCATCAAGCTGACCTACGGCAAGGTCATTGCGCGCACCGCCATGGAGATCCACTGGCGCGCCAATGTGGAGAGCAAGCTCGGGGCCATGTTGGCACGCCACCCCGGGGTGACGGGGGTTAAGGGGCCGCAGGGGCCGGCCAGCGCCATGATGTACGAGATCTTCAAGCGGCGCGGCATTCGCTTCGGCGGCCAGTACAAGACCGGCCACATGATCGCAGAGCCGGCCGGCTGGCTGGCGCTCAACGACCAGCTGATACAGATGTGACGCTGCCCGTGCCCCGGCGGGCCTCCCGCCCGCGAGCGGCCGTTTCGGAGCCAGTGCGTGCCGAGGTCGGCACGGGTGCAACAAGCGATCCGACCCCGGGAGCGCCGGCTCCGCGCCCCGGGGATCGGGAATTGCCACGCAGGCGGCCCAGGACGGCCGCCTTAGCGTTTTTGCCTTCCGGGGCTCGGAACGGGGGGGGGTGAACCGTTCCAGCGCGCGCGGAAGGTCTCCCGCACCAAGATCAGCCCCGCCGCGAACGGCGGATCGCTGCCGGCGTCGCCGGCGCCGGCGCCTGGGAGCGGTCGCTGAGTTTTTTTGAACCGCTTCGGTGTGGCCAACGACCAAGGCGCAACTCGGCGATGATCGCCGGGGAGACTTCGAGACCCCCGTCCATGGCCCTGGAGACCATGGCCCAGGAGCGGGCGGTCAAGGCTCGGACGACCGTTTCCCAAAGGAGAGGCGACAATGGTTCACATGGTGGCCGCGATGGCTG
>JANQQD010000185.1 GCA_028285185.1 Anaerolineae bacterium | reverse complement strand
GGAACACGATGCCATCTTCCCCGACGTGCCGACGACGGAAGAGGCCGTGGGCTCCACCTGGACGCTCGGCGCCTGGCGCGGCATCGTCGCTCCGGCCGGTACGCCCGACGATATCGTGACGACGCTGGTTGCTGCGCTGGAAACCGTCCACCAGAGCGACGAGTTCCGGGAATTCATGCTGGGCCGCGGCTATGGTCTGCTGTGGGCCGGGCCGGAAGACTTCCGCGAGTTCATGGCCAAGAGCGACGAAGACCTGGGCAACGTGATGACGGCCGTCGGCATGGCGCAGTAACCGGGCCTGAAATCCGTCGGATAGGGACGGCGAGGCTGACGTGAGGATCAACGACGCCATTCTAGGCGCCGTGCTGATCTTGCTCGGCGTCGCCGTCCTTCTCTATGCCCGAACCTTGCCGGACATGCCGGGCCAGGATATCGGACCGAACGTGTTTCCGACGGTGATCGCCATTGGGCTGATCGTGTTTTCCATCCCCCTGGTCGTCACCGGCCTGCGCAAATGGCCGGCGACCGGGGCGGTGCAGTTCGCGGACTGGGCGCAGTCGGGCCGTGGCCGGCTGAACGTCCTGATCACGCTGGCGCTGATCGTGCTGTACATCGTGTTTGGCGAGAGCGTGGGTTTCATCCCCTTCGGTATCGTCATCGTCGGTGCGCTCTTGCTGCTGCAGGGCGTCGGCCCGATCCCCTCGGTGGCGGTCGCCGTGGTGGTGACACTCGCCGTGCACTATGCCTTCTACAGCCTGCTTCGGGTGCCGCTGCCGTGGGGCCTGCTAATGCCGATCGCGTGGTAGGTCATGGACGCGATCCTTCTCGCCGCTGAGCTTGTCTTCCGCGTCGATACGCTCGCGGCCATCTTCATGGCGGCGTGCTTCGGGCTGTTCGTCGGCTCCATCCCCGGTCTGACGGCGACCATGGCCGTGGCGCTGCTGGTGCCCATCACCTTTTTCATGGAGCCGGTGCCGGCGATCGGGGCCATGGTCACCTGCGTCGCCATGGCGATCTTCGCCGGCGATATCCCGGGCGCGCTGTTGCGCATCCCCGGCACACCCGCTTCGGCCGCCTATGTCGACGAAGCCTTCCGTATGACCCAGAAGGGCGAGGCGGAACGGGCGCTGGGCACCGGGCTGGTCTGCTCCGTCATCGGTGGGCTGATCGGCACTACGGCCCTGGTGCTGGTGGCGCCGGTGCTGGCGGAAATCGCGCTGAACTTCAGTTCGTTTGAGTATTTCTGGCTGGCTTGTCTAGGGCTCACCAGTGCCGTCTTCATTGCCACGGCCTCGCCAATCCGCGGGTTCCTGTCACTGTTGATCGGCCTGCTGATCGCCTCGATCGGCCTTGACAACCCTGCCGGCACGCCGCGCTTCACCTTCGGATATGCGGAACTCTATGGCGGCATCGATTTCATCCCGGCGATGATCGGGATGTTCGCGGTGTCGGAGATCCTGCGCCACATGCTGGGCGGCGTGAAACCGCAGGCCAGTGTGGCTGCGGTGCGCAACCTGCTCAGCGGGATCGGGCGCTCTATCGCGCGGTACAAGGTCAACATCGCCCGCGGCAGCCTTTTGGGCACCCTGATCGGTGCACTGCCTGGCGCCGGCGCCGACATCGCCGCCTGGATCGCCTATGCGCTTTCCAAGAAATTCAGCCGCGAGCCGGAAAAGTTCGGCACCGGTCATGTGGAAGGCCTGACGGACTCCAGCGCCGCCAACAACTCCGCCCTGGGCGGTGCCTGGGTTCCCGCGCTGGTGTTTGGCATCCCCGGCGACAGCGTCACCGCGATCGTCATCGGCGTGCTTTATCTGAAGGGCATGAACCCGGGACCGACCGTGTTCCTGATGAACCCGGAAAACATCTACGCGGTGTTCATGATCTTCTTCGCGGCAAACGTGCTGTTGCTGCCGCTCGGCTATGTCGCCATCAAGTCGGCCAAGCAGGTGCTGCGGGTACCGCGCCGGATCCTCATGCCGGTGATCCTGCTGTTCTGCATGGTCGGGGCCTACGCCATCAACAACACGGTGTTCGGCATCGCAACCATGCTGGCGCTGGGCGTCATCGGCTTCATCATGGAGGAGAACGGGTTCCCGATCGCGCCGGCGATCCTCGGCATCGTGCTGGGCCAGCTCTTGGAGCGGACCTTCGTCACCTCGCTGATCCGCTCGCGCGGCGACTATCTGGCCTTCTTCGAGCGGCCGATCGCCGCCGGCCTCGGCGTCGTTACGATTGCCAT
>JANQQD010000208.1 GCA_028285185.1 Anaerolineae bacterium | reverse complement strand
GACGGCAAAGCCCTTGCCGGCATCCCCGGCCCGCGCCGCTTCGATCGTGGCATTCAGCGCCAGCAGGTTCGTCTGTTCGGCAATGCTGGTGATCAGGCTCACCACGTCGCCGATGGCCTCGACCTTCTCTGCCAACCCCTTGATCTCCGTATCGCTGGTGCCGGCGGCGCCGACTGCCTCTTCGGCGGCGCCGGTCTGGACGTTCATCTGGCGGCTGATCTCGGCGATGGAACTGCCGAGTTCCTCTGCCGCGGCGGCGACCGTCTGGACGTTGGTGGAGGCCTCTTCCGCAGCAGACGCAACAGTGGTGGCCTGGCTGCTGGTCTCTTCCGCGATCGCAGACATGGATTGCGATGTGGACTGCATCTCCGCCGCCGCGGACGAGACAGTCTGCACGATCTCGCCGATCTCAGCTTCGAACTCATCCGCCAGCGAATGCATGGCCGCACGCTTCTCCGCTTCCGTGCGCTGCTCGGCCTCTTTCTGCTGCTGCTCGAGCCCTGCCTTCTCAACGGCGTTCACGCGAAACACTTCCACCGCCTTTGCCATCTCTCCGACCTCGTCGCCGCGCTGGCGATAGGGAACGCTGACGTCGCTGTCGTTGGCGGACAGCCGCTGCATGACACCGCAGAGGACTGGGATCGGCCGCAGCATGGCCCGATAGGCCAACAACGCCACAGCGACGCAGACCGCGGTCGCCACAACCATGACCAGCCCGAGGGCCTTGACGATCGCGGACATCACGGCCTCAAGCCGGTCCTTCTGGACACCGGCGTAGAGAATGCCAAGCACCTCGTCGGTCGGCGAGAAGATCGGCTGGTAGATGGTGTAGTAGGGAATGCCCAGGATGACAGCTTCGCCGAGAAAGGTCTCGCCACGCTGGATCACGGGATAAACCGCGCCGTTCTGGCCCAACGGCGTGCCGATTGCCCGGGAGCCGTCGGGCTTGATGATGTTCGTCGTCCGCCGCCAATAGTCTTGCGTCTCGGGATCCCAGGCGAACACCGTTGCCGTCTCGCCGGTCAGGAAGCCCACTCGATCGATCATGTTGTGATCCGCGAATTCGGGCAGCGCCTCTATCTCCAGCCTCTCCACGGCATTGTCGGCGTTGAACTGCACCCGCAACTCCGGATGCCGGTCCATGAGCGTGGTCGCCGCAATGCGCAGGCTTGACGCTTGACGATCGATCACCTGCTGCTGGATCCAGCCGCGAACCTGGCTGATCGAGGCGTAGGCAAGGACCGCAGCGAACACCAGGACGATCCCAATCGTCAGCAGGCTCGCTTTGGTGGTGAGGCGAAGGTTGGCAATACGAGCGCGCAACATGGCGAGTTCCCCAAGGCGAATTGTTTTTCTTCTTGAGATTTATTCAAACAAATGTAGATAATCAGTTAATACTCCGAATTACTGATTATCTAAATGAATACAAAGCCAATATCTGTGTTGTCATTTCACATAGTGGCAGTACTGTTCGCTTTAAACTGCTTTGCAGGTTGTGGTTCAATTATAAAATAGTTGGGCCGGGCAGTCGCCCGGCCGCAAACAATGTAGGTGGGAAGTATCGGCCTGTTGACGACGCGGCGGAGTGGTGTCAGCGAACGCCGCGGATGTGCCCTATGCCGCGCGCACACGCTCCATGAACTGTGCAACCTGTGTGGCGAGCAGGTCGGACTGGCGGGCGAGCTCTTCCGATGCCGTGCGCACATGGCCGGCGCTGACGCCGGTCTGGTCAGAGGCATCCTTCACGCCTGCGATCGACGCGCTCACTGCCTGCGTGCCGGCGGACGCTTCCTGCGTGTTCCGGCCGATCTCGTCAGCGGCGGCGTTCTGTTCTTCAATCGCGGCAGCGACGGAGCTTGAGATCTCGCGGATGCGGTCCATCCTGGCATTGATGTCCGCGATCGCAGCGACGGCGTGGCCGGTCTGATCCTGAACCTCCTGGATCTGGCTGGCGATCTCTTCGGTTGCCTTGGCAGTCTGGTTGGCCAGGTTCTTCACTTCCGACGCGACGACGGCGAAGCCTTTGCCGGCATCGCCGGCCCGAGCTGCTTCGATCGTAGCGTTCAGTGCCAGCAGGTTGGTCTGTTCGGCAATGCTGGTGATCAGGCTGACGACATCGCCGATGGCTTCGACCTTCTCCGCCAGCCCCTTGATCTCGGTATCGCTGACGGAGGCCGCGCCCACGGCCTCTTCGGCAGCATCCGTCTGGACGCTCATCTGCCGGCTGATTTCGGCAATGGAACCGCCAAGTTGACCGGCCGCCTCGGCCACCGTCTGAACATTCTCAGAGGCTTCCTGGGCTGCCGTCGCAACGGTTGTCGCTTGGCTGCCGGTCTCGTCGGCAATCGCCGACATCGACTGCGACGTGGTCTGCATCTCTGTCGCAGCGGCGGAGACCGACTGGACGATGCCACCGATGTCGCGTTCGAATTCATCGGCGATGGCCTTCATCGTATCCCGTCTCTCCGTCACCGCACGCTCCTGAGCCTCAGCCTGTTCTTCCCGCAGGCGCTGCCGCTCCAGCGAATTGTCCCGGAACACGGTGACGGCAGCGGCCATCTGCGCAATCTCGTCATGCCCGCGCGTCGGTATCGCCGCATCCAGGTTGCCGCTGGCGATCGCGCTCATGGATTTCGAGAGGGCGAGCAGACGGCGCACGACCTGCCTGCCCACATACTGCCAGCCGACCGTTGCCGCAATCAGCAGGCTGAGGCCGCAGACGGCCAGCAGGATCATCCGACTGTCAGCCATGGTCTCCTGAGCGGCCTCGCGGGCGCTCGCGATGCCGGCCTGTGCGTTCACCACGACCTCGTCGACGCTTGCGCGAAGCCGGGCCGCGATCGTTCGGCTCTCGGCCAGCAGCTCTGCTGCGGATCCTGTCGCGACGATGATCTCATGCTGAACGGCAAGAAGACCGCTCTCGCCGTCGGAAAGGGTCGCGATGGTCGTGACGGGTTCAGCCAACTGATCCCGGACGGCAGCATCGGGGATCGCGCCCAACAGCTGGGCGACATGGTCCTGGAGGGCGGTGCTCCGCTCAATCAGGATGTCCAGTCGGTCGGGATCGCCGGTCGCCGCAGCCTCGTTCAACAGGCCTACCCAAGTGTTCACTGCGCTGTTCAGATCGAGCAGCAAGCGGAAACCGGGAAGGTCGGACCCGACGAAAACGTCCATCTCATCGAAGACGACGTCGCTCAGATCCATTCCACCGCCGACGATCCGGGCTCGCGCGCCGCGTACCGGCGTTTCAAGCGCTTCCACCAGGGCCGTCTGGGCCGCGATCAAGGCTAGTTCCGCCTGGGCCGCGGCGTCGCCGGTGCGGTCTTGCGGCTGCTGCTGCAATTCGGCTGCGCGGCGCTCGAAGACGTTGCCGTCCGCAACACCCAAGTCGATCAGCGCGTCCAGCAGCGCCTGAAGCTCGTCCGCCCCGTCGATATCGCCGGCACGTTCCAGGCTGTTGATCATCGGGGGAACCAGTTGAGCGAATTGCTGCCAGGCCTCATCGACGATCGCAGGGTCGGTCGCCGTATTGGCCCGCACCATCAAAAGCGTCCCGCGCAACGCATAGGCCCGGAGATCAAGCACGCCGATCAACTGGTTTGTCGCCGTGTTTGTGAGTTCGCCGACACCGCCGTCGACAACGTCGGCCACGTCCTGCCCTCGCTCCTGCAAACGGCTGTTGGCGGCGTCGATCAGGGGCCGCATGTCCGCTTCGAATTGAGCGAATGCCTCGGCCAGAGTCCGGACCTGCGCGGTACGCACGTCTCTCCGGTCCAGGACGGTCGCGGCGGCCTGTTCTTGGCGGGTCAGGCTCTGCGATAGACCCGCGACATCGGCCTGAATGGCCTCAATGACCGCTTGGTCGACGCCCGATGCTCGCATCTCCGACAGAAGCCGACCCAGATCGTCATTCGCCGTCTCCAGTTCGGCACTTACGTCTTCCAGTTCTTCCAGAGAGACGGCGGCGGAAAGTGCCGGGGCCGTGGCGGCGATGGACGTACTCTCCTTCGCAAGGGAGAGAGCGGAAAACAGTTCTGGAACGGCCGTGTCCGCAATCTCGGAAATCGAGGCCTCGGTATTGTCGAAGGATACCCACGCGATGCCGCTTGCCACGAGCGTCAGCGAAGCAACGACCGAGAAGGCGATCGTAAGCTTTGCTCCGATTCCCAGTCTGATCGCCGCTGCACTGCCGGGGGACTGGTCTGCCATGTCCTTGTTCATTCCGGGATCCTCTGGCGACTGGAGAGCGGATAAGTGATCGTGTAATGCGAGAGAACTCGAGAGTGAATGCTAGTGTGTGGCGAGCGGCTGCCACCACCTGGCGTAGATTTGCTTATCACATTAGCTGAGAATTATTAGACTTACGTTAACCAGCACTCTTGCGCACCTGGTTGATCGGCGGGCTACCTTCGCCGGACTGATTGGGGAGGCTGAAGCAGGGGTGACGAGGGCACGGAACCGCTCAGGCGTTGCTCGATCCGCGTCCCCAAACGCTATGCCGCGCGGACGCGTTCCATGAACCTGGCGACTTGTGTGGCCAGCAGTTCGGCTTGATGCGCGAGTTCTTCCGAAGCGGTGCGCACATGGCCGGCGCTGACGCCGGTCTGGTCTGAAGCGTCCTTCACACCCACGATCGATGCGCTCACTTCTTGGGTGCCGGCGGACGCCTGTTGGGTGTTGCGGCCGATCTCGTCGGCCGCGGCGTTCTGTTCTTCGATGGCAGCAGCGACGGATGTCGAGATCTCGCGAATGCGGTCGATCTTGGTGTTGATGTCGGCGATCGCCGAGACTGCGTGGCCGGTCTGATCCTGGACCTCTTGGATCTGTTGGGCGATCTGCTCGGTCGCTTTCGCTGTCTGGTTGGCCAGGTTCTTCACCTCGGATGCCACGACGGCGAAGCCCTTGCCGGCATCTCCGGCCCGCGCCGCCTCGATCGTGGCATTCAGCGCCAACAGGTTGGTCTGTTCGGCGATGCTGGTGATCAGGCTGACCACGTCGCCGATGGCTTCAACCTTGTCGGCCAGGCCCTTGATCTCGGTATCGCTGACGGAGGCGGCGTCCACGGCCTCTTCAGCGGCGCCGGTCTGCACGGTCATCTGACGGCTGATCTCGGCGATGGAACTGCCGAGTTCCTCGGCGGCCGCGGCGACCGTTTGGACATTGGTGGACGCCTCTTCGGCGGCGGCGGACACGGTTGTGGCCTGGCTGCTGGTTTCTTCCGCGATCGTAGACATCGACTGAGCCGTGGACTGCATTTCTGTCGACGCGGACGAGACGGTCTGCACGATTTCCCCGACATCCGCCTCGAAATCGTCGGCCAGTTTGTGCATGGCGGCGCGTTTTTCGTCCTCCGCGCGCTGTTCGGCTTCCTTCTGCTGCTGCTCCAGGGCGACCTTCTCCACGGCATTCACGCGGAATACCTCAACCGCCCGTGCCATCTCGCCGATCTCGTTCTTCAGGTCGCGATAGGGGATCGCCAGATCGGTATCGCCTGTGGTCAGACGGTGCATGGTGGTCGTCGTGACAGAGACGCCCTTCGTAATCGCGCGGCCAACAATCAGAACGAGACCGATCGTCGCCAGCAGGATGAGCGCGATCATCCAGGCTGCCTGGACGACGCTTTCCAAGAAAGCCGTCTCCAGATCGTCCACATAGACGCCGGTGCCGACCATCCAGCCCCACGGTTCGAACGGTGCGCCATAGCCGATCTTCGGCACGGGGGCGTCGGAACCGGCTCGCGGCCATTCGTATGCCACAACATCACCGCCACGCTGGGCCGCATCGATAAGTTCTTGAATGAGCGGCACGCCGTTGGGATCCTGGACATCGATCATCTCAGTGCCTTCGCGCTCGGGCGCCGGACCGAGAACCACATTGATCCCATCGTAGTCGTACACGTAAATGTAATCATTGTTGCCAAATCGAAGGTCGCGAAGCGTGTCGCGAGCCTGCGTTTGGGCCTGATCCAGAGTCAGATCACCGCGTTCATAAGCGGCGTTGAAGTGCTGCAAGACGCCGACGGCCGACTCCGACAGGGTAGCGATCTCTCGTACACGCGCTTCATGCAAGGTGCCGCGCTCGGATAAAAGCATCAGAACACTGAGTGCCAAGAGGCCTGCGACGCTTACGAGGAGAATCGATGCGAGCCTCAGCTTGATGGAGAGATGACGCAACATCGGAAGCCTTACGGTAGCTGAAAGTTATCACGCAATTTGTCATTTAGAAGTGACTATACGGTTAACACTGATAAATGTGTCATATGTTTTACTATTAGAGCGAGTATATCAGTGATCGCGTATTGATGGGCGTGCGGTCTGCGGCAGTGTCGGCCGGCTATCGCACGTCGGCTCTCGTCGAGGGGGCAAGCCTAGCTCGGCGCATCGTTTGGCCGATCGATTCATCCATCGGCTACGATACGGAAAGCCAAGGGCAGCGCCCTTGGCTTTCCGTTAACTCCCAACACCCCATGTGAGGATTCATGCAGCCGGCGCGGCGCCCACCGATGAGGGGTGCTGCGGTACGATGCTGACGGGATCTAAGCCGCGCGCACGCGGTCCATGAACCGGGCCACCTGCGTGGCAAGCAGTTCCGACTGCCGGGCGAGTTCTTCCGATGCCGTGCGCACGTGGCCGGCGCTGACGCCGGTTTGATCGGACGCGTCCTTCACACCCACGATCGACGCCGTCACCTCCTGCGTGCCGGCGGAGGCCTCCTGGGTGTTGCGGCCGATCTCATCGGCGGCGGCGTTCTGCTCTTCGATCGCGGCGGCAACGGAGGTCGAAATCTCGCGGATGCGGTCGATCTTGGCGTTGATGTCCGCGATCGCCGAGACCGCATGGCCGGTCTGATCCTGAACCGCCTGAATCTGGGTCGCGATCTGCTCGGTCGCCTTTGCCGTCTGGTTGGCCAGGTTCTTCACTTCCGAAGCGACGACCGCAAAGCCCTTGCCGGCATCACCGGCCCGCGCCGCCTCGATCGTGGCATTCAGCGCCAGCAGGTTGGTCTGTTCGGCAATGCTGGTGATCAGGCTCACCACGTCGCCGATGGCCTCAACCTTCTCCGCCAGGCCCTTGATCTCGGTATCGCTGATGGTGGCAGCGCCAACGGCCTCTTCTGCGGCGCCGGTCTGCACGGTCATCTGGCGGCTGATTTCGGCGATCGAGCTGCCGAGCTCTTCGGCGGCCGCAGCGACGGTCTGGACATTGGTGGACGCCTCTTCGGCGGCGGACGCGACAGTCGTGGCCTGGCTGCTGGTCTCCTCGGCGATCGTGGACATCGACTGAGCCGTGGACTGCATCTCCGTCGACGCTGACGAGACGGTCTGTACGATCTCCCCGACATCGGCCTCGAAATCGTCGGCCAGCTTGTGCATGGCAGCACGCTTCTCTTCTTCCGCGCGCCGCTCGGCTTCCTTCTGCTGCTGCTCCAAGGCGACCTTCTCCACCGCATTGGCGCGGAAGACCTCAACGGCCCGCGCCATCTCGCCGATCTCGTTCTTCAGATCGCGATAGGGGACGTCGAGATTGGTGTCACCCGTCGCCAGGCGGCGCATTGTGCCGGTCATGCTGGCGATGCCCTTGGAGACCGTTGCCGAGACAAGATAGGCAATCACGGCGGTCGCTGCGGCGACCAGAAACACGATCAAACCGATTTGCTGTGCCTGGGCCCAAAATGCCGCGTCGATATCGTCGACATAAACGCCGGTACTGACGACCCAACCCCACGGCTCGAACATCGCCGCATAGGATGTCTTCGGAAGCGGTACATCGCTGTCTGCCCGGTTCCAGTGATAGTGGACGAAGCTTCCGCCATTCTCCGCCGCTCGGACCAGCTCGATGATCAGCTCGACGCCGTTCGGATCACGCAGTCCGCTGACGTCCTGTCCTTCCAGGTCCCGGTTTGCGCCATGCATGACCATGCCGTGATCCTGGTCGAGGATGAAGAAGTAGTCTCCCTCGCCATAGCGGCTGGCGCGCAGGCCTTCCATCGCCAAGGTCTGAGCTTGTTCTTCTGTGATTGTGCCTTCCAGCGCCTGCGCGTGCACTCCAGCGATCGTGGAGATCGCGACCTCGACAAGCGTGCGCACCTCGTCCTCGCGATCCGTCGCCATCCGGTCGCGCAGCTGCAGGAGCTCATGCACACTGACGGCTAGCAGCCCGACCACGCCCACGACGACGATGATTGCCAGTCGCAGCTTGATGGATAGATTGCGCAGCATTGCCTTTACCTTTTGGTGTGTTCTCGGCTGAAGGCAGATCCTATTCAATGAATGGTAGAGATTTGGTTAATTCTCGAAAGTGCTAGCAGGGCTAACCATGTGGTCGTGACATGCTGGATTGGCTCGGTTTCGCTGGGAAAGGTAGATTGAGGAGACGTGTCCGAAGCGAAGCCTCGTTATCGCCTAACCGATAAGTATCTCAACCGGGGGTGGTGTTAGGTCATGCCCACCCATCATGCCCTTCGGTGGGGGACGTTGGATTGCGCGAACCCGCATCACGTACTCGCCCACTTCGCTAGAGAGTTGTTCGGAATGCCGGGATAGGTCCTCTGTCGCAGCCGCTACGCAGACAGCGCTGTCGTCCGTCTGCGCAGAGGCTTCCATCACGCTGGCGATGGGCGAGGAGACCTGCCAGGCGCCGCACGACGTAACCCGTGCCTTGCGCCCTGGCGAATGGCGGGCGCTCTGCGGACGTACCGCTGACCCGCCGGCCGGCGGAGAGCCGGACGGCGGGAGCGTAGTCAGTTCTTGGTCTTGTCGACCAACTTGTTGGCGGCGATCCAGGGCATCATGGCGCGGAGCTTTTCGCCCACCGCTTCGATGTCGTGGCCGGCGGCCCGGCGGCGGATCGCCTTGAAGCTGGTTTGGCCGACCTTGTTCTCCAGCATCCATTCCTTGGTGAACTGGCCCGCCTGGATCTCGCCCAGGATGCGCTTCATCTCCGCCTTCACATCGTCGTTGATCAGGCGGGGGCCGCGCGTGTAGTCGCCGTATTCCGCGGTGTTGGAGATGGAGTACCGCATATTGGCGATGCCGCCTTCGTAGATCAGGTCCACGATCAGCTTCACCTCGTGCAGGCATTCGAAATAGGCCATCTCCGGCGCATAGCCGGCATCGACCAGTGTCTCGTATCCGGCCTGGATCAGCGCGGTCAGCCCGCCGCACAGCACCACCTGTTCGCCGAACAGATCGGTCTCGCATTCCTCTTTGAAGGTGGTCTCGATCACGCCGGCCCGGCCGCCGCCGATGGCGCAGGCATACGACAGGCCGACATCGACGGCCGCACCCGTGGCGTTTTGCTCCACCGCCAAAAGGCACGGCACACCGCCGCCGCGCTGATATTCCGAGCGCACGGTGTGGCCGGGACCTTTCGGCGCGACCATGAACACGTCCAAATCCGACCGCGGCTCGATCAGGTTGAAATGGATGTTGAGGCCGTGGGCAAAGCCCATGGCCGCGCCGTCCGGCAGGTTGGGGCCGATGTGGTCGCGGTAGAGCTCGCCCTGCAACTCGTCCGGCACGGCGATCATCACGACGTCTGCCCAGGCGGCGATCTCCGCCGGGTTGGCCACCGTGAAGCCCGCAGCCTCGGCCTTGGCGGCGCTGGACGAACCGGGGCGCAGGCCGATACGGACGTCGGCAACGCCGCTGTCGCGCATATTGGCGGCATGGGCGTGGCCCTGGCTGCCGTAGCCGACAACCCCCACCTTCTTCGATTTGATCAGGTTCACGTCGGCGTCGCGGTCGTAATAGACCCGCATGGCATGGTCCTCCCGGGGAAGCTGGTTCTCTGTCAGAGTGCTCGGCAAAGGGGCGCTAGTCGAGGTGAAGAAGGCCCTCGCGGCCGCGCGCCATGGCGGCAACGCCCGTGCGGCTGATGTCGGCCAGGCCGAGCGGGCGCATCAGGCCGATGAAGGCATCGAGCTTGCCCGACGAGCCTGTGACCTCGAAGGTGAAGCTGTTGGTCGTCGAGTCCACCACGCGGGCGCGGAAGATGTCGGCGATACGCAGGCTCTCGATGCGGTCTTCGCGGTTGGCGTTGGTGGTCACCTTGATCAACGCCAGTTCGCGCTCGACGGCGGGGCCTTCGTCCGTCAGGTCGGACACCTTGTGGACCGGGACCAGGCGAGCAAGCTGGGCCTTTATCTGCTCCACGATCATGCGGGTGCCGCTGGTGACCAGCGTGATGCGCGAGCGGCGATGCTCGATATCCACCTCAGCGACGGTCAGGCTCTCGATATTGTAGCCGCGGCCTGAGAACAGGCCGATCACGCGGGCGAGCACGCCCGGCTCATTGTCCACCAGCACCGCGATGGTGTGGCGCTCGATCGGTTGGTTTGCGGGACTCATGATGGGGATTCCGATTGTTCTTTTGCTGCGGCGACCGCCAGACGGTCGCCGCCTTCAATGCCCGTGCGGTCCTGGCGGCGGTTGCCTTATACCAGGACCATGCCCTCTTCCGATGTCCGCTGTTCGCCGGGGCCGTCCGCGCCGAGGATCATATCGTAATGCGCCGCACCGCCGGGGATCATCGGGAAGCAGTTTTCGTTCCTGTCGACATGCATGTCGACGATGACCGCACGGTCGATCGACATCATCTCCTTAATCGTATCGTCCACCTCTGACACCTTGGTGGCGCGCAGGCCCACGGCGCCGAAGCTTTCCGCCAGCTTCACGAAGTCCGGCAGGCTGTCCATGTAGCTTTCCGAATAGCGCTCGCCATGCAGCAGCTCCTGCCACTGGCGCACCATGCCCATCCACTGGTTGTTGGTGATGAACACCTTCACCGGCAGCTGGTACTGGGCGATCGTCGACAGTTCCTGGATGTTCATCAAGATCGAGGCTTCACCGGCCACGTCCACGACCAGCGCGTTCGGATGGGCGATCTGTACACCCATGGCGGCCGGCAGCCCATACCCCATGGTGCCGAGACCGCCCGACGTCATCCAGCGGTTGGGCTCGGTGAAGGGGATGAACTGGGCGGCCCACATCTGATGCTGGCCCACCTCGGTGGTGATGAATACGTCGTCGCGGCCGGCCGTCAGCTCCGCCAAGCGCTTGATGGCATATTGCGGCTTGATGATCGCGTCGGGCGCCATGTCCTGGTTGAAGTGCAGGCAGTCCCGGCGGCGCCATTCGTCGATCTGCGCCCACCAGGCGGCGATTGCATCGCGGTTCGCCTGATAGCCGCGCGCCTTCCACAGGTCCAGCATCTGCCCCATGACCACGCCGGCATCGCCGACGATCGGATAGTCGACGCCGACATTCTTGTTGATCGAGCTGGGGTCGATATCGACATGGATCTTCACGCTGCCGGGTGAGAACTCCGACAGCTTGCCGGTGACTCGGTCGTCGAACCGGGCGCCGATGTTGATCATCACGTCGCAGTTGTACATGGCCAGATTGGCCTCGTACGTCCCATGCATGCCCAGCATGCCAAGGAACTGCGGATCGCCGGCCGGATAGGCGCCGAGACCCATCAGCGTGTTGGTGCAGGGATAGCCGGTGAGGCGCACCAGTTCCCGCAGCCGGGCGCAGGCCTCCGGCCCGGCGTTGATGACGCCGCCGCCGGTGTAGAAGATCGGCCGCCGGGCGTTGGCGATGATGTCGACGGCTTCGGCCACCATGTCCTTGGCCGGATGCGTCTGGGGCCGGTAGGTGCGGTGGACCACGTCTTCCGGCGGAATGTAGTCGCCTTCGGCGAACTGGATGTCCTTCGGCATGTCGATCACGACGGGGCCCGGCCGGCCGCTGCGCGCCACATAGAACGCCTCATGCACCGTGCGGGCGACGGCGTTCACGTCCTTCACCAGGTAGTTGTGCTTGGTGCAGGGGCGGGTGATGCCGGTGGTGTCGCATTCCTGGAAGGCATCGTTGCCGATCAGGTGGGTCGGCACCTGGCCGGTGATGCAGACGACGGGGATCGAATCCATCAACGCGTCGGTAAGCCCCGTGACCGCGTTGGTGGAGCCGGGGCCGGAGGTGACGAGGACGACGCCGACCTTGCCGGTCGACCGGGCATAGCCCTCGGCCGCATGGACGGCCGCCTGTTCGTGCCGGACCAGGATGTGGCGGATCGCGTTCTGACCGAAGATGGCGTCATAGATCGGCAGTACCGCGCCGCCGGGATACCCGAATATGACATCCACGCCCTGATCCTGCAGGGCTTTCAGCAAGAGATGGGCTCCGGTCAGTTGGCGCTCGCTCATTTCCGTACACCTTGGGTTGGGTGAAACCATTTCACCCCGAATATTCAAGCCTTAAGGGGAGTGCTGCACTGCACCATCAGGCGCGAAAGGCACCCTAGTCCGCCTGACGCTGCGGGTCAATTCCCATTGCAAAGAATTGACAAAATCTCGGCAGCTAAGCTTTCCGAATATTGCGCGGATATGACGGTCCATCGGACCCGTTGGGCAGACAGAGCGGGCCGCTGGTGGCGAAACCAGGTCACCTGCCGCTTGGCATACTGCCGTGTGGCGGTCTGCGCGCGGACGATGGCATCGCTGAGGGTGCATCGGCCATCGAGATAGGTCATCAGCTCCCGCACGCCCAACGCCCGCATCGCCGGCAGGGACGGATCGAGCGAAAGCCGCGCGAATTGGCGCACCTCTTCGACGGCGCCATCATCGATCATCTGCAGGAACCTGGCGTTGCACGCCCCGTAGAGGCTGTCTCGCGGCGGATCCAAAACGAAGACTTCGAAGCGGGAATCGGCTGGCGCGCCGTCGCGCGACTGCCGTTGCCAGTCAGCCAGCGAGCGGCCGGTCGCGCGCAGAACCTCCCATGCACGGATCAGGCGCTGCGTGTCGCCGGGATCGAGGCGGGCAGCCATCTCAGGATCCTCGCGCGCAAGCTCGCGATGAAAGCGCCCACCACCCAGCGCGGCATGGCGTGCGGTCGCCTCGGCGCGGACATGGCGTGGCACCGCGGGTACGGGGGAGAGGCCTTCCATCAGCGCCTTCAGATAGAGCCCTGTACCGCCGACCAGAATGGGACGCCGGCCGGCGGACCGCGCGCTGCGGATCTCCGTTGCGGCCAGGGTCCGCCAGCGTGCGGCAGAGCAGGCCTCAGCGGCGGGAATGATGCCGTAGAGCCGATGGGGCGCGCGGCACATCGCCGCCTCAGAGGGACGCGCCGTCAGGATTCGCAGGTCGGCATAAACCTGCATGCTGTCGGCGTTGATGATCGTGCCGTCCATGGCGTCGGCAAGATCGAGGGCCAGTGCGGATTTGCCGGTCGCCGTCGGGCCGGCAAGCACCACAACGGTTGCCATTTCGAGCGTCATGGTGGACAGGTAACGGCCATACCCAGCCAGCGTCCAGAGCGCTTACGCCGACGGTACCTGCAGCATGGAATTGGTGCTTACGCTGATCGCCGGTGTCGCGGCGCGGCTTGACGACGAAGCTGTCGGCGCGGCGGCGGACGGCTTACAGAGGGCGGGGGCGGCGGTGGCGGCGCCGGATTGGCTTGCGCCGCAGAAGGCCTGCGACCTTGCTTTCAGCGGCCTTTCGCCCGCGCGTGCCGTCGAGGTGGCGACCGGCACCGTCGCCGATGCCGCCATCGACCTGGCCGTTCTGCCGGCGGCGGATCGACGCAAGTCGCTGCTGATCGCCGATATGGACATGACGGTGATCACGCACGAAACACTCGACGAGATCGCGATCGAAGCCGGCATCGGCGACCGGGTCGCCGCGATCACACGCCGCGCCATGAATGGTGAGATCGATTTCGGCGAGGCTCTGGTTGAACGGGTGGCCCTGCTGCGCGGGCAGCCTGCTGAGATCCTCGATCGCGTTCTTGACCACACGCAGCTAACGCGCGGCGCCAAGTCGCTTGTCCGCACCATGTCCGCCCACGGCGCCACCTGTCTCTTGATCTCAGGCGGGTTCACCCACTTCACGGAGGTCGTTGCGCCAGCTGCAGGGTTCCACGGGTCGGAGGGCAATCGGCTGGAAGTGGTCGACGGCACCCTGACGGGGCGCGTCGTCGGGCGCATCGTCGACCGCAACAGGAAGGTCGAGGTGCTGGAACACTGGCGGTCCAGCCTGGGGCTGGATCGGCAGCAGACGCTGGCCGTCGGGGACGGGGCCAACGATCTGCCCATGCTGCTTAGCGCGGGGATAGGGGTCGCATACCGGGCAAAGCCGATCGTGCGGCAGCAGGCGCCGGCGAAGATCGATCATGGCGATCTCGCCGCGCTGCTCTACCTGCAGGGATATCGCGAGACGGAAATCGAGCCCGACGACTGACCTGGATGCCGACGGCCGTCGGGCAGGTGACGATCCGTTTCGCGCCCGGCCTCAGTTCTCTTCGGTAATGCCGAGGGCGACGAAGCGCAGGTCGCCCCGGCGGTCGACCAGCAGCAGCACGGACCGGCGTCCGGCCTCTCGCGCTTCCTCGATGCGGTCGATCACGTCGCGGGGGCTCTCCACCGGCTCCTGGCCGACTTCGAGGATCACTTCGCCTTCGACCAGCCCCTTTTCCGACGCCGCGCTGTCCGGCTCGACGCTGGTGATGATGACGCCGCCAGCACTGCTTGGCAGGTCGAACTGGTCGCGCAGGTCAGGCGACAGCGGCTCCAGCGTCAGGCCCAACCCCTCCAGCGCACGGTCTTCCACACCGGGATCGGTGGGGACCGCCGCCAGCAACCCGTCATCTTCGGCCTGTTCCAGTTCCCCGAGCACGACCGAGATTTCCAAGAGCTCGCCCCGGCGCCAGATGGAAACCAGCACCTCCTTGCCGACCTCGGTGTCCGCGACCAGCCGCGGCAGGCGGCGCATCTCAGGAACGTCCTGGCCGTCGAACTCCAGGACGACATCGCCCGGCTCGATCCCGGCCGCGGCGGCCGGACCCTGCGGGGTCACGCTCGCCACCAGCGCGCCGCGCGGCTCCTCAAGATCGAGGCTCTCGGCGATCTCGTCGGTCACCGACTGGATACGCACGCCAAGCCAGCCGCGACGGGTCCGACCGAATTCGCGCAGCTGGTCAACAACGGCGCGGCCGAGGGAGGAGGGGATGGCGAATCCGATACCGACGGACCCGCCGGAGGGCGAGAAGATGGCGGTGTTGATGCCGATCACCTCGCCGTCGACGTTGAACATCGGCCCACCGGAATTGCCGCGGTTGATCGAAGCATCGGTCTGGATGAAATCGTCGTACGGACCCGCGTTGATATCGCGCGCGATGGCCGAGATGATGCCGGCGGTCACGGTGCCGCCGAGGCCGAACGGGTTGCCGATGGCAACGACCCAGTCGCCGACGCGCATTTCGTTGCTGTCGCCCCAGTCCAGGTGGGGCAGTTCAGCATCGCTCTCGACCTCCAGGAGGGCGATATCGGTCTTGTCGTCCCAGCCCACGATCTGGGCAGGCAGATTGGTGTCGTCCTGCAGGATCACCGTGATCTCGTCCGCGCCTTCAATGACGTGGTAGTTGGTGACCACATAATTGCCTTCGACGATGAAGCCGGAGCCCAGCGACGTCGCGCGCCGCGGCGGCTGGTTGGGATTGCGCCGCCGCTCGAACTCCCGAAAGAACTCCTCAAACGGCGATCCCGGCGGGAACTGCGGAAGCTCCGGGCCGTCGAACTGCCGGTCGCCCACGACCTGAGTGGTGGAGATGTTCACCACGGCCGGCAGCAGCCTTTCGGCCAGATCGGCGAAGCTCTCCGGAACCTCTGCCCGTGCGTCCCTGATGGCCATGAGGCACACCAGCATCACGCCGATGCCCAGCCACAGGATCATCCGTGCCGCTGTTGCCGCCTGCACCGCCGCTATCGCCCGACCGCCCGATTTCATACCGATTGCTCTCTCGTTAACGTTTCGTGGGATGGGGCTTCCCGGCCAGGTCAGGCCTTTGCCCGACCGCCTTCGCCCGACCGCCTTCGCCGGTGCCGCTGTTCCGACATGCATCGAATGGCGCGTCAATATGGTTCAAATTGGGCAAGTCTTTGTCCCAAGGGCGCCGGTTGCCCACCGCCTAGCCGCGCAGCAGCCACAGGCAGCCGACGCCGACGAGGGCGGCGACCAACCCCCCCGACCGGAGCATATGGGCGGGCACGGTCATCATCTCCGCCAGGACGCGCCGCATGCCGTCTGGAAAGGCTGCATAGAGCAGTCCTTCAATGACCAGCAGCAGCGCCAAGGCGGTCAACAGATCGTACACGGCGGGTGGTTTCGCAAGTCAGGATGACCCCGGCCTCTGGCCGGAAACAGGGCCGGCTCCCGCGCGGGGGGGGGAGCCGGGCCGTCAAGAAAAACTACGTCGCCAGCAACCGGCTACTACTGCGTGTCGGTCGCGGCCGGATCCACGGCCGGGACGCCTGGCGCTGAGCCACCGCTGTTGAGCACTTCCTCCAGCTCTTCGGTGGACTGCGCCTGCAGTTCCGCCGGCGCGTCGCCACAGAGCTGTGTCGGATCGACAAGCTCAAGCGCACCGACATCGAATGCAGCCAATGATTCCACAGCATCATCAACGTCCACGAGTGGCTCCGCATCCGGCACGATGACGGGCGCCTGGTCCGGGTCGATGCCCACCGGCGCCGAAGGCAGGGCGTCCGGAACCTGGAGTGCAGCCGTGTCCAGCTCGTTGAAGTAGCGGAAGAATTCACTGTCTGGCGACAGCACCAGTGTCGTGTCTTCGCTGCTGAGTGCGGCGGAGTAAGCCTGAAGTGACCGATAGAAGGCGAAGAAATCCGGCGCCTGGGAGAATGCGTTTGCCTGGATCGCGATGGCGTCTGCATCGCCAACGCCGCGCAGTGTCTGCGACTGCCGTCGGGCATGGGCCAGGATCACCGTCTCCACACAGTCGGCGTAAGAGGTGATGCGGCGTGCCGCAGCGGTACCTTGCGCGCGGAACTGCCTGGCTTCCTGCTCACGTTCCGACCGCATGCGCCGATAGACCGCTTCGCGCGTTTCCTCGGGCACATCGGCGCGACCGATCCTGACGTCGACGATGGAGATGCCGAACAGCTGGGCCTGAGTCTCAAGCTCACGGCGAATAGCGCCCATGATGCTTGCGCGTCGTTCGGAAAGGATCTCGGACTGGGTCTCACTACCAAGCACGCGGCGCAGTGCGGCGTTCGTCACGGTCGACACACGGGTTCGCGCCCCGTCCTCATTCGTGACGGTCTGGAAGAAGCGCAATGGATCGGTAATCCGGTATCGGACGAACGCGTCCACATCGAGACGACGGTTGTCCGCAAGAATCACCTGCTCCACCGGCGGATCGACGTCCAGGATGCGCCGCTCGTACGACCGGACTTCCTGGATGAACGGTACCTTGAAATGAAGCCCGGGCTCGTTGATGACCCGCTTCGGCTCACCGAACTGGACGACGATCACCTGCTCCGTCATCTGGACCGTGAAAAGGGCCGAAGAGGCGACGATGCCGATGCCGACGATCAACACCCCAAAGATTGCTAGCATGCGGTTCATTGGGTGTTGTCCTCTGTCCGGGGAGTCGGGCGAAGCTCATTCAGTGGAAGATAGGGAACAACGCCCTGCGCTCCCTCCGCTTCACCGTCGATGATGATCTTGTTGGTGTCGCTAAGCACGTCCTCGAGGGTCTCGATGAAGAGCCGTTGGGCCGTGACATCCGGCGCTACGCTGTAGGACGACAGCACGGACATGAAGCGCCGCGCATCGCCTTCCGCCAGAGCCACGATCTCGGCGCGGTAGGCGATCGCCTCCTGGACGAGGCCGAACGCCTCACCTTCGGCCTGCTGGGTCTTCTGGTTGTAGTAGGCACGCGCCTCGTTGCTGGCCGTTTCCAGATCCTGACGCGCCCTTAGCACTTCGCTGAACGCGTCGATCACTTCGCCGGGCGGATCGACGCTCTGCAGCTGCACCTCGGTGATTTCGATACCGGCACCGTATTCGTCGAGAACGCCCTGGATCAACTGCCGTGTCTGCTGTTCGATCTGACCGCGCGCCTCGCTGAGAGCGGGCTGAATGTCAGTGCGGCCGATAATCTCACGCATCGCGCTTTCCGCGACCGCCCGGACCGTTTCTTCCGGGTTGCGGACATTGAACAGGAAGTCGCGTGCGTTGTTGATGCGCCACAGCACCGTGAAGTCGATGTCGATGATGTTCTCGTCGCCCGTCAGCATCAGGCTTTCGCCGGGGATATCGCGACTCTGCGCACCCGTGCGTGCCGCGCCCTCTCCGGTGAACCCGATATCGATGCGGTTCACCGTGGTCACGGACGGCCGCAATACCGACTCGATCGGTGAGGGGAAGTGATAGTGCAGTCCCGGCCCGCTGTCGCGAACGTACTCGCCGAATCGCAGGACCACGCCCTGCTGGTCCGGCTGCACGCGATAAAAGCCAGTGGCGAGCCAAATCAGGACGACGACGACGACACCGATCAGGATACCGCGCCCGCCGCCCAGCCCGCTGGGCATGACCTTTTTGAACCGATCCTGGCTGCGGCGCAGCATCTCTTCCAGATCGGGCGGGGTTGGCCCGCCGCCGCCACCGCTACCTCCACCGCCGCCACCTGGGCGACCTCCCCACGGGTTACCGCCGCCCCCACCGGACGATCCCCAGGGGCCACCGCCCCCTCCCTGCTGGCTCCAAGGCATATGTGCAACATTCCCTGCTAAGAACGTGGTGGCCGGTCACCACACCTGACTGGCGCTTTTCGAACCCAGTGGCCAGTTATACATGACGGTCGGGGCTAATCCCAAAGCCAGCCGTGATGCACCGAATTTGGGGGACAGGACGGAGTTTTCAACCGTGACACAGGTAACCAAAGAGCAGGTGATGGCCGCACTCGGCGGCGTCGGCGATCCCGATCGGGGCCAGGATATCGTGTCGCTGGGCATGGTGTCCGAGCCCACGGTGCGCGACGGTCACGTGCTGTTCTCCATCGAAGTCGATCCCAGGCGCGGCGCGGCCTTCGAGCCGGTTCGGTCAGCGGCGGAGCTGGCAGTGCGCAAGGTACCGGGCGTTCTCTCCGTCACCGCCGTCCTGACCGCTGAGCGCGCGCCCGATCGGGGCCAGCCGCAGCCGCAAGGTCCGTCTCCTGTCGGCGGTGGCCGCGCTGCGGCCGGCCAGCGGATCGAGCTTCCCGGCATCCGCCACGTCGTCGCCGTGGCCTCGGGCAAGGGTGGCGTCGGCAAGTCGACCACCGCAGCCAACCTTGCGCTGGCGCTGTCGGCAAACGGTCACCGGGCCGGCCTTCTGGATGCGGATATCTACGGACCGTCGATGCCGCGCATGATGGGGCTTTCCGGAAAGCCGACCACCCGCGACGGAAAGACGCTGGAGCCGATGCGCAATTACGGCATTCCGGTGATGTCGATCGGCTTCATGATCGAAGAAGAAACGCCGATGATCTGGCGCGGACCCATGGTTCAGAGCGCCATCACCCAGATGATTCGCGACGTGAACTGGGGTGAACTGGACGTATTGGTGGTCGATCTGCCGCCGGGCACCGGTGACGCGCAGCTTACCATGGCGCAGCAGGTGCCGCTTTCGGGCGCCGTGATCGTCTCCACCCCCCAGGATATAGCCCTCTTGGACGCCCGCAAGGGCTTGAACATGTTCAGAAAAGTCGATGTGCCCGTGCTCGGCATCGTGGAGAACATGTCTTACTTCATGTGCCCCAACTGCGGCCACCAGACGGACATCTTCGGCCATGGCGGGGCACGCCAAGAGGCCGCGCGCCTCGGCATGGAATTTCTGGGTGAGATCCCGCTGGACATCGTGATCCGCGAGACGTCGGACGGCGGCCAGCCCATCGTAGTGGGTGAACCGGAGGGGCCGCACGCCTTGGCTTACAGGGCGATTGCCGCGAGCGCCTGGGCGGCGCTGACGGGCGCACAGCCGCGACGGGCACCACCCATCGTATATGTGTAGATACCTAAATTACGTGTGGTTTTCTTTGTCACAAATCCGTAACATTCATCGCCTACCCAACCATCCAGAGGGAGGTGACCGAATTGCTGCGGCTTTCGATCTTAGCGAGTTCACTGGCTTTGGCGGTTTCCACTGCCGGAGCCAGCCCAGTTTCTGAGACCGAGACCGATAGCGATGCGGTCACCGACCAGATGGCACTGGCCGTGCCGGCCATGTGCGATCCGACGCTGGAGCACTGCACCTGGCAGCGCACCCATGGTGGCCACGGTGTCGACAAGGCTTATGCCGTAGCGACACTGAGCGATGGAGGCGCCATGGCCGTCGGGACGACGCGGGCGCCGGGGCAGATGCGCGATGACGCCCTGGTCCTGCGCCTCGACAGCAGCGGCGGCGCGGTGTGGCGCAGGGTCTTCGGCGGCTGGGAGACGGAGCAAGCGCTGGGCGTGGCCGCGGCGGCCGACGCCGGCGCTCTGGTCGTCGGTCAGACCCGGTCGGAAGGCGCAGGAGAAAGCGACCTCTGGGCGGCACGGCTGGGCTCAGACGGCTCCACCCTATGGCGGCTGGTCCACGGCGGACCAGGGAACGACCGCGCACGGGGCGCCACGGCGATCGACGATGACGGCTTCGTCGTCGTCGGGTTCGCAAGCCAAACGGCCGGCCAGGGCCGCGACGTCTCGATTCTGCGGCTGGACGCCTTGGGGTCGATTTTATGGGAGCAGACCCTCGGCGGCGCCGGCACCGATGGGGCGTCCTCCGTCGCAATGGCGGCCGACGGCGACATCCTGGTCGTCGGTCATCACAGCTCACCAGTCGGCGGATTTGACCTCTGGGCCGCACGGCTGGACGGCGATGGCCTGGTCCGATGGCAGCGCAGCTTCGACCGCTCGGTGTTCGACGCCGGGACGGGCATAGTAGAACTTGCCGACGGCTCCATCGCTGTTCTGGGCATCACGCAGCCGGGCGCGCGCATGTCGCTCGATACCTGGGTGCTGCGCCTCGACGCCGACGGGAGTGTGATCTGGCAGCGGATCCTGGACGGCGGCGGCAACGACCCTGCTTGGGCGATCGTCGGCGGGCCCTCGGGCGAGCTTGTTGTTGCGGCGGCGACGGACGGACGCGGTGCCGGCAGCAGCGATGTCTGGCTGATGGGCCTCGAGGTCGAAGACGGCAGCCTGCGGTGGGAACGCATCTACGGCGGGGCCGCCTGGGACCGGCCGACCGGGCTGGTCCGCCGCGCCGACGGCAGCCTGCTGGTGGTGGGCTACACAACCAGCTCAGGCGCGGGCTACGAAGACTGGCTGCTGATGGGACTGGACCCCGAAGGTCTCTTCTGATCGCTCAGCGTCGCGTCGCGTCGCCTTCGATCGGCGGTGGATCGAAGGCGCGCACGGCCGGGGCAGGGGCGTTGTAGCGTTCGATCTCCACCAGGCAGGTCTGCGCCGTGGGTCCTTGCGCCAGCCGTGACGTGCCGATATCGCGGGTCAGGACATTGGGATTGCCGTGCCGCTCCAGGCTGCCCGGCTGTGCCGCATCGCTTGGATCGAACCAAGCCCCCGTCGCCAGTTCGACGACACCGACCCGCAGCCGGTCGCTGACCACCGCGCCGGCCAGGCATGCGCCGCGATCGTTGAATACGCGGACGATGTCGCCATCGGAGATGCCACGGGCGCGCGCGTCGTTCGGGTGGATCCGCACCGGTTCGCGGCCTTTGACCTTGCTGGCAACCGAGACGCTGCCGTGGTCCCACTGGCTGTGCAGGCGGGTGCGCGGCTGGTTTGAGATAAGATGCAGCGGGAAACGTGTCGCCGCCTCACCGCCCAGCCATTCGTAGGGTTCAAGCCAGACCGGGTGGCCGGGACAGTCTTCGTAGCCGAATCCGTGGATAGTCTCAGAGAAGATCTCAATGCGGCCCGACGGCGTGCTGAGTGGGTTTGCGGCCGGATCATCTCGGAAATCGGAGAGGAAGGTCTGCTGGATCGCAACGGCGTCATCGGCGGCGTGGATCAGATAGTCCGACTGCCAGAACGTCTCGAAATCGGGCAGGGAGTTCGACTGCTGGCGGAACCGTTCGTAGATCTCCTCCAGCCAGGCGCGCTCGTCCCGACCTTCGGTGAAGGCGGGACCGCAATTCATCTTGTCCGCGATCTGGGCAAATGCGGCGTAGTCGCTGCGAGCCTCGCCGGGCGGATCGGCGACGCGGCGCATGGGCATCAGATAGGGGTCGGCCGCCGAACCGCCGATGTCGTCGCGCTCCAGCGGTGTCGTCACCGGCAAGACCAAATCCGCGAAGCGCGCCAGCGCGTTCCAGAACGGTTCGTGCACGATCACGGTTTCAGGGCGCTGCCAGGCCTTAACCAGGCGGTTCAGATCCTGGTGGTGGTGGAAGGGATTGCCGCCGCACCAGTAGACCAGGCGGATATCCGGATAGGTCAGCCGCTGACCGTCATAGTCGAACGGCTCACCTGGATGCAGCAGCATGTCGGTGATCCGCGCGACCGGGATAAAGGTGGCCACCGGGTTGTTCGGGCGGGGCAGGTGCGGCGCGCGGACCCGCCGCCGGCCGTTGCCCACCGTGCCGACGGCGCCGTATCCGAAGCCGATGCCCCCGCCCGGAAGCCCGATCTGGCCCAGCATGGCGGCCAGCACGATGGCCATCCAGTACGGCTGCTCTCCATGGTCGGCGCGCTGCACGGACCAAGCGACCGAGATCATCGTCCGCGTCGCCGCCATGCTGCGGGCAAGTGCGGTGATCCGCTCCGCGGCAAGGCCGGTGATACGGGCGGCCCAATCCGCACTCTTCGGCTGCCCGTCCCGCTCTCCCAGAAGATAGGGCAGGAAGCGGTCCATGCCGACCGTGTACCGGTCGAGGAAGCTGCGGTCGGCCAGGCCCTCCGTCCACACGGTGTGGGCCAGACCCAGCATCAGCGCCGTGTCGGTGTTGGGCCTGAGCGGCAGCCAGTCTGCCTCAAGACCCTCCGCCAGATCGTCGCGCACAGGCCCGATATTGACGAACCGCGTTCCCGCTCGGCGAGCCGCCAAGCCCCAGGCGGCGGCCGAATGGCTGCCGATCCCGCCTGAAGAGACCTGGGCGTTCTTCAACGGCACGCCGCCGAAGCAGACCATCAGGCGTGTGTGCTCCGCGATCACGGGCCAGGAAGTCTGCGCGACCTGCATCTCGCCGAAAGCCAGGCCCAGAATATGCGGCACCAGAACCTCGCCTGCCGCATGGCTGTAGGTGTCGACCGAGCGGGTGTATCCGCCGATCAGGTTCATGAACCGGTGGATCTGGCTCTGTGCATGGTGAAACCGCCCGGCACTGGCCCACCCATAGGATCCGGCGAAGATTGCCTGATTGCCGTGGTCGCGGCGAACGCGGTCCAGTTCGCGGGCCGCGAGATCGGTCGCAGCCTCCCAGTCGAGCGGAACGAAGGTGTCCGCGCCGCGGGTGCCCGACCCACCCTCCAGCCAGCCCCGCCTCGCCATCGGCCGGTCGATGCGACAGGGGTGATAGAGGCCGTCGGCCATGGAAATGCCGATCGGCGACGGTTCGTTGTCCCGCTCGAATGGCAGCAGCCGGCGCGGCCGTCGGCCGTCCGTTTCCACTCGGTAAGCACCCCAGTGGGTCATGGTCAGGGGCAGGGTTCGCGCCCTTTCATCAACCATTGCCGTTGCCTCAAGTCGGTATCGCAGTTCCGCCACCGCAGTATGCAATGTGGATCTGTCATCGCAGATTTGTAACTGGACAGTTCAGGTTGACATAGATCAACCTGACTTGAGATGGATCAAGCCTGTCCATGAAAACGGTTTCGCACTGCTACGGATCGACTATAGTCTTGGCCGCGTTTCTTGTAAGCGTCGATCAACATGATCGCTTTCTGGTGTGTCGGTGTCGAACACCGGACTTCGATCTTTGGATATGAAATTGGAGGTCGGCGCAAATCTCAACCTCAGGCACAATCTGGGAGGATCTTTCCAAGATGAAGAAGAACGAACAGGGCATGGCAGTACGCATGGCAGCCGTCGCGGCGATCGCGGGCGGCATGGCATGCGGCATGGTCATCGACAGCGCAGAAGCTCAGGATCGCGTGCGCTGGCGCGTGCCGATCGCTTTCCCGAGCAGCCTGCCCGCTTTGGGCGACAACATGCCGTTCGTGGCCGACATGCTGCGTACCGCGTCGGATGGGCGCATCGACCTTCGCGTTGTCGAGCCCGGCGAGATGGTGCCCGCGCTGGAACTGACCGAGGCGGTAGGCACCGGCCAGGTGCAGGCCGGCTATAACTGGCTGGGCTACGACCAGGGCCGTATTCCGTCATCGCCGCTGTTCGGCGCCGTGCCGTTCGGGATGGAGCCGTGGGAGTACACGGCTTGGTGGTACTACGCCGATGGCCAGACCTTGGCTGAGGAAGTGTACCACGCCCAGAACGTCCACCCGATCTATTGCGGCATGACCGGGCCCGAGACGGCCGGCTGGTTCAAGGAAGAGATCACGTCGATCGAAGACTTCGAGGGCCTGAAGATCCGCTTCGCCGGCCTGGGCGGCCGCGTGCTGCAGGCGTTGGGCGCCTCGGTCACCATGCTTCCGGGCGGTGAGATCTTCCAGGCGCTGGAGCGTGGCGCCATCGATGCCAGCGAGTTCTCGCTGCCGATCGTCGACCAGCGGCTCGGCTTCAACCAGATCGCCTCGTACAACTATTATCCGGGCTGGCACCAGCCGTTCACGGCCTTCCACGTGATCGTCAATCTCGACGAGTGGAACGCGCTGCCGGAAGCGGACCAGGCCATGCTCAACATGGCTTGCATGGCCGGTGTGACGCGCAACATCGCGGCCTCCGAAGCCTGGCAGGGTGAGATCATCGCCGGGTTCCCGGACATCGGTGTGACCGCCATCAGCCTGCCTGAAGAGATCCTGCGCCAGCTGCAGGAGACGGCCAACGAGGTTCTGGCAGAAGAGGCGGCGAACGACGAAGACTTCGCGCGCGTCTATGAGAGCCAGCAGGCGTTCTCCGAGAACTACCAGTACTGGAAGCGCCTCGGCTACCTGCCGCGCGACTTCTGAGCGATCAACGGGTACACGCGCCGGCCGCTTGCGGCCGGCGCTTCGCCTTTTGGCGTCGTTGCGGATCGGTATCGGCCCCCCGCCTTGCCGTGGGACGCACGCCACTGGTGACAAGGGATCGGACGTTCCATGGCAAGTGATCCGGGCGGAGCTACCTCCGCCTCGCGCGAGTACGACATCTCCGGCGCGCGCGAACTGCCCCGTACCCACCTGTCCATTCTGCTGGATCGTGGGGTTGAGAAGGTCGGCGACATCGTATCCTGGCTATGGCTGATCCTGGTGGGGATCATCGTGGTCAACGTGACGATGCGCTATCTGTTCGGGGAAGGGCGGATCGAGTTCGAAGAGCTGCAGTGGCACTTCTATGCCGTGGGCTTCCTGGTCGGCCTTTCCTATTGCGTCGTCTCCGACACGCATGTGCGGGTCGATGTGCTGCACACCGGTTTCTCGCTCAGGAAGAAGGCGTGGATCGAGCTGTTCGGCATCCTCTTTTTCTTGCTGCCGTTCATCATTCTCGTCGTCAACTACGCCGTGCCCTTCGTGATCCGGTCGTGGGAGATGAACGAGATTTCGGACGCGCCGGGCGGTCTGCCCTACCGCTGGGCTATCAAGAGCTTCCTGTTCTTCGGCTTCGTCCTGCTGCTGGTCGCGGCGGTCGCGCGGCTGAGCCGCGTCACGGCGCTTCTCTTCCGGTTCCCAAGGCCGCTGTCGTCCGACCGCGGCCGGACCGGTCGGTAGGAGGGCGGCACCATGGAATTCAATGAAATCCTCGCCGTCACGATGTTCGCCGGGTTCATCCTGCTGCTGTTCACCGGCTTTCCCATCGCCTGGTTGCTGGGTGGCGTCGCCGTGATCTTCACGGCGATTGCCGTGTTCGTCGACACCTACATGCAGGACTGGCTGGTCAACACCTTCCCGGACACCTGGCTTGACCTGAACTGGCGCTATACCTCGCTGGTCGTGGCCAATATCTGGGAGCAGATGCGCAACTGGGTGCTGGTCGCCCTGCCGATGTTCATCTTCATGGGGCTAATGCTCGACCGTTCGGGCATTGCCGAGCGCCTGATGACGAACTTCGTGCGCGTGTTCGGCGCCATGCGCGGCGGCTTCGCGGTCACGGTCACGCTGATCGGCGTCCTCTTGGCGGCGTCCACCGGCATCATCGGTGCTTCGGTCGTGCTGCTGTCGCTGCTCGGCCTGCCGGTGATGTTGAAGAATGCCTACCAGAAAGAGTTGGCAGTCGGCACCGTGGCCGCGGTCGGCACGCTTGGCATCCTGATCCCGCCCAGCATCATGCTGGTGCTGATGGCCGACCGGCTGTCCATGCCGGTGGGCAACCTGTTCCTCGGCGCCCTGTTCCCCGGTCTGCTGCTGGGCGGCCTCTACATCACCTACATTGTCGTTGCGTCGTTCCTGCGGCCGAAGATAGCGCCGGCACCGCGTGACCATGAACCGCTGACGCTCAAGAGCTTCCTGGGTGTGCTCTGGGCCATTCTGCCGCCGGCATCGCTGATCCTGGCGGTCCTGGGCAGCATCTTCTTCGGCGTGGCGACGCCGACCGAAGCCTCGGGCGTCGGCGCCTTCGGCGCGACCTTGATGGCGCTCGCCAACCGTAAGCTGAACCTGCAGGTGATCCGCGAGGTGATCCGCGACACCACGCGGACAACGGCCTTCATCTTCGCCATCATCCTGGGCGCCACGGCTTTCGCGCTGGTGCTGCGCGGCCTCGGCGGGGACGAGCTGATCGAGAACACGATCCTCGGCCTCAATCTCGGTGCCGTCGGAACGGTCATCGCGGTGCTCGCCGTGGTCTTCCTGCTCGGCTTCGTGCTGGACTGGATTCAGATCATCCTGATCGTGCTGCCGCTGGTCGGACCCATTGTCGGCGACATGTGGATGGATCTGGGCTTCGAGAGCCAGACGCAGGTGCTGACCTGGTTCACCGTCCTGTTCGCAGTGGTGCTGCAGACATCGTTCCTGACGCCACCGGTGGGCTTCGCCCTGTTCTATGTGAAGGGCGTCGCACCACCGGAAATCACCGTGGCGCATATCTATCGCGGCGTGGTGCCGTTCATCATCCTGCAGCTGATCGGCGTGGCCCTGATCTTCCTCTGGGGCGACCTGGTCAACTGGCTGCCAGGGGCAGCGTACGGCGTTGACTAGGGCAGGGGCCGCCTAACCGGCGGTCCCGATCACGGTGACCTCCACGCGTCGGCGGCGTGGGCGGTTGTCGTGGTTGATCAGCACCACCTGCTGCCATGTGCCCAGCGCCACCCTGCCGTCGCGGACCGGCAGTACGACGGATGGACCCAACAGCGCGGCCTGCACATGGCTGTGGCCGTTGCCGTCGTGCCAGGCCTCTTCATGGGCGTAGCGCATATCCGGCGGTGCCAGCCGCGTGACCGCCGCCTTCAGGTCAGCGACCGCCCCGGGCTCGTACTCGATCGTCGTGAGCGAAGCGGTCGAGCCGATCGCCGTCAGATGTGCGCTGCCCTGGCGAATGCCGGACGCACCAACGATGCGCGTCAGCGCGCCGTCGATCTCCCGCACATCCGGCCCCGTCTCCAGCGCGACCTCGAAGCTGTCGCAGTGCACGATCGCCGCCATGGCATGTCCCTTTCCCGGCCATGCACCCGGCGGCGAC
>JANQQD010000160.1 GCA_028285185.1 Anaerolineae bacterium | reverse complement strand
CCATGGGACCCAACGCCCCCGGTCAAGCGGCCGCCGTCATCATCGTGCCATTGTAGGCAAGAAGGGCGCGCGCCGCCGCGGCCACATCGTCCCGATGCTGCACGTCGAGATTACTGAGCATCGGCAGCATGGGGCCCATATCCGCGATGCCGGCCAGCGTGACGGCGTCGTGCAGGACGCGGATCGGGCTCAATCCGTCGCGCAGATCCTCCAGCGGCAGGAAGTGCCCGCGGATTGTCTCAGCCGTCTCGATATCGCCCGATGCGAGCGCGCGCAGCATCTGGGTCGACGCGGCCGGGGCGACGCAGACGGAGCCGGAGGTGTATGCTCCCAGGCCGAAGCGAGTGAAGTGGACGACCGCCGGGCGCTCGCCGATACCGCTGATGATCAGCGATGGATCGACGGCTTGCACCAGCCGCTCCAGCAGCGGGTCTACGGCCGGGTCCTCGCGCACCACGGCATACTTGATGCCGGCCACAAGGCCGTCGGCGACCAGGGCTCGCACATGATCGACCGAGAGATAGGTTTCGGTCTTCATATAGAGGATCACCTTGCGGGCGATGCGCTCGGCAAACAGGCGGATCGCCCTTGCCGCGCCGTCCGGCGTGGCCGGGAAAGCGAGCGGCAGCACCATCACCGTGGGAAAGGCGCGATCTTTCAGGACGTCGGCCTGATCGATCAGCCGACCGAAATCGGGCCCGGCCGACGGGATAACCCAGGTCTCATCCGCCGCGGAATTCTCAAGTAATGACAATGCAGTATCGTATTCTTTTAATGCAATGTTGTACAGATTTGCGTTGCCGCCATACATTAGCGTGGTCACGCCGCCGTTCTCGAGATGGCGGATCATCCGGCGGTTGGCATCCGGGTTGAGCGACAGGTCCGCGTGGCGGGCGAGCGGCGGCACGGCCAAGACGGAGCTGCGAAGATCGGCGGCGGTAACGGGGCTGGTCTTCATGTCGTCCTCCCTCGGCGCCGCCATTGAGACCGGTTGGTGCGGGTTGCCTGTGCGGGTCCCACATCCTGCATACAATGACGACGATGGCACTGTATACAGCAATGGCCACTCTTCTGTATACAGCCGTGTCGAGCTTATCGAGCCGGAACGGCGGTGTCTTCGCCCTTCGTCCGTCGGACATGGGTTTTTGGCGCCGCTGCGGCAACATGCGGTAGCATTTCAGCACCAAGGTTTGGGCGGGACGGATCCGACGGGTTGCCCGCAAAGTCTGGGGACGAAGGTGGCGGTCCATCGGTGGCATCGGCGCGCGCTGACGGCAATGCTGGTGGCCATGATGGTCTCGACCTTCGCGAGGCTGCTCGACTCGGGGTCGTGGGCAACGACCGCCGGATGCCTGGCCTGCGCCGGCTTTCTCGCCCTGGCATGGCGTCGCGCCGGCCGGGTGGGTGCCGTTCTGCTGCTCGCATCCATCGGTCTTGCCGCTACGCTTATCGCAGTCGCTGACGATGCCGCCCGGGTGATGGTGCAGGGCCTGAGCCAAGCGGCGTTTCTCGGCACGCTGGTCTTGGTGCTTGGCCTGGTCCGCGACGCTGCCGTGACATCGCCGACGGTGACCCAGGCCGGCCGCATCATCGTCCACCAGCCGCCGGGGCGACGTTACGCTGCGCTGGCCTTCGGCAGCCACTTGTTGACGATCCTGCTGAACCTAGGCGCCTTGAGCCTGTTGAGCGCGGTGGTCCGTGTCGGCATCGGCGAGGCGGACCGGAACCGGCGTGAGGCCATGAGTCGCGAGCGGAGGTCGTTGAGCGCGGCGCTGCGGGGGTTTGGGGCATCGACCGTCTGGGCGCCGACGACCATTGCCCAGGCGCTGATCGTCACCTCGGTTCCTGGCGTGGTGTGGACCGACACGGCAGTGTTCGGCTTTGCGGCATCCATGCTGATCACGGCCGTCGGATGGTTGCTGGACAGCATTGAGGGGGGCGACGGCGGCGGTACCGGTGAGAGGGCGCCGCTCAAGGCCGACGACAGACGGGCCGTCCTGCTGTTGATGGTGCCGGTTGGCCTGCTGCTCTTGCTGGTCACGGCACTGAAGCTGTTGTTCGATCTTCGGCTGATCGAGGCTGTGGTGGCCGTGGGGCCGATGTTCTGGCTGGGCTGGATCTTGCTGCAGCAGCGCCAGGGCGACGGATCCCGCATCCGCCAGACCGGGGCCCGTCTACGCGGCGTCGTGCGCGATCAGTTTCCGGAGTCCAGTCCGGAGATCGTCGTGATCGCGTCAGCTGCCTTCATCGGCGCGGCCATCGCCGCCCTGTTGCCGGCGCTGGGGCTGGAAGGGATGCTGAACCTCGGTGCCTGGCCAACCGCAGCCGTGATCGCGGCACCGGCTGTCTTCGTCATCACCGCGCATCAGATCGCCATCAACCCGATCATCAGCGTCACCATTGTCGGCGCCATCCTGCAGCAGGCGGCGCTCGACCCCACGGTGGCCGCCGCCGTCGCCGTGGCACTGGGCGCCGCCTGGGCGACCACGGTCGTCGTGTCGCCGTTCGGCATCTCGGTTCTGTTGCTGGCGCGGCTGGCGGAACGGCCGTCGCGCATCGTGAGCTGGGGTTGGAACGGGGTTTATGCGCCGCTGGCCCTTGCCACGGCGCTGGCCGCCATCGTCACGGCGCATGCCGCGTTGACTTGACAGGCCGGCGGCCGCAAGGGCCGTATTGCAGAAAATTCGCGAAACCGGGGCGAACCGGTCCCGGGCAGGGAACGCATCCATGGCACGCTCCAGACGCAAGTCCGCCGAGCAGCTTCGTAGCCACCGATGGTACGGCGTCAGCGACCTCCGCTCGTTCGGCCATCGCTCGCGCACCAAGCAGATGGGCTATGGCCGCGACGACTTTGCCGGTAAGCCCGTGATCGCCGTGGTGAACACGTGGAGCGAGATCAACCCCTGCCACAGCCATTTCCGCCAGCGGGCGGAAGAGGTGAAACGGGGGATCTGGCAGGCCGGTGGCTTCCCGATCGAGCTGCCGGCAATGTCGCTGTCAGAGCCGTTCGTGAAGCCCACGACTATGCTCTACCGCAACTTCTTGGCTATGGAGACGGAAGAGCTGCTGCGGTCGCACCCGGTCGACGGGGCGGTGCTGATGGGCGGCTGCGACAAGACCACGCCGGCGCTGATCATGGGCGCCGTCAGCATGGGGCTGCCCTTCCTCTTCGTGCCGGCCGGGCCGATGCTGCGCGGCAACTGGCGCGGGCGGACCCTCGGCAGCGGCAGCGATGCGTGGAAGTACTGGGCCGATCTGCGGGCCGGCGCCATCGATGAGCAGGCCTGGAACGAGATCGAAGACGGCATCGCCCGTTCGCCCGGGCACTGCATGACCATGGGCACGGCCTCGACCATGACCTCAGCCGCCGAGGCGCTGGGGCTCACATTGCCCGGCGCGGCATCGATTCCCGCCGCCGACAGCAACCATGCCCGCATGGCGACGGCCAGCGGCCGACGCATCGTCGACATGGTGTGGGAGGACCTGACCCCGCCTCAGATCCTCGACAAGGCAGCGTTCCACAATGCGGTCAGGACGGCGATGGCCCTTGGCGGGTCGACAAACGCGATCATCCATCTGATTGCGATGGCCGGTCGCGCGGGCGTGGACCTGACGCTCGACGATTTCGACCGGCTGTCGCGCTCGGTACCGGTCGTCGCCAATATCAGGCCCTCCGGCGCCTACCTGATGGAGGACTTCTACTATGCTGGCGGCCTGCGCGGCTTAATGATGCGGCTGGCCGACAAGCTGCATATGGGGTGCCTGACCGTCAGCGGGCTGACATTGGGCGAGACGCTGGTGGGCGCGGAAGTCCATGACGCCGATGTCATCCGCACGATAGACGATCCCGTCTTCCCGGAAGGATCGACGGCCGTGCTACGCGGCAGCTTGGCGCCCGACGGTGCGGTGATCAAGCCGAGCGCCGCGGAGCCGCACCTGCTGCAGCACACCGGTCACGCCGTGGTCTTCCACGACTACAACGACATGGCGGCGCGGATCGACGATCCGGGTCTGGAGGTGACGCCCGACAGCGTGCTGGTGCTGCAGAGCGCCGGGCCACTGGGCGCACCGGGCATGCCGGAATGGGGACAACTGCCGATCCCGAAGAAGCTGCTGGAGGCGGGGGTGCGCGACATGGTCCGCGTCTCCGACGCGCGCATGAGCGGCACCAGCTACGGCACATGCGTGCTGCACGTGGCGCCGGAAAGCCATGTGGGCGGACCGCTGGCACTGGTGCATACGGGCGACCGAATCTCGCTGGACGTTCCGGCCCGCCGGATCGATCTGCTGGTCGACGAAGACGAGCTGGCCCGCCGCCACGCGCTCTGGCAGCCGCCGCCGCCGCCCTATCCGCGTGGGTTCGGGGCGATCTATGCCCGGCACATCACCCAGGCGGACAAGGGGTGCGATTTCGACATTCTCGCTTCGACCGAGCCGGTGTCCGAGCCCGAGATCCACTGACCATGCGCCGCCGCCGATGACGACCGCCTATCCGCATCTGTTTCAGCCGATCACGGTAGGGCCTGTTACGCTGCCCAACCGTCTGGTCATGGGGTCCATGCATACGGGGTTGGAGGCAAGAGCCGACGGGCCGCCACGGCTGGCCGCCTTCTATGCCGAGCGGGCCGCGGCCGAAGCCGGGCTGATCATCACAGGCGGCGTCTCGCCGAATTTCGAGGGGCGGCTGAAGGATGAGCCGGCCATGCTGGCGAGCGCAGCAGACGCCGCTTGGCACCGGCCGATCCCTGAGGCTGTGCATGACGCGGGTGGGCGGATCGTCCTGCAGATCCTGCACAGCGGCCGCTATGGCTATCACGAAGCTATCGTTGCGCCGAGCGCCGTCCGATCCCCCATCAACCGCGAGATGCCGCGGGCGATGACCGAGGCCGACATCGCCCGCACCATCGGCGATTTCGCGACGGCTGCCGAGCTGGCGCGGGAGGCCGGCTATGACGGCGTCGAGATCATGGGGTCGGAAGGCTACCTGATCACCCAGTTCCTCTGCCCGCGCACCAACCAGCGGGACGACGACTGGGGTGGCAGCCTCGACAACCGGCTGCGCTTCGCCGTTGAGACGGTGCGGTCCGTGCGCCGGGCGGTAGGGTCGGACTTCCTGGTGATCTTTCGCATCTCCACGCTCGATCTCGTCGAAGGCGGCCTGACGGCCGATGAGACGGTGGCGCTGGCCCGCGCGGTGGAAGCGGCGGGCGCGGACATGCTGACCAGCGGCATCGGCTGGCACGAAGCGCGCGTGCCGACGATTGCCCAGGCCGTGCCGCGCGGCGGCTTCGCCTGGGCGAGCCGGCGGATCACAGAGGCCGTCGCCATTCCGGTCGCCGCCAGCAACCGCATCAATACCCCGGAGGCCGGCGAGGCCATTCTGGCGGCAGGTCATGCCGACATGATCTCCATGGCGCGGCCGTTCCTGGCCGACGGGGCCTTCGCGGCAAAGGCGCGGGCGGGGGATCGGCGCGGCATCAATATCTGCATCGCCTGCAACCAGGCATGCCTGGACCACTACTTCATCGACGAGCCGGCATCATGTCTGGTCAATCCGCACGCCTGCCGGGAGGAGGAATTGCGGGCAACTCCGGCAGAGCAGCCGCGGGCCATCGCTGTGGTCGGCGGAGGGCCAGCCGGATTGGCCGCCGCCGCCGTCGCCGCCGAACGGGGCCACCAGGTGACGCTGTTCGAGGCGGCTTCGGAGTTGGGCGGCCAGTTCAACCTTGCCAAACGCGTGCCGGGGAAACAGGAATTCGGTGAGAGCGTCGCCTATTTCGCCGACCGTCTGCAGCGAGCGGGCGTCGCACTTCGCCTCGGCCAGCGGGCGACGACCGACGACCTGGCGGGCGGCCGTTTCGCGCATGTCGTCATGGCATCCGGCGTGGCACCGCGGCGCCCCGACATCCCCGGGATCGATCATCCCATGGTGGCGACCTATGCCGACGTGCTGACCGGGCGCGTGCAGGCGGGCCGTCGGGTCGTGATCATCGGCGCGGGTGGCATCGGCTTCGATGTGGCGCTGTTTCTGTTGGAACACAGCCTGCGCAGCCATGTGGAGGCCGACGCATTCGCCCATCATTGGGGGATCGCCGCAAACGGCGAAGCGGCCGGCGGCCTGGAGCCGAGCGGCGCGCCGGATGATCCGCCGCCACACCAGATCACTATGCTGAAGCGGTCGCCTGGCGGATTCGGACGCACGCTCGGCCGGTCGACCGGCTGGATCCATCGGCTGATCCTGGCCCGCAACCACGTGGCCCAGTTTGCCGGCGTCGCTTACGATCGCATCGACGACGGCGGCATCCACATCACGGTGGGCGGGGAGGGGCGGCACATTCCGGCGGATAACATCGTCATCTGCGCCGGGCAGGACCCTCTGGCCGACTTGGCTCCGGACCTTGCCGCCGCGAATGTGGCCGCGACGGCGATCGGCGGCGCCCGGCTGGCGGCGGAACTGGACGCCGAGCGCGCCATCGAGGAAGGAACCCGCCTTGCCCTGGCGCTCTGATCACCCCTGTTGGAAAGCCTGACCGATGACCGACGACGCCCCCCAGCGTACCAGCCGCTTTGACAATAGCCGCCTGATCCGTGCGCCCCAGGGGCGGGAGCTGAGCGCCAAGAGCTGGCTGACCGAGGCGCCGCTGCGCATGCTGATGAACAACCTGGACCCGGACGTGGCCGAGCGGCCGCAAGAGCTGGTGGTCTATGGCGGCATCGGCCGGGCGGCGCGCGACTGGCAGAGCTTCGACCGCATCTGCGATGCGCTCCGGTCGCTGGAGGGCGACGAGACCCTGCTGGTCCAGTCGGGCAAGCCGGTCGGCGTGTTCCGCACGCATGAGGACGCCCCTAGGGTTCTGATCGCCAATTCCAACCTGGTGCCCCACTGGGCCGACTGGGACCATTTCCACGCGCTCGATCGCGTCGGGCTGATGATGTACGGGCAGATGACCGCCGGTTCGTGGATCTACATCGGCAGCCAGGGGATCGTGCAGGGCACATACGAGACCTTCGTTGAGGTGGGGCGACAGCACTACGGCGGCGATCTGGCCGGCCGGTGGATTCTGACGGCCGGGCTGGGCGGGATGGGCGGCGCCCAGCCGCTGGCGGCGACCATGGCCGGGGCCTCGATGCTGGCCGTGGAGTGTCAGCCGAGCCGTATCGAGATGCGCCTGCGCACCGGCTATCTGGACGACAGTACGGACAACCTGGACCTGGCACTGGAGATGATCTCGGAAGCCAGGGCGGAGCGTCGGGCGGTGTCCATCGGCCTGTTGGGCAATGCGGCCGATGTGTTTCCAGAGCTGGTGCGGCGCGGGGTGCGGCCTGACGTGGTGACCGACCAGACCTCGGCCCACGACCCGGTTAACGGCTATCTGCCCGCCGGCTGGACGCTGGCGGAGTGGGCCGAACGGCGGGAGACCGATCCGAAGGCGGTGGAGGCGGCGGCCAAGCGGTCCATGGCCCTGCATGTCCGGGCAATGCTGGACTGGCACCATGCGGGCGTGCCGACGCTGGATTATGGCAACAACATCCGCCAGATGGCCAAGGACGAAGGCGTGGACAACGCCTTCGACTTCCCGGGCTTCGTGCCGGCCTATATCCGTCCGCTGTTCTGCCGTGGCATCGGCCCGTTTCGCTGGGCGGCGCTGAGCGGCGAGCCCGAGGACATCTACCGGACCGACGAGGTGGTGAAGCGGCTGATCCCCGATGATCCGCATCTGCACACCTGGCTGGACATGGCGCGCGACCGTATCCACTTCCAGGGCCTGCCGGCGCGGATCTGCTGGGTCGGCCTCGGCCAGCGCCACCGGCTGGGGCTGGCCTTCAACGACATGGTGCGCACGGGCGAGGTGCATGCGCCGATCGTCATCGGCCGCGACCATCTGGACAGCGGTTCCGTCGCAAGCCCGAACCGCGAGACAGAGGCCATGCGCGACGGCTCCGACGCCGTGTCGGACTGGCCGCTGTTGAACGCGCTGTTGAACTGTGCGAGCGGAGCGACGTGGGTTTCGCTGCACCACGGCGGCGGGGTCGGCATGGGCTTCTCGCAGCATTCGGGCATGGTGATCGTCTGCGACGGCACAGAGGCCGCGGCTAAGCGCATCGAGCGGGTGCTGTGGAACGACCCGGCCACGGGCGTGATGCGCCATGCCGATGCGGGCTATGAGCTGGCCATCGACTGCGCCAGACGCCATCACCTGAACCTGCCGTCGCTGGAAGACTGAAGCCCCATGACCGTCGTGCTTACTGGCCGCAGCCTGAGCATTGGAGACGTCGTGGCCGTGGCCCGGCGGCGCGCGACGGTCGCGTTGGAGGATGAGGCTCAGCGCCGGGTCGCCGAGGGCGAGCGCCTGCTGGCGAGCCTGATCGCTGACGGCACGCCCATCTACGGGATCACGACCGGCTTCGGTGCGCTGGACAGCCGCGCCGTGCCGCCGCAGGCGGTCGTATCACTGCAGAAGAACCTTTTGCGCAGCCACGCCGCCGGTGTGGGCGCCGTGATGGCGGACGATGCGGTCCGCGCCATGATGGCGATCCGCGCCAATGTGCTGGCCACCGGTGTGACGGGCGTGACGGCGGCGACGCTGGACGCTCTGGTGGCGATGCTGAATGCCGGCGTCGTGCCATGCGTGCCAGAGCTCGGCTCGGTCGGGGCCTGCGGCGATCTCGCCCCGCTGGCCCATATGGCCCTGCCGCTGATCGGAGAGGGGCGTGCGCGCCTGTCAGGCGGCGACTGGCGCCCAGGCGCCGAAGTTATGCGCCACGCCGGCATCCCGCTGCCAGAGATCGCCGGCCGCGACGGTATCGCCCTGATCAACGGCACAGAACAGACGACCGGGATCGGCTGCCTGGCGGTGCACGATGCTCGGCAGCTTGTCGAAACCGCGGAGGCGGTGGCGGCCATGAGTCTGGAGGCTCTGGGCGCTCTCGACGACAGCTTCGATGCGCGCACGGCCTTGGCAAAGCCGCATCCTGGCCAGATCGCCACGTCGGAGCGGCTGCGGTCACTGACCGACGGCAGTGTGTCGGTCGGCCCGCCCAGACCCAGCCGCCTGCGCGACGGCTTGAGCCTGCGCTGCATTCCGCAGGTGCTGGGTGCCACGCGGGATGCCGTCGCGCATGTGGCTCACGGGCTGGAGATCGAGATCAACGCCGCCAACGACAATCCCATCTTCGGCCTTGCCGACGGCTGGGTGACGTCGAATTCCGGCAACTTCCACGGCCAGCGCGCAGCAGAGCTGTTGGACTATCTCGCCAATTCGCTGACATCGCTGGCGGTGATCAGCGAGCGCCGATCGGCCCGGCTGGTGGATGCCAATCTGAACGGCGGCCTGCCGCCCTTCCTGATCCACCCTGATGCGGCGCCGGGGGAGAACTCGGGCTTCATGATCGCCCAGTACACGGCGGCTGCGCTGGTGGCGGAACTGAGATGCCGATCCGTGCCCGCCGCGATCCAATCGGTGCCGACTTGTGCCAACACAGAAGACCATGTGCCGATGGCCCCGATCGCAGCACGGCGTGCGGCCTTCGCCGTGGAGACCGCACGGCGGATCGTTGCCATAGAGCTCCTGCTGGCCGCCCAAGCGCTCGACCTGCGGCGCATCAGACCGGCGCCGGCGCTGCGCACGCTCTACACGGCCCTACGCGAGCGCGTGCCGACCATGGTGCACGACCGCGTGATGGCGGAGGACATCGCTGCCGCGCTGGAGGTCATCGCTGCCGGATGAGCGGGCATCCCTTCATGGACGTGCGCGTGGCGGCCCTGTTCGAAGGATATCCCGACCCGCTACGCGACCGGCTGCTGGTCCTACGTGGATTGATCTTCGACACTGCGGCGCGGGTTCTTGGCGCGGGTCGGCTGGTCGAGACGCTGAAATGGGGGCAACCGTCCTATCTGCCCGAGACGCCGAGGGTCGGAACGACAGTCAGGATCGATGCGACCAAGGGCAAGCCGCCCGGGTACGCGCTCTACGTCCATTGCCAGACGTCGCTGGTGTCGACCTACCGTGAGACCTATCCGGACCTGTTTCGGTTCGAGGGCAACCGGGCGATCGTCTTTTCCGTAGACGACGAGATCCACCGCGAAGCGCTCGAGCATTGCATTGCCATGGCGCTGACCTATCACGCCAAGGGCCGGTGACGCGGAGGCTGACGTTCCGCTTCTCATCGGCCGCCGTCCATTGCCTTTTCGCCGAAACCGCGTCACAGCAGGCGCGATATGGGGCCATTTGTGGGGAAACGGTAGCATGGATGGCAATCGCGAGGCGCGGATCGACTGGCGCTATACAAACAAGCCCGACTTGATGATCGGCGTCGACGCCACGAGAGCGGAAAAGGCGATCACCTTGGTCGCCGGCGTTGGCGCGCCGGTTCTGCTGTGGCTGCTGATCTGGCGGCACTTTCCCTATCCCACCTGGGCGTGGTGGCAATGGGCCGTCGCCATCTTCATCGCATTCGACATTGCTGGCGGCGTCGCGGCAAATGGGCTGAATGCGCAGAAGCGGGCGACCCACAGCGCTGTCCAGCCGATCGACCCGGGGCCCCTTAAGGCATTCAAACGATGGCCCTGGCTGTTCACGGCCCTGCACGTCCATCCCTTCGTGGTGGTCGCGTGCTTTGGCGGGTCATGGGCGGAAGCGGCGGTCTTGTATCTGATGCCGCTGACCACGGTGATCGCGATGCGCCGGTTGCCGCTCTACCTGCACAGGCCGTTGGCCTTCACGGTGATGACGTTTGCGATACCGGTCGCGTTCTATGGTCTGTGGGCACCTGTCGGCATGGGGTGGTTCGGCCCTTTGTTTGTCTTGAAGCTGGTCTGCTGCCACGCGGTTCGGGAGGAACCATACGCGCCTTAAGGCCAGAGACCCCCAGGACGGGGCCGGCTCAGCCGTCTAGTGCTGGAGCGCCGCGCTGTCCGCGTCGATTGCTGCATGGATTTCGGCGAAGGCCGATGCCACCTCGCGTTCCGTGCGGACGAACGCATCGATGACGGCAGGATCGAAATGGGTGCCGCGGGCGGAGACCAGAACCGCGACAGCCTCGTCATGCGTGCGGGCTGGCGAGTAATTGCGCTTGGCGCGAATGGCGTCATAGGCGTCGATCAGCCCGACAATTCGGGCCGCGGGCGGGATCTCGTCGCCCGCCAAACCTGCCGGATACCCGGTTCCGTCATACTTTTCGTGATGGTGGCACGCAACCAGCGTGACCGTCTCGCGCTCGAACATGCGCGACAGGGCATGTCCGCCGAGCGTGGTGTGCGCCTGCAATGCGCGGACTTCATCGGGCTCCAGCGGGCCGTCATGGGCCAGGAACCGGCCCTCGACGCCGATCTTGCCGATATCGTGGAAGAGGGCGGCCATGACGATCTCGGGCGTGTGACCGTTCAGACCCATGCCGCGGCACAGGACCTCTGAGAGTCGCGACACCGTGACGGAATGATTCAGGGTGATCTGGTCGGCGCGCCCGATGGCGGCAAGGAAGAAGCCGGTCATCGCATGCTCTTCGGGACCCAGCGTCAGGCGCGCAACCGCCGAAGTCACCATCATTTTCCCCCACTCAGAGTCCGTCTTGATACCGACGGGTTCCATCCACGTCCCGCCGCACGAATGCGGCGGTCCGACCCCCCCCCCCCTATAGTGAGATAAATCCGATCGATGAAGGTTTAGTTAAATATCTACGCAATATGCCGAAGCCTAGGCGAACGCTTGAACGGGCCATCTACCAGTCGCCGATGCTGCCGTCGTTGCGGAAGCTCTCATGCACGAACCGGTCAGGCGGATGGGCGGCCAGTGCCGCTTCGTCCAGCCTGGCGCCCAGCCCGGCGGCTGAGGGCAAGTCCGCGTGGCCGTCGGGACCGATCTGCACGATGGTCTGCGCAATCCTGCGCATGAAGGCCTGCAGCGGCGGCTCGTGGCGATGCTCGAGAATGGCGAAGGCCTGGGCGTGGGCGGCCAGATGGAGGCTGGCCCAGGTCTGCAGCGGGCCATTCGGGTTGTGTGGAGCGAAACCCACGCCGTAGAGCTCGGCGAGTTGAGCGATCTTCGCCAGTTCGGTGATGCCGCCGGCATTGGAGACGTCGGGCTGGAGGACGCCAGCCCATTGGCGTTCCAGCACGTCGCGGAAAGCCCAGCGCGTGAACAGTCGCTCGCCCACCGCGATCGGTATCACGAACTTCTCCGCACACCGCGCGAGCGCCTGGGGGCTTTCCGGCGCCACTGGTTCCTCAAGCCAAAGGGGGTGTGTGTGGCGGATGGCGGCTTCGACTTCAATTGCTACCGCTGCCGTCATGCGGCCGTGACAATCGACGGCGAAGTCGTGGTCAGGGCCAAGCTCATCGCGCACTGCCTCGCAGCACGCCACGATTTGGCGCAGCAGGGTAGGGCCGGCGAGGGGGCCGGTGGCCGGCAGCGGATAGATCTTCACGGCCGTATAGCCAAGCGCCAGGGCGTCGCGCACGCGGGTACGGAAAATGTCGGGCTCGGTCGCCAGGCCGCAATTGGCGTAGAGGCGCACGCGGTCCCGCACCGGCCCGCCCAGCAGCTTGTGGATCGGCTGGTTCGCCAGCTTGCCGCGGATGTCCCACAGCGCCACGTCGATGCCGCTGAGCGCGCTGGTCTGGATCGGGCCGCCCCGCCAATAGGCGTGGCGGTAGATGCGCTGCCAGCACCATTCGGTGTCGGTCGGGTCGGCGCCGAGGATCAGTCCGCGCGCATCCTCCACAGCACCGCACACACCGGCATACTTTCCGGGCAGCGAGGCCTCGCCCCAGCCGACCAGGCCAGGCTGATCGGTGTCCACCCGCACGAACACCCAGTCGGTGACCGGGCTGCCGCAGGCGAACGGCGTGATGCCGGTGATGCGCAACGGCCGCCTACTACGGCATCAGCTGGCCGCCGTTCACCTCGATCACCTGGCCGGTGACGTAACCGGAGGCGGCCTTCGACGCGAGGAAGAGGTATGCGCCCACGCACTCCTCAGGCGTGCCCAGCCGGGCCATGGGGATGGTCTGGCGCATGGACTCCAGCTGCTCTGCCGTGCTGAAGCGTTCGTGGAACGGGGTGTAGATCACGCCCGGCGCCACTGCATTCGCGCGAATGCCCTCTGCAGCGAACTCCTTGGCCAAGTTGCGGGTCACGCTCTGTACCCAGGCCTTGGCCGCGGCGTAGACGCTGGCACCCGGGCCGCCGCCGTGCCGGCCCGCTATCGAGCCCGTGTTGATGATGCATCCGGCACTCTGCCGCAGATGGGGGATTGCGGCCCGGCAGGCATGGGTGAGCTGGCGGACATTGAGGTCGAACACCTGGTCGATAAGATCGTCGTCCAACTCTTCCAGCAACGCCCGGCGTACCAGGGCCCCAGCGTTGTTGACCAGCACGTCCAGCCCGCCCAGGGCATCGGCGGCATCGGCCACGACTTGCTCGGCCGCGCCCCGCTTGCTGAGGTTGCCGCCGATCAGATGGGCCTCACCGCCCAGGGCTGTAACGGCCTCCGCCACCGCCTTGGCGGCGTCGGCGCTGGCGTTGTAGTGCACGGCCACCCGTGCACCTTCCGCGCCGAAGCCCTTGGCGACGGCGGCACCGATGCCGGTGCTGGCGCCAGTGACCAGCACCCGCTGACCCTTCAGATCATCGAACATTGTCGATCCCTACTGCTACGAACGAGGACTACATGAACTGGGGCATGACCACGCGCGGCAGCCAAAGAATGACATCGGGCAGCACGACCACCAGCACCAGGATGGCCAGCATCGGCAACAGCACGATGCCCACATCCTTCAGGGCCTTGACCACAGAGATGCCGCCGATCGACGCGGCGATCAGCAGGCACAGGCCATAGGGTGGCGTCACCAGCCCGAAGGCCAGCGAGATCACGCCGATGATGGCGAAGTGCACCGCATGGATGTCAACGCTCTGCGCCACCGGGAACAGGATCGTGCCGAGGATGATGATGGCCGGGATCGCGTCGATGAACAGGCCGATCAAGAGGAAGGCCATCGCGATCATGAACCCGGTTTCGACACGCCCGAGCGCCATCGAGGCAATCCAATCGACCAGTGCTTCTGGCACCTTGTAGTAGGCGAGCAGGAAGCCGAAGGCCGATGCCGTACCGATGCAGAACAGGGAGATCGCTGCGAACCGGCCCGTCTCGTACACCGCGTGCACGAATTTCGGGAAGTTGACGGTGCGATAGATCATCGTGCCGACGATGAGGGTGTAGATCACCGCGACGACCGAGCTTTCGGTCGGCGTGAAGATACCGCCGACGATACCCGCCACGATGATGATCGGTGTGAGCAGTGCCAGGAAAGCCTTGGTGAAGGCCGGCAGCAGCTCGCTGAACGTTGACCGGTGATAGATCGGGTACTTGTACACCTTCGCGTAGGCATAGACTGTGGTCATCATCGCGACCGCGATAAGGATGCCGGGCAGCACGCCGGCCAGGAACAGGGCGCCGATCGACACCGACATCACGCCGCCCCAGACCACCATCAGAATGCTTGGCGGAATGATCACGCCCATGACAGAGGAACAGGCGGTGATGGCGACGGAAAACCGCACATCGTATCCCTGCTTGACCATGGCCGGGATCAACAGCTTGCCGATGCCTGCTGCATCCGCAGTGGAAGAACCGGAGATGCCGGCGAACAACATGCTGACGACGACATTGATATGACCGAGCCCGCCCGGCATATGGCCGACGGCGACCTTTGACAGGTTGATCAGCCGATCGGTAATGCCGGCCATGTTCATCAGGTTGGCGGCCAAGAGGAAGAACGGCACCGCCAGCAGGATGAACGACCAGTAGGATGTGAAGGACTCGTTCAGCAGAATGAACGGGCGCATGCGGTCATCGATCAAGAGGACCGGCAGGCACGCTATGCCGAGCGCGAAAGAGACCGGGATGCGCAGGACAACAAGAATGCCGAAGGTGCTGAACAGCAGCAGCGCGGCGTCGCCGGCACTCATAGCGACGCCTCCTTTCCGATATCATCCTGCCCCGCATCGGGCAGCCTGGCGGGCCGGTCGGCCTCCCCGTCACTGCCGTCGCCGCGTACGATCATGATGACGTCTTTCACGAGATTCTCGAGCAGGAAGATGCCCCAGCTGGCTCCAGCTAAGGGCACAGTGAAGTACAGATACCCAAGGTCATAGCGCAGATAGTCGGATTGCTGGCGGCCGCCGAACTGGAAGTAGTCCCAGCCGTCCACGACAAAGAAGAAGGCCATCACGCCCATCGCACCGTGCACAAGGATGCGCATCAGGCCCCGCAACTGGACGTTCTTGGGCTCAGGCACGATGTCGACGACAAAATGCGTCTTCTCCCGCACGGCGATCACGGACCCGAGCATGATGATCCAGATGAACAGGAACAGCGCGACCTCTTCGGTCCACAGATAGCGCGGCACGAAGCGGACCTCGCCAATCCAGGGTATGTCCAGCGGGCGGGACAGCACCTGCATCGCCACGGGGATGATCAGGGCCGCCATCATCAGGCCGACGACAAAGCGCAGGACCTTGTAATAGCCGTCCAGCAGTTTTTCGAAGACGATCATGGGCGTGTCACCCGCGCCCTTGGCCTGAGATCCGGCCGTCGGCCGGCCGCTGCCAAGGGTATCGACCGCTGGGGCGGTCACAAGAAAACGGGCCGGCCCACCAGGATGGGGGCCGGCCCGAAGGCATCAACTACATGCCGCGGATACGCTCAAGCGTCTCGGTGGCGCCGAGCTCGGCCGCGAATTCGTCCTGCACCGGGATCGACAGCTCCAGCAGCTGGTCACGATCGGCGAACGGCACGGTCTGAAGCCAGCCATTCTCTTCCATCATGGTCAGCTTTTCGCCGTCCTGACCGGACTCGATCTCGCGGCCATGCCGTGCGGCTTCCGGACCCGCCTCCAGCACACAGGCCTGCAGGTCTTCCGGCAGTCGCTGGAAGGTGTGGTCGGAGAACATCAGCGGCCGCACCGTGATCGCGTGCTGCGTCAGGATGATGTAGGGCGCGACCTCGTAGAACTTCATCTGCTCGATGCCGGCTGCCTCGTTCTCCAGGCCGTCGACCACGCCGGTCTGCACGGCATTGTAGACCTCGTTGTAGGCGATGACCGAGGGCTCGGCCGTGATCGCCTCGAAGATCATTGCCTGGATCGGCGCACCCATCACCCGCATCTGGAAGCCCGTGAGCTCATCCATGTTGGTGATCTCGCGGTTGCTGATCAGGTTGCGGGTGCCGCCGCCGCCATAGCCGATGACGCGGACGTCGGCGTTACCCAGGACCTCTTCCTCGATCAGCTCGAAGGCCGTGCCGCTGTCCAGCACGGCATTCCAGTGGTCGAGGTCGCGGAACAGGAACGGCATGTCCATCAGCGGCATCTGCGGCGACAAGCTGGCCATGTGCGACGGCGCGACGACGGCATAGTCGACCGACACGCCCTGGCTCATCATCTGGAAGAAGTCGCGCTCGACGCCGAGCTCGGAATTGAGGTGCATGACGAACTCGATGTCGCCGTCATAGCACTCCGTCACCAGCTCTTCGAACTTGCGCATGGTGATGGTGTAGGAGTGGTTCTCGTCGAACTGCGAAGCGCCGTGCAGCTCAATCGTGTCGGCACTTGCCGCAGTGCCGAGTCCGGCGACCAGAGTGGCCGCAAACAACGCTGTGGTGGATCGATACATCTCGTGAAACTCCCTCCTTGGTGGACTCTCTTCGCTTCCCTCCCGGACCGATCGGACGACCTGCCGGGTCACAAAATGGCCGGGCCTGATCGGCGCCGGCCAGACAGTGCCTTCATCTCCCCGTGAACTCGGGCGCGCGCCGGTCTTTCAGCGCGGCGATCCCTTCCTGCGCATCCTGAGTGGCCAGGCATACCGACCCGGCCAAGCCTTCCAGCACCGCACCGGTGCCGCGTCCCTGTCCGGCATCGACGAGCTGCTTGGCCGCTTGCACCGAGACGGGCGCGTTGCCAGCGATGCGTGCTGCCATCGCCCGTGCCTCAACCTCCAGTTCGCCGGCCTGCGCCACGGCGTTGACCAGGCCCCACTGTTCGGCCGTGGCGGCATCGATGCGCCGGCCTGTCAGCACCAGTTCCTTGGCGCGGCCGAGACCGATGATGGCTGGCAGGCGCTGTGTGCCGCCCCAGCCCGGCAAGGTCGCGATGGTGACCTCCGGCAGGCCGAACTTGGCCGCGGGGCCCGCGATCCGGAGATCGCAGGCCAGCGCCAGTTCCATCCCGCCGCCAAGGGCCAGGCCGCCGATCACGGCTATGACGGGCTGGCGCAAACCGGCGACCCGGTCGAACAGCCGATGGCCCAGCGGCCCCCAGCGACGCCACATGTCGACCGCGGGCAGGGCCGACCAGGCATCCACATCTGCACCGGCGCAGAACGCCTTTTCGCCGGTGGCGCCCAGCAGGACGACGCGACAGTCGGCATCCTGCTCGATCTCGTCCAGCACGGCGTGCAGCCGGCTGACCATCTCGGGCGTCAGGGCGTTGAGCTTGGCCGGGCGGTTGAGCGTGACGGTCGCGATCGCACCGTCGCGGCCGTGCAGGACTGTGGGTTGGTCCGCCATTACTGCGCTGCTGCCGCCAATTGAGGCGCGCGGTTGCGCGTTGGCTGGAGTTGCAGTGCCATGGGTTCAGGCCTGAACAGGCGCGGATCCATCACCCGCAAATCGGTTGCCACGGTGATGGGGGCCTGGCTGCGGTCGAGGATATCGCGCTTGGCATCCACGCCAGGTGCGATCTCGACCAGCACCAATCCCTGTTCGGTCAGGCGCAAGACGCCCCGTTCGGTGACGAAGACGACGTCCTGGCCCAGCGCACGCCCGCGGCGGCCGCTGAAAGTCACATGCTGCACCGTTTCCACGAACTTGGTGAACCGGCCATCCTGTTCGATCCGCAAAGCGCCGCTGGCGACCTCCTGCTTCAGTCCGCCGGCGGAGAAATAGCCGGAGAAGACCAGCTTGCGTCCGTGCGCGGTGATGTCGATGAAGCCGCCGACACCGGCGGTCACATGCGGCTTGGTGCTGAGGCGGGAGACGTTGACGCTGCCGTCGCCGTCGACCTCCAGAAACGACAACAGCGCGCAGTCGGCGCCGCCGCCTTGGAAGAAGGTGAACTGTTGCGGCGACTGCATGATCGCTTCGGCATTGGCGGAACAGCCAAAGACGAAGCCGGTCAGAGGCACGCCGCCGACCGCACCCTGCTCGATGGACCAGGTGACATGGCCGTGCAGGCCCTCTTCGATCAGCACTTCCGGCACAAGGGCGGAGAGGCCGAAGCCGAGATTGACGACATCGCCTTCCGCCAGCTCCATGGCGGCGCGCCGCGCGATCACCTTGTCCAGGCTGAAGGGCGGAGGATCGAAGCTCTCCAGCGGCCGGCGCACCTCGCCACTGATGGCCGGATCGTAAGGCGTTTCGGTTGCCTGCGGCTGGTCGGGATCGACGACGACATAATCCACCAGCGTCGACGGCAGGTGGACCTGGTGCGGTGGGATCGAGCCCTCCGTCGTCAGCCGCTTCACCTGGGCGATGACGATGCCGCCATTGGCGCGCGCGGCCAGCGCCTGGTCGATGACCCCGAGCACCGCGCCCTCATGCTCCACGGAGATGTTGCCGCGTTCATCGGCCGTGGTGCCGCGCACGATCGCCACATCGGGGGGAATGTTGCGGAAGTGCAGCCACTCCTGCCCGTCGAAGTCGACCAGCCGGACGATGTCGTCCCGCGCCGCGGCATTCATGCGGCACCCTTGCCGGCGCGGATCGACGAAGGTGTCTATGCCCACCTGGGTCAAGACGCCGGGCCGGCGCGCCGCCGCGTCACGGTGCATGTCATAGAGAATGCCGCTGGGAACGTTGTAGGCCGCGACCCGGTCTTCCACGATCATCTGCCAGATCAGCGGTGTCGGCAGTGACGATGGGCCGCTGGGATAGGACCCCGCAATCACGGTGCGGATCAGGCCGTCCTGCGCCAGATGGTCGATGCCCTTGATGCCGTACATGTCACCTGCGGCGATCGGGTGCAGCAGGGTGAGGCCACGGGGGCCACCGTTCTTGGCGAACCGCTCGCCGATCGCCTGCAGAACCCGGTCGGGGCAGTTGAGGCCGCTGGACGAGCTGACGGAAACGACGGCTGCGTCGGGGATCAGCCCGGCGGCGACCTGCGGGGTTATGTGCTGGGCGGTCATGGGATGATCCGTCTCAAGCCTGGGGGACCGGGAGATGCCGGCCGGCTTCGGCCGCGCGCAGCATCGTGTCGATCAGCGCATGGACCTTGAGCGCCTCGCGGCCGTTGGTTACGGCCGGGCGCTTTTCATCGATCGCGTCCAGGAAATCGGTGATCAGCGCCTGATGGGGCTCGTGCGAGAAGGCCATGGGGTCGGCGCCACCCCCGCCGCCGGCATCGGCGCTGCCGTCCTCGATAATCGTGCCGTCCTTGAGTGCAACATGCAGATGGTTGCTCGCCAGCCGTGCGGTGCCATGCTCACCGGCGAGCACGATGGTCTCCGCGAAGCCCGGATAGGCGACGGTCGTAGCCTCGATCGCGCCGATTGCCCCGCCGGGGAAGCGGGCACTGGCGCTGACGATGTCTTCGGTGTCGATGCGGCGCAGCGGGCTTGTCACCGCATAGGACATGACCTCTTGCGGCAGACCGGTCAGGCTTACGAACAGATCCAGCGTGTGGATGCCCTGCGTCAGCAGCACTCCGCCGCCGTCGCGCGCCTTCATGCCGCGGCCCGGCTGCGCGAAATAGCTGTCCGGCCGCCACCAGTGGATGCTGGCAGAGGCCATCAAGAGCGCGCCGAGGCGGCCTTCGGCCAAGAGGCCAGCCAGCCGTTGCGCGACCGGGCGGAACCGGTGCTGGAACATGACGGCCAAGGTCAGGCCGGCATCCTCCATTGCCTCCACGACGGCCCGCGAGCGGTCCAGCGTCGCCTCCAGCGGCTTTTCCAGCAGCACATGCTTGCCGGCCTGAGCGGCACGGCGCACCAGGTCGAGATGTGTGGTCGGCGGTGTCAGCAGGAACAGGGCATCGATGCCGTCATCGGCAAACAGCGCATCCAGGTCGTTCGTGACCGGCAGGTGGAAGCGGTCGGCGAACGCCATCCGCCGGTCGGCACTGCCGCTGTAGCAGCCCACCACTTCGACCCGATCGCCCAGCGATTGCAGGCTCTGCGCGTGTGGTGCGACAGCCATGCCGAGGCCGACAACGGCGACACGCTTACTGGCCATACCCAGCGCTCCCTCCCATACGCCGCGGTTCGTGTCGCGTTTCTTCGTCATTGTCGGCGAGATAGGGCCCCACCGTAACCGTCACTCTATCACCCATCCCAGAGACGCCAAAGGACCCGTCACACGTTCCTCGCCGGGCGCTCAAGCTGTCTTCGGTGACGAAGGCACTTGCATGGTCGCCCGCCAAAGCGTGTTATTCAATGAATAGATACTTCTGTGCCCGACGACAACAGCTACCGTGCATGGCGCCCTATGTCCGGTCGCCGTCCTGGGCAGCGAGCGGCAGACGGAGAGTGGGTGTTCATGGCGGCAGACTGGCGGGTTGCCCTGGTCACGGGGGGCGGGCGTGGCATCGGTCTCGGCATCAGCCGGCGCCTTGCAAGCGAGGGATGGCGCCTCGCCATCTGTGGCGTTCGGCCGGAAGCTGCGGTCGCAGAGACGCTGGAGGACCTGCGACGGTTGGGCCCCGAGGTTGCGTATTTCCAGGCCGACATCGCCCGGACGGAAGACCATGGTCCGCTGGTCGATGGGATTCGGCGGCAGTTCGGCGGCCTGCATGCACTGGTGAACAACGCCGGCGTCGCACCGCTTGAGCGTGCGGATATCCTGGAGGCAGGCGAGGAGAGTTTCGACCGACTGATGGGCATCAACCTGCGTGGGCCATACTTCTTGACCCAGCGGGTTGCGCGGCTGATGGCCGAGCAGGGCCCGTCGGACTCAGGCTGGCGGGGCTGCGTGGTGTTCGTGACCTCAATTTCCGCCACCGTCGCCTCTGTCAATCGCGGCGACTATTGCCTGAGCAAGGCCGGTCTTGCCATGGCGGCTCGGCTGTGGGCCGTGCGTTTGGCGGAATTCGGGATCCCGGTCTACGAGGTCCGTCCGGGCGTGATCCGCACCGACATGACAGCGGCCGTGACCGAGAAATACGACCGCTTGTTCGCCGAGGGGCTGGCGCTGGAACACCGATGGGGCACGCCAGAGGACGTGGGCGCCGCCGTCGCCGCACTGCTGCGGGGCGATCTGCCCTATGCGACCGGGCAGGTGGTGACCGTGGATGGGGGCCTGACCGTGCCCGTCTTGTGACGCCCGTCGCCTGGCACCTTTCGATCAAGACCAGAATCAGGGGGAACGTTCGTGGAGATTCGCACAGAACTGACGCCGTCCGGCATCCTGCCGAAGATCGAGCGCATGTGGTCGCTGTCCGCGGCGAAGATCGACGCGATTGAGCGCGACTTCGACCTTGCGCGCGGCGCTCCGGTCTTCACCGTCGAAGGTCGTTACACGACGCGCGGCTGGACCGAATGGACACAGGGCTTCCAGTTCGGCAGCGCCATCCTGCAGTTCGACGCGACCGGCGACGCGCGTTTTCTTGATCTGGGCCGACAGCGCACGCGCGACGTGATGGCGCCCCACCTCACCCATTTCGGGGTTCACGATCACGGCTTCAATAACGTCAGCACCTATGGCGGCCTGCTGCGCCTGGCGGCGGAGGGCCGTATCGAAGCCGGCGAGTGGGAGCTGGAGTTCTACCGGCTGGCGCTGAAGGTCAGCGGTGCCGTCCAAGCGCGGCGGTGGACGGCGCTGCCGGAGGATCTGGGATACATTCCGTCGTTCAACGGTCCGCATTCGCTGTTCATCGACACGATCCGCAGCCTGCGCGTGTTGGCACTGGCCTACCAGCTGGGCCATGGGCTGATGGATGAGGGCGACGCCCGCATCTCGCTACTCGCCCGGCTGGCCCAGCATGCGGTCACCACGGCCCGCTACAATGTCTATTACGGCGAGGGCCGGGACGTTTACGACCTGCGCGGCCGGGTCGCGCACGAGTCGATCTTCAATACGGTGACCGGTGCCTACCGATGCCCAAGCACGCAGCAGGGCTATGCGCCGTTCAGCACCTGGACGCGGGGCCTCGCCTGGGCGATCTGCGGCTATGGCGAGCTGCTGGAGTACCTTGCCACTCTGCCGCCATCGGCGCTTGCGGCCGTTCCGCACGGGGCCGGTCTGCTGCAGGTCGTCGAAGAGGCAGCCCGTGCGACATCGGACTTCTACATCGATAACTCGGCCGCCGACGGCATCCCCTATTGGGACACCGGCGCGCCCTCGCTATCCGAACTGGGGGACTGGCGGGCCCGGCCGTCAGATCCCTTCAATGGACGGGAACCGGTCGACAGCTCAGCCGCCGCGATCGCCGCACAGGGGCTGATGCGTCTCGGCCGCCACCTTGCCAAGCGGGGGGACACCAGCGGCGACCGCTATATGGCGGCGGGCCTGACCGTCGTCGACACGCTGATGGCACCGCCCTATCTCTGCGAAGACGGGAACCACCACGGCCTTGTGCTGCACAGCCAGTATCATCGGCCGAACGGATGGGACCATGTGCCGGCGGGTGCTGCGATCCCCCATGGCGAGGCCACCATGTGGGGTGACTATCATGCGCGGGAGGCAGCGCTCTACGTCCAGCGCATCGCCGCCGGGGGGCCGTATCTCGCGTTCTATTCGATCGGCGGATCGGCGATGGCCTGATGGTCCGCCGGCACGGAGGCGTCATCGGCGGATGACGACCCGCCGGACCTTCCAGGCGCCAGAAGGAACTGAACCATCGGTGTGTCGAATCTCTTCAGATGGCCTGTGAACCAGCCCTGCAGCGACTCGACAATCTCGGTCGGTGACGCCTCGACAGCCGTGGAGAATTGGAAAAGATAGAGGCTTAGCTGCTGCATCAACGCCGCATGGTCCATGCGGTGGGCATCGGCGTCGGGGAAGCCGGCGCTGGTCATCAGCGCCTCCTCATACTCGAAATGCGATCTGGTGAACTCCGTCAGGTCGCACACGGCCTCAGCCAAGGCATCCGCCGGTGCGCGGTCAATGGCCAGACTGGCGAAGCGTGCGACCAGAGACAGCAGATGCCGGTGATCGCGGTCGATGGACGCGTGGCCCAGCGCGACGTAGGACGCGTCATTCTCTCCGTCCCGGACTGAATGGTCTCGGACCCCGAACCGGGAGCTGTGAGCGCCGAGCGCGGCGTTCGCAGCGGGCCGCTGTTGGTTGGTGTTGGGGTCGATGTCCTGCATGGGCGTCTCAATTCCGTGCCGCATTGAGACTTGGCGCCCTTCGAGGAATAGCCGGCAGCCGCGTCTCGCGGCCGGTCTGGAGTCGGATCGAATTCAAGCCGCTACCGACCGGACGGTGAGTCTGGAACACAACCGTTCTATCGGACGTTAACACCCATATTCGAATTTGTCCCAAGGTAAGTTCACATTTGCAAGTAGCCGCATGAACGTTGGGGATTTCCGGCATGTGGACCAGTCGTTTGCCGGACGGGCGGCCGATTGGCCTGAGAAGATACCCTCGATCTCGATGCGACCAGTCGTCTGATAGGTCAAGTTGTCGCAGAATCGACAAAGAAAACCTTAATATGTTGATTTTTATTTAAATGCACAAATCGTCAATTTTATGGTAATCTAGAGTAAAAATCTAAGAGATCATGAAATGGTCAGATTTTATAACTTTACAGGGGGGCGATCTATGATACCGTCCGGCGGCTTTCCGGGTGAAGCTGTGCCCATGATCTTTCGGGTGCGGTATGTATGAAGAAATGAGCCGGATAGCGCGGTTCAAATACTATGTGCGAGGTGTGGAGTGGCGACGGGGCGGACGATCGGATGAGAGTTCGCGATTGCAGGCCGGGGATCATCCCGACGTCGGCGCCACCAAAACATAACCGACCTGAAAATGAGGAACCGCCACGGCGTTGTGCGCTGAACGCTATCTGAGACCCGAAGACAGAGAGGCATCGACGTGCAACCGGTACGCAAGGCTGTGATCCCCTCCGCGGGGCTCGGCACCCGCTCGCTGCCCGCGACGAAGAGCATCCCTAAGGAGATGTTGGCGATCGTCGACCGCCCGATCGTTCAATATGCGGTCGAAGAGGCACGCGCCGCAGGCATCGAGCTGTTCATCTTCGTGACGAGCCGCGGCAAGACGTCGTTGGAAGACCATTTCGACCGGCAGTTCGAGCTCTATCACACGCTGCAGCATCGCGGAAAATCGGCGCAGCTCGCCGAGGCCCGCGGCAGCGAACTGGCGGCCGGACGATATGCGTTCGTTCGCCAGCCGGAACCGATGGGGCTGGGGCATGCCGTCTGGTGCGCCCGCCAGTTCATCGGCGATGAGCCGTTCGCAGTGCTGCTGCCGGACGAGGTGTTTCTGGCCGACACGCCGCCGCTGAAGCAGATGCTGCGGGCGCATGCCTCTACAGGCGGAAACCTGATCGCCGTGCGCGAGGTGCCGGCAGACATGACTGGCCGATACGGCATTCTCGATCCGGCCTTCGATGACGGCCAGTTGGTGGCGGCGAAGGGCCTGGTCGAGAAGCCCGCACCCGAGGTCGCGCCATCCAGGCTCTCCCTAATCGGTCGGTACGTCCTGCAGCCCGAAGTCCTGGACGAACTGGACCGGCAGGATGCGGGAGCCGGGGGAGAGATCCAGCTGACCGATGCCATGGCGCGGCTGATCGGCAGGCAGCCGTTTCACGGTGTCCGTGTGGAGGGCGAGCGGTTCGACTGCGGCGATCGTGCGCAGCTGGTCGCGGCAAATCTTGCGTTCAGCCTTCGCAGACCTGAGCTCGCCACCGAGGTGCGCAACGCGGCGGAACGTATTTTGATGGAGACGGCGTTGAACGACGCCGGAGAGCCCGAAGCCAGAGTCGCATGATCGGTCGGCCGTGATCGCTTACAATAGCGCTGCGTCAATCCGCGAGCTTGGCGGTCACGACGATGCTTGTCTGAAGGTTGAGCGCACTGCGTTTGTTGATGCGACCACCATCGACCTGGGCAACGCGCTCACTCAGATATCACAGACATTGCGTTGCCATGCCTTGAAGGTGTGCGTCAGGGTTTCCGTTTTTCGTGCTTTGAGCCGATTTGTGCAGGTCATCAAAGGTTATCCGCAACATTCGAATCACATCAATTCAGGTTAATGATAAAATTTGAATAAACGTCAAGTATTTATACTTTTTTAACTTGACGAATTATGGACGCCGGATACAGTGACGCACACTATTGTGCACTGCGAGAGACTGCGGTCTGGGATTGTAGGGGACTGACCATGACACTTGGCTTCAAGACCTACGGCGTGATCAAAGCCGGCTTCGACGTGGTGATCGCAAGTATTCTTCTGATTTCTCTTCTGCCACTACTGGTCTTTGTCGGGGTTGCGGTTTCGCTCGATGGCGGGCCGGTCTTCTTTCGCCACCGGCGACTTGGTCAGTTTCACAAGCCGTTTAACGTCGTGAAGTTCCGAACGATGTGCGTCGACGCCGAGCAGCGTCTTGCCGCGCTGTTGGACGCATCGCCGGACGCGCGGGCGGAATGGCAAGCGTCGCGGAAGCTCAAGAACGATCCGCGGGTGACCCGGGTCGGTAACTTTCTGCGAAGGACCAGCCTGGACGAGCTGCCGCAGTTGTTGAATGTTCTGCGATGTGAGATGAGTCTTGTCGGGCCGCGTCCGATTGTGGCTGCCGAAGCGTCCAATTTCGGGCGCCATCTTGATGAGATCCTGTCGGTCAAGCCGGGCATCACCGGCCTCTGGCAAGTCAGCGGCCGCAGCGATCTGAGATACCTTCGCCGCGTTGCCTTGGAAGCGACCTATGCACGGCACCGCAACGCGATCCTCGATCTCTACATCCTGTTGATGACGCCTGCGGCAGTGCTGCGGGCAAGAGGCGCGTACTAACTGTCTGAATCGGAGGGCTTGCGGATGCACAATACGCGGGTTGCGCCCGTGATCCTTTCGGGCGGTGTCGGTTCGCGGCTGTGGCCGCTTTCGCGCGAAGCCTATCCGAAGCAGTTGATCGCCTTGAACGGCAGCCACACGCTGTTGCAGGAAACGGCCGTGCGCGTGGCCGATCGCAATCGGTTCTCGGCTCCGATAGTGATCTGCAGCGAGGAGCAGCGGTTCCTCATCGCCGCACAACTGCGGGAGGCAGGTATTGCCGCGGCCGAGATCCTGCTGGAGCCGGTCGGCCGCAATACGGCGCCTGCGGCGGCCGTGGCGGCCCTGCGGGCGCTGCAGCGTGATCCAGAGGCCGTCATCCTTCTGCTGCCGGCCGACCATCGGATCCCGGACACGCAGGCCTTCTTGTCGGCGGTCGATCGCGCCGGCGACGCGGCGGCCGCCGGGAAGCTGGTGACCTTCGGCATCGAGCCGACAGGGCCGGAAACCGGCTATGGCTACATCCGGCGTGGTGCCGCTTTCGACGGCCGCAACGATGTCCATCACGTCGACCGGTTCGTCGAAAAGCCGGATCTTGGACGGGCGCGAGACTATGCAGCGGACGGTCGTCACGTGTGGAACTCCGGCATGTTCCTGTGCCGCGCCGACTGCATGGTGGAAGAGCTGGAAACCCACGCGCCGGAGGTGCTCGCGGCGGCCCGCGAAGCGGTGGCTGCTGGCCGTACCGATCTCGAATTCTTTCGCCTCCACGGGCCCTCGCTGGAGGCGAGCCCGTCGATCTCCATCGACCATGCCGTGATGGAGAAGACCGGCCGCGCCGCGGTCGTATCGGCCGATCTCGACTGGTCGGATGTCGGGTCGTGGTCTGCGCTGTGGGAAACCTGCCATCGCGACAACGAGGGCAACGCCTTCGCAGGCGACGTGATGACCGTCGACACGCGAAATTCCTACATCCGCAGCGACGGGGCGCTGACCGCGGTGGTCGGGGCGGACGATATGGTCGTCGTGACAACGGCGGATGCAGTGCTGGTGGCGTCACGCGACCGCGCGCAAGAGGTCAAGAGCGTCGTCGACCGCTTGAAGCAGGAGGGCCGGTCGGAATTCAAGAACCACACCCAGGTCTACCGGCCTTGGGGCGCCTATAGGACGTTGCAGACCGGTGACAGGTTCCAGGTCAAGCTGATCACCGTGAACCCCGGTGCACGGCTCTCGCTGCAGCGCCACTATCACCGGGCGGAACACTGGGTCGTGGTCAACGGCACCGCGCTTGTGACCCGCGACGAGGAAGAGATCCTGGTGCGCGAGAATGAGTCGATCTATCTGCCTCTGGGCTGCGCGCACAGGCTCGCCAACCCGGGCAAGCTGCCGCTGAACCTGATCGAGGTGCAGTCCGGCCCCTACCTGCAGGAAGACGATATCGTCCGCATCGATGACGATTTCGCGCGTCTGGCCGACAGGGTCTGACCGGCGTGCCGCGACCGCATCCGGCCCTGGTCGGCCTTTCGGCTCAGAGGATCGCGCTCAGTGCGGCCACCCAGATGGTAACGCCGCACGTGATCACGACCACCGCCTTCAAGAGCCGCTTTGTCACCAGGCCAACGGCGGACCCGCCGGACGGCCCGGGGCAGACGAACGTGGCTTCGGTCAGATCCAGCATTGTGTCATTCACGGGCCACTCTCCGGGTTCGGGATGTGTCTTCGTACCATCCCCCGGTTACCCGGGGCTTAACCCGGGCAAAGGAACGGGGCACTCGGCCACCGCGCAGGATCGCTGTGCCCAGGTTTCGCGGCACCGTCATGGGGCAGCACGAGCGTGACCGCCGTGCCGCTGGCCGTCTTCTGGCTGCTCATCTTGTGGGGTCTGGTGTCGCGGCGGCCGGTGCTTTGGTACATGCTGTTCGGTGCCATGGCCTTTGGGTCGTTTGCGGTCGTTCCGCCTCAGATGACCGGCGGCGTGACGCTGCTTCCGGCGTCTGTCGTCGCGGTGTTCCTGGTTGCAAAGACCCTTCTGCGACCGAAGGCGGCGCGGCAGGCGCTGGATGCTGCGATCGATCCGAAACGCCTCGGATTGCTCACCGCCTTTCTGGTAGTGGCCATCGTCTCGGCGTTCCTCTTGCCGCGGCTGTTTGCCGGTCAGGTCACGGTGGTTCCCATGCGGGTCGGCGGCAGTCCCACCAGCCTACTGTGGCCAACCTCGGCAAACCTCACCCAGGCCGCCTATCTGATGCTGTCGCTCGGTGTCGCAATCGCTTCGGCCGTCTACATCCGGCGGATGGAGGACCTGGCGGTCGTTGTGCGCGCGGTCTGTTTCGGGGGTGCTGTCGTCTGCCTCACCGGCATTCTTGAGATGGTGGCGTCCCGCACAGGAACACAGTCCCTTCTTGAGCCATTCCGCACCGCGACCTACGCGATCTTCACCGAAAGTACGGTGGGTGGCGGCACGCGCCGGGCCGTCGGTCTGATGCCCGAGGCGTCGTCCTTCGGACCGCTCTGCGTCGAGTTTGCGGCCATCCTGTTCCTTCTGAGGTCCGCAACCGATGCGCGGATGGTCAACCCTATGGTTCAGGCCAGCGTAGTCGGCTTGCTGCTTGTGCTCGCCGCGCTGTCGACATCGAGCACCGCCTATGTCGGGCTCTTCGCGCTACTGGTCTTGTTCTCCGGCAATTGGCTGCGACAGGCAGTGCGGATGAAGCAATCGCGACCGGAACGGCGGCGGCTGGTCGGGGAAATGGTGACCGCCTATTCGGCGGCCTTCCTCATCATGATCATCTTTCTGCTGGACCCGGGTCAGCTGGCGCCGGTGACCAACTTCGTCGACCGCATGGTGTTCGGAAAGATCAGTACGAACTCGTTCGACGAACGGATGTTCTGGAACACGATGGGGGTTGCCGCGTTCATAGAGACACATGGGCTCGGCGTCGGCGTGGGGGGGGCGCGAACGTCCAGCTGGGCGATTGCCATCCTCAGCAACACCGGTGTCATAGGCTCGGCGCTGATGCTGGCGTTCCTCGCCGTCTGCTTGTTGAAATTGCCGCCCCGAGGCGATGCCGTGGGGCGCGAGGCGATCCTGGCGGCCAAGCTTACGATCCTCGTGTCGTTGGCGATGGGTTCGATCTCCGGAACGACGACCGATTTCGGCGTATTCATCGGCTTCCTGTTCGGCTTGGTGATGGCGATGCGCTGGCGCGTCAGCCAGTGGAACGCGTCGCTCGGCAGAGACCGAGCCAACCCGCTGAGCAATGCCGGCCCTAACCTGGGGACGTTGGTTCGATGAAAGTTGCCATCATTCACTATTGGCTGTTCCACATGCGCGGGGGCGAGAAGGTGGTGGAGAGCCTGTGCCGCATGTTTCCGCAGGCCGACATCTTCACCCATTGCTACGATCCCGCCGGCGTGTCGGCGACGATCCGCGCGCACACGGTGACCACGACGTTCATCTCCCGCCTGCCGTTAGCGCGCTCGCAGTACAAGAAGTACCTGCCGCTGATGCCCTATGCGCTGGAGGGGCTGGATCTGTCGTCCTACGACCTGATCCTCTCCAGCGAGTCGGGACCGGCCAAGGGCATCATCCCGCCGCCCAGCGCTGTGCACGTTTGCTACTGCCACTCGCCGATGCGGTACCTCTGGGATCAGTACCACCTGTACCGTCGCGGTGCCGGGTTCATGACGCGTGCGATCATGCCTGTTCTGGCGCATGGCCTGCGCAAATGGGACGCCGTCAACTCCATGCGCGTCGACGAGTTCGTGGCCAATTCCCGCCATGTGGCGCGGAGGATCGGCAAGTATTACCGGCGGGAGGCCGCTGTCGTGGCGCCGCCTGTCGATGTGTCGGCGTTCGCTCCCTGTGATGGGGGTGAAATCGGCGACTACTATCTCTGCGCCGGTGAACTTGTGGCTTACAAGCGGGTCGATCTTGCCGTCGACGCGTTCACGAGATCCGGCCGGAAACTGGTCGTCATCGGCGACGGCGAAGAAGGGCCGCGGCTGCGCAAACGTGCAGGCCCCAACATCCAGTTCCTCGGCAAGGTGCCCTTCGACACGCTCAAGCACCACTTTGCCCGCTGCCGGGCACTGGTCTTCCCGGGTGAGGAAGACTTCGGCATCATTCCCGTGGAAGTGATGGCGTCCGGGCGGCCGATCATTGCCTACGGTCGCGGCGGCATACTGGACACCGTCATCGACGGTCATACGGGCCTTTTGTTTGACGAGCAGACCGTCGATGGGCTGATCGACGCCATCGAGCGCTTTGAGGATGAGATCGAACGGCATCTCGATCCCTATGGCTTGGTTGCCCATGCGGGGCAGTTCAGCGAAGGCGCGTTCGTCGATGGCATGACCGCCGTATTGGCGGGGCACGGCGTCGACGTCCCGATGCCCGGGACAGACAGAGCAAATCAGGGCCCGATGGGGTTGCTGCGCGCAGCCGCACAGCGGACGCCAGATCCCATTCCGCTGCACTCCGTGGGGCAGGGGCATGTCTGAGGCGCGCGCGACGCCGTCGGGCGGTCGGCGAGAGAGTGCGGACGGGCGCTTCGACGTTGACCATCTGAAGAACCGGCTCGGGAGCCGCGCGGTCAGCGGCGGCATGATCACTACCAGCGCACAGATCGTCAGGATTGCCCTCAATCTCTTGTCCATCGCAATCCTGGCCCGCCTGATTCCGCCTGAGGAATTCGGCGTCGTGGCACTTGTGCTTCCGATCTCGTATCTCGCGTCCGACGTTGCGCAGTTCGCGCTGGGTCAGGTGACGATCCAGAGGCAGCGCATCACGCAGGGCCAAGTCAGCGGACTGTTCTGGGCGAACCTGCTGATCGCCGGCGCGGCGACGGTCCTGCTCATTCTGGCGTCCGGACTGTTCGCCGCCTTCTATGGCGATCCGCGTGTGTCGTCGATCATGATGGCACTGGCGACGATGACGCTTCTGGCTGGAGCCGCCTCGCAGTTCTCGGCAATTCTGAACCGGGAAATGCGGTTCTGGACGCTGCAGGCCTCGGGGATCGCCGCAGAGATCTGCGCCATCGTCTGTGCGGTGGCCGCGGCCTATGCGGGGTTGAGTTATTGGGCAATCGTCATCCAGATGCTCGTGCGCCAGTCAACGATGCTGGTGATCCGCGCCGTCTGCGCCCGGTGGCGACCCGACGGCCCGGGGTCGCTCAGGCAGGTGCGGGGCCTTATCGCCATGAGCGGAGACCTCGCGACCTTCAGCTTGCTGACCCAGGCAAGTCATGGCCTGGGAATGGTCATGATCGGCCGCGTACTGGGCGACGTGCAGGCGGGCCTGTTCCTTCGAGCGTGCAACGTGTCCCATTGGCCGGCGACGCAGTTGCTGACACCGTTGGGTGCCGTTGTGACGTCGGCACTCAGCCGCGTGGCGAACGATCGCGACCGGCTGGATGCGGCCTTCGAACGCGTGACGATCCAGGCGGCGATGGTAGCCGTGCCCATGGGCGCCGTGGTCCTTGCCTTGGCCGAGCCGTTTACGTTCATTCTCTTGGGGCCGCAGTGGCAGGAGGTGACATTCATCCTCACCGCGCTTGGCCTGATCACGTTTGCCGCGCCACTGGCGTCGGTCGTGCGTTGGCGGCTGGTCGCCACGGGCTCCACCGGCCTGCTTCGCCGCTTCGGCATGGTAGCCGCGCCGGTAACGCTTGTTGGATATGCGATTGGGGTGCAGTTCGGATCCGTTGCGACAGCACTCATACTGGGTATCGTCAACGTCTCAATTCTACTGCCGCTGCTTGTCTGGCTCGCGGGCCGGCACGATGGGCTGCACGTCCTGTCGTTCTTCAGGATCGTGCTTCCCTTCTGTCTCGAAGTCGCAGCGATTTCCCTGACCGTGTATTGGACATACCGATCCGTCACGCCTGATCCTACCTCGGGCGGCCTCCCGGCGATCTTCCTGCTGGGTGTGGCTGCGATCCTGTTCATGCATCTCTGCTTCTGTGCGGCGGTTCCTCGCTTCCGGCGCGAGGTCTCGCAGGTGAGCGGGAAGATCCTTGCTTTCGCCCGCTGAGAAACACCATGGCGGCGCGGTCGGGTGGCGGTCCGATACGGCGGGATGTCCGGCCCGCCTGCGCCGAACATCTCTGAACTTGCGGGATCGATCGCTTCTACGTCGCCTGACCCAAGGCGTTCCTGCCGGGCCGGGATTGGGACGCAAGTCGATACCGGTTGCAGCAGCGTTTCATGAAACGCTGAAGCGCCAACGCCGGGCGTTTCGGCTGCAGCAGCCGCCAGGTGACGGGATGGCAAAATGACCGAGCTATCTGTAGACCGACCGCTGGAAATTCCGCTCGTCAGAATCGACGAAAGAGAAGATATCAAGGTATTTGTCCAGCTTGCCTATGGTTTTGGCGGCCGTAACTGGAGTGAACGATACGATCGTGGCGAGATCATTGGCGTGAATGAGCGATTTGCTTATGGCTATCTCCACGCCAGCGCCATGGGATGCGACGTCGTTTACTCGGAGGATTATAGGGAGACCAGATTCGGCCGGATCCTGCGCTTGGCGATCCGCGTTCTCCTCGGCTTCGATCTGGTTCACGCTTGGCGGAACAGACAAGCTTTGTACCGGGCCGACGTAGTTTGGACACATACGGAGTCGCAAAGTCTGGCCGTTACCGCCTTGCTGGCCATCCTCCGCAAGAGGCCGCGTCCAAAGCTGATCCTGCAATCGGTTTGGCTGATTGACCGTTGGCGGAAGACCGGCGCTGCTCGCCGGTGGCTGTGGCGCCATCTGATGTCCAGCGGCGACATTCTGACATTTCACTCATCGGCGAACTGGAGCATTGCGCAGCGCATCTTTGCAGACAACCGATGCGAGATCGTACTGTTTGGGATCCGCGCGTCGGAGGTCAAGCCCGTTCGGGATCGACCCCTTCTGCGGCCGATCAAATTGATTGCAGTCGGCAATGATGTGCATCGTGATTGGAAGACGCTGATCGACGCGGTTGCCGAGTTGCCGAATGTCGAACTGACGATCGTATCGCAACGCGCACAGACCTCGCTGGTTAGTGGCCTTGAAAACGTTACGCTGGTCTCCCCCAGCACGAATGCCGCATTGACGGCCATCTACGACCGATCGGACATCGCTATATTGCCGCTGAAGCCCAACTTGCATGCCTCTGGAGTTACGGCACTGCAAGAGGCCGTGCTCTATGGCCTACCAGTTATTTGCTCTGACGTTGGCGGGCTTAGAGATTACTTCTCAGAAGATGAAGTGGCCTACGTCCCTGCGGCCAGCCCCGAAGCACTGCGCCAACAAATAGCTGCGCTGGTCAACGACGATGTGGGAAGAGCGGCCATGGCGCGCAGAGCGCAGGCCAAGATGGGACCGAATGCCTTGAGTTCGCAATCGTTTGTACGTCGCCATGTCGAGTTGTCTCGCGAATTGCTGGGATGGTGAGTGATGCTCAGTCCGCTTCTGAAGACTGCTGATGTGGCGGCGCGACGCATGTGGCGAGCGGCGGGTCTCCGTGACCTGCGTCTTGAAATGCAGTTTCGACGCACGGAGCTGGACTGGCGGAAACTGAAACATGAGGCCCTCCCCTCCGCAGAACGCGGAGCTGGTTCGTCGGATCATGGAGGCCCGCGATTTCTCCTGATCCCGCCGGATCCTCTTCTCCTGACGGCTTCCAAAGGTGACGAGGCGATGCTTCGAACCATAGTTTCGGAGATCAGGAGCAGGTATCCAGATGCGGCGATCACCGTCGCCACATGTAGCGACGCAGCCTGCCTCGCTGCCATGAAACTGGAAATCCGGGGAGCCAACATTCTTGGCGAAACAAGGATTGGTGAGGTATTTCGTGAGATCCGGAGAATTGACCCAACTCATGTAATTACTCTGGGTGCCGATGTTCTGGATGGCTCATATGATCCGAATTTCAGCCTTCGGCATATCGTGCTGACAGATTTGGCTTGCAGGCTCGGGGCGGCAGCGGCAGTTATGGGCTTCAGCTTCTCCAAATACCCCTTCCAAGCGTTAGGTGAAATACTGGATGACATCAGCTCAGATGTCAGATTCTATCTGAGAGACCCATCGTCATACGATCGTTTCTCGAGATTCTGCCGGGCACAAGCTGAGCTGGCGGCGGATCTTGCTTTCTTGATGCAGCCGGACGAAAGGCTGCCGAGAGACATAGAGGGATGGATCTCGGAAGGAGTACGAGCGGAGAAAACATTGATCGGTGTGAATTTTCATCCGTTGTTATTCTCGCCAAGTGATCGGTCGAATCTCACGAAGGCGATCGAATCATTGGCAACCGTGATAAAGAAGTTCATTTCCGAGATGCAAGCGAGGGTGATTCTGATACCTCATGATTTCAGAGGAAAAGCATCAGACCTTTGGTGCCTGGATCCGCTATATAGGTTACTGTCTCATGAATGCGGTCAGTCAGTATTTTATCCCGACAGGGAGTTATCCGCCCCCAAGCTGAAGGCCCTGGTCGGGCAACTGGATGCCGTGCTCTCTGGTCGCATGCATCTTGCCATTGCTGCGCTTGGAATGGGCGTTCCAGTGCTTGGATTCTCCTATAAGGGTAAGTTCGAGGGCCTATTTCGACACTTCTCGATCGCCTCGGAATACCTCATATCGACACAAGAAATCTTGGCTGTCGACAAGCTCTGGGCAATTTCGTCGGCATTTGTGAATGACCGTCAAAACATTCGTACCCAGGCGAGGGCGGCCAGGTCGCGCGTTCTCGATCTCTCACGGGTCAATTTGGGAGTTCTCGACCGCATCAATTGATTCCGGATGCAATTCGTCCGGCGCGCCTCGACGGCAGATCAGACCATCTTCGTTGCGCCGAATCTATGCCCGGGAACGTCAGTCAACCCAGGTCACTGTCTCGAAATTATGCTTCAGTGAGTGGTCGAAGACATGTCTGTTTTTCGAGTAGGAATTCGCAGAGAGTTCTACACGCTTTCCCAGTAGCGCGCCCACTATTCCGACGTGGAGCCTGTTGGTCGCAACGCGTTCGAAGAGATCAATGTATGACACAAAACTGGAGCATGTGAAAAGTGTGTCTTTGAAAGATGTTGACCTATATGGAATAGCGATTGAAAGGTCGATGTTGCGGATGGGTCTCGCCTTCTGAGTTCTCTCTATGTCGCGCCGGAAGGCAAACATCGTGCGCTGTCTGCCTATAATACTAATCGTAGAATAACTCATACGAAATAGATATTTGGCAAAGCTTTTCCAGTCAGCCAGCCGTTGGCCAGATAGACGCAAATACGTTGGCAAGTCACCATAGTCCTGCTTCATGTTTGTTAAATCAAGAAAGAGAGCAACATCATGTGAAAGCTCAGCCTGAGCTCGAGATACGTTGTTTCGCACATACTGCAAGGAAAATGGTTCTCGACAAAAGATCGTGCAGTTTGAGCCAAGTGAGTAGAGTAAATCAGGATAAGCACGTATCGTGTGTGGAAGAATGATGAGTTGATGGCAAATAGAGTGATTTCGTTGCAAAAACATTTTTGCGGTTTGATAGTGACCAACCAGATTACCGCCGCCACCATAGAGGATGATTTTGCCTGGATAGACCTCATCGATTGTTCCGATTTGGAAGTTATGATTGGTCTTCTGCAGCAACTGGAAGGTTGCGTAATTGATAACCGCGTCGCCGGCATTACCGGGGTTGGGAATGAATATGACGTCGCGCCCGGTGCTCGACGAGTCCTTCAGGCAATGGGCAAGGTTCTCGAAATCGATGGTCACGGCAATCGGTCCCGCAGGCGGTGGTGCAGCCGATAGCTGGCGCAAGATGGAACTGCCTTAAGGATAAGGAGGCGCCACTCCATAGTTGGACGGATTGGCGAAATCGGGCGCGCACTGGGCGGAGATTGGGAAAGTTTGGCTCGGGCCGCAGGAGGCGAAAGCGTTGGTATCGGTCGCCGGTGGCTGTGCATTGGCGTGCCTCAGAGTTGGAGGAGGCGTTGCGGTTCCAGCCGGCCGAGGAACAGGTCACCGATGGCAATTCGATTGCCTTTGGCACGGCCCTTACGGTCTACCCAGGGTTCCGGGGCAAAGAGTTTGACGTGGTTTGCCGTGAAATTGCGCAGAATGAGATTGGCGGCAAACGGGAAGGGCATCGTTCCCTTTCGCCAGAGGTAGAGCGGGTTTGCGATCTGACTGTAACCGAGGCGGCGTTCAGAGGTGCGGCCGCCTTTGACGCCCTTGTGGACGCCGACCAGCGCGTCGGACTTGACCAGCCGACCGCGGGGCAGCAACTGCGCCGCAAAATCCACATCTTCTTGCCAGCCATACAGTGGCAGGTTCTCGTCGAAACGGGTGTCGCCGATCAAACAGGCCCTATACGCCATGTTGCAGCCGTAGAGACCGTGTGGCTCACTCAAAATCTGCGGCGGCGAGGCACCATCGCGCACCTCGTAGGCGTCGATCAGCGTCTTCGCCTCTTCATCGGAGATACCGGCGGTTTTGATGCCATCGGCCAGAAGAACGCCAGTCAGGCCAGCGACATCGGGAAAGGTGGCAAACACCTCGGCGATACCCGCTATCGCGGTGCTACTCGGGACATAATCATCGTCGAAGAAAACGATGATGTCGCAGTCGTCACGCACGGCATCGAGCGCGCGATTGCGTTGCGCGCACAGCCCCTTGGAGCCAATGATGATCTCCGCACCCCAGAATTCCTGCGCATCCTCCGGTGCGTCTGAGCGCTGTGTGATCGACAAAACAAGGCGATCCGGAGGCCGCGTCTGGTCGGCAAGACGCCTGATCAGGTAGGCCACTTCTTCCGGGCGACCCAACGTTGCGATCACGACGGCGATGCGAAACCCTTCGCTCGGTACTCTAGGCAGCTGTGAATTCAAGCGATTGTCTCCAGCACGTCCAGCAACCGCCGAGCCGCGGCCATCCAGGTGAACGGTCGTGCGTGCGCGCGCCCCGCCTCTGCGAGACGCTGACGCGCCTGCGGGTCCGCCGCCAGGGACGAGATGGCGAGGGCCCAGGCGGCGGGGTCATCGGGTGGGGCATAGAGGACGGCATCGCCGCACACCTCGGGCAGCGCGCCACAAGGGGCGGCGATTGCGGGGCATCCCAGAAGCATTGCTTCCAGCGGCGGCAGGCCGAAGCCCTCCGTGGTTGACGGAAAGGCGAGGCATAGTGCGGACTCCAGCAAACCCCGCAAGCGCTCGTCGGTGATCCGGCCCGTGAAGACGACATTCTCCGGAACACTGTGGCCGGCGGCCAAGAAGGCTGACCGGTCCCCGCCACCAAACAGGACCAGTTTCAGGTTCGCCAGCTCTGTCCGGCTGAAGGCAGCCAACAACACACCGATGTTCTTGTGTATTTGCGTGTTGGCGAGGGCCACGACATAGCGTCCGGGCTCCAGGCCGAGATCTTGAACCGCGCCAGCGTCGGCTCTTGCGCGAAGCACGTGGTCGACGCCGTTGTGGATCACGGACACGGCGTCGGCGCGCACGACGCCATAGTGCGCCAGCTGCTGGCGGGAGAAGTCCGACACCGTGAGGATGCGTGCGTGTCGACGGGCGATCACCGGTTGGATCATCCGGTAGTAGGTGCGGAACGCTCGTGAATAGGATCCTGGCGAGGTCCGCACCTGTGCGTCGTGGAACATGGTGACGGCGCGGCGAACAGCAACCGGCCCGACATTGCAGAGATTGACCAGCAGCCGTCCGTTGGTTGTTCGCGGTAGATCCATCTGTTCCCAAAGCTGGGATCTCAGTCGACCCGTCTGCCGACTAGGAAAAGTGCGCAACGGCAATTTGCGAGACGCACCGATGGGAAGTACGACTTCCCCCGTCACCCGTGCGGCAATTTGTGCATCTTCCGACGCCAGCAGGTCGAGCGCGAGGATCAGCTCTTCCGCCACGCGGTGTACACCGGTCGACGGGGCAGTCAGGAACTTTCCGTTAAAGACGAGCCGCAGCGGTTTCATTCGTTGCCGTGCAATGATGTCCACCAGTAACCCGACAGTTGCGGAGGCCTCTGGCCCCGGTCGATGCGACGCGCCTTTCCTTAGCTGATCCGAAATTCGTCCTTCATATCGCAGATGCGAACGTCAGAGTACAGCCAAATATTTTTATCCAAAATTTAAATAAATCCTGCGAGGCAGAATCAACATATCTGGCATTGGTGACCCTTTTGTAGTAATTGGCGCTGGTGGCGCCTGCGGCAATGGGGCGGTAGGGAGTCTCGGTGCGGCGGAGTTGTGATGGATTCACTTCATCAGTTCGAGCGACTGACACTGAGTGTGGGGCCGATAAATCGATCTGGCGAAGTTTCGAGGGCCGAAACGCCGTCGTCTAGTGGCATGACGATCGGTCAGCGGTTATCAGACGCAGCCGTAGTTGCTGGGACGACCGGCAGCGTTCAGTTCCAAGCAAGCGTCCATGCTGCCGCTGATATGACGCATTTGTTCGGTAGCAGATTTGAGTTTGAGGCAGGTTATCGAACTGGCGACCGGTGTCCGTGGGCCGTGCGTCAAGACGAGAAACGAAAGTCCGAGAGGCGATCAGCATGACTGAAATCACGCGCCAGTCGGAGCTGCCGACAAGCCGGCACCGGTCGCCGGTGGAGGAAATGGGGCCACCGCACGGAAGCAGACTGTGGTCGGGCGGAGCGGAGGATTTCGACGGGTTCAGCCTGCTTGACATATGGCTGTTCCTGCGGCGGCGGCAGCTGCTGATTGCGACCTTCTTCTTGGCCCTCTCGACGCTCGGCATCCTGTTGGTGATGGAACGCGAGACGGTCTACCGGGCGACGGCGAAGATCATGGTGGCGCCAGACGAACGGCAGATGGTGGCCGGCGATGGCATCTCCGGCCGTCCACCCGTGGACACCGAGGCGGTCAACAGCCAGGTACAGATCCTCACCTCCACCGATGTCGTCCTCGGCGTGGTCCGGCGGATCGGATTTGAGGAATTGCTACCGCCCGAACGGACCGGGCCGCTGGGCCGTCTGCTTGAGCCTGTGCGCGACCGTCTGGCGGCGCTGACCGCGGGCGATGAACCGCCGGCCGTGACCGAAGCGCCGCCGCTGCCCGATGAGATCGGCCTGTCGGCGGACGAACTGGCGACGGTCGCAAGGTTCCGCAGCATGATGACAGTGCGCCCTGTATCCAGTTCCACCGTGGTCGATGTGCAGTTCGACCATCCCGATCCAAGGGTCGCCAGCTATGTCGCGAACCAGATCGTCGGCTATTACGTGGAGGCGCTGCGCGTCCGTCGGGTAGCGGATGCGAACGAGGCATTGGCATGGGCGCGCGAGAGGTTGTTCGAGATCCAGGCGGAGCTTGAGGAAGTCCGCCGCAGTATGGCGGCGGCGCTTGCGCCCGGAGACTTTCCTGCCGATGACGGCAGCGTGGAGGCGGCGCCCCCGCTGCTGGATCAGGATCTCATCGAGGGTCAGCTGACCGTGACCCTGGGGAATCTTTCTGCGGCGCGCGACGAACTTCTGGAGCTTCAGGCACGGGCGCGAAGCGCTCGCGAAGCGCTCGATCAGGGCCTGTTCCTTTCCGCATTGGAGCTGTCGGGATCCACGTCGCTTCTTGAGAGGCTGAGGGACGATGAAGCCGATGCGCGCGCGGCCATGGCCGAAGCGCGGGCGACGTTCAGCAGCCAGCACCCGGACTATCGGAATGCCGCCGTCGAGCTGTCCTCGGTCCTCGGCCAGATCGAGGCCGAGGCGCGGGCCTTCGTCGCGGCGATGGACGACCAGGTCGCCTCGGCCGAACAGCGGGTCGCCTTGATAGAGGCGGAGGTCGACGACCTCACGCGTCAAAACCTCGAGAGCATCCAGGCCGAGATTCCACTCAGAACCCTGGAGGCCAGCGAGCAGGTGGGGCAGACGCTCTACGAAATCCTGCGAACCCGTGCCGATCTGATCCAGGGGGAGGTCGGACTGGCACGTGCGGACGCGCGGATCATCTCCAGCGCCATTCCGCCGACGCGCCCGATCTCACCCAGCCGGAAGGTGACCTTCGCAGCCGTCGTGTTCGTGTCGCTGTCGGTCAGCCTGGGCATCGCAGCCGGCATGGAACTCACACGCAGCGGCTTCCAAAGCACCGGCGAGATCCGACGGGACCTCGCTGTCCAGTCCACCGGCATCATCCCGCTTGCTGGGCCGTCGATCTGGCCGCAGCGGCTGTTCTGGCGGCGGTCCCTGCTGCGCGGGAAGTCGGGCCGGCGCGGCCGGCAGAGCGAACACACCATAGCCCTTCAGTCTCTGTTGTACTCGATCCGGTCTTCCGCCGAAGACCGGAGCCCGGCCTGGACGGCCCTGGTGTCCGCAGACCGCGGCGAGGGCAAGTCGGTGACCGCCGTGACCCTGGGGCAGATGGCGGCACTGTCGGGGCGCCGCTCTCTGGTCGTGAACGGGGATCTGCGTCGGGCACATCTGGCACCGCGGATGCTGGGCCCGGCGCCGGCCCATTATGTCACCGCAAGGGTCATCGACACGGGCCGCGAGCTGGAGCTGAAGCTCTATCGCGACCATCGCACCGGGCTCGACATCCTGGATATCGCGGTCAAGGACCTCTTCGACATCCCGAGGGCTCTCGAGATGCTGCCGGAGATCGTTGCCGATCTGCCGGAAACATACGGACTGGTCATCGTCGATACCCCGGCGATCGCGGCCTTTCCGGATGCTCTGATTGTCGGCCGTCTGGTCGACGTGGTGGTCTGCCTTGTCCAGTGGCGCCGCACACCCCGGCACATGGTCCGGTACGTCGTCACCCAGCTCCAGGCGATCGGCCAGCGTTCGGTCGTCGTAACGCTGAACAAGGTCCGACTGGGCCGCTACAAGCTGGTCAACAGCAACGACTCGCGTCTGTTCCGCCGAACCAACCTCTATCAGTGACACCACCCGGCCGGTGAACCCGGCCGAGCGCCGCCGCCGATATCGGTGCGCGGCCCGGTGCAGTGCCGTGTTCCCACGCACTCTTGCTTTGGCCTGACGCTCGAAGGTTGGCAGACTGTCTCATCGGAGCCAACTTAGCGGAGCCGCATCCGTGCGCGGCCGCCACAGGACGGATCCCGGGATCGAGACTCCATGGAGCGACAGCTTGCAGCCTGGCTTCAGAGCCTCGGCATGGGCAAGTACGCTCTTGCCTTTGCCGAGAACGACATCGACCTCGATGCGCTTCCGCATCTGAGCGATGACGATCTGAAAGAGCTGGGCCTCACTCTGGGCCACAGGCGCAAGCTGCAGGCCGCGCTCAAGCTGCTCGGCGATGACACGATGCCGACGACGGCGGGCGACGCCGTTCTGCAGGCAGATGCGGTGTCCGGACCGGTGGCTGCCGTCTTCGTGACCGAGCGCAAGATCGCCACGGTCCTGTTTTGCGATATCTGCGAGTCCACCCGCCTGATTGCCGGTCTCGATGCCGAGGCAGCGGCCGAGCGGCTTTCGCCCATCGTCCACGTCATGAAAGAGGCCGTTCGCCTCTATGGCGGTACCGTCAACAAGATCCAGGGGGATGGCATCATGGCCATCTTCGGCGCCCCCCTGGCGCTGGAGGATCATGCCGTGCGCGCGTGCTATGCGGCAGTTGCCGCCCGCGACGCGGTCACGGAGCAGTCGACCCTCGGGATGCAGGTGCGGACCGGCATCAACTCCGGCGAGATCGTCGTCCGTGGCGTCAAGAACGATTTCACCGAAGACTACGATGCGCTGGGCGAGGCGGTGCATGTGGCCAGTCGCATGGAATCGCTGGCCGATCCCGGCACAATTCGCCTCGCGCAGACGACTCGCGACCTGGCGTCCGGCTTTGTCGATGTCCGGCCCTATGGCCCGACGCTGATCCGCGGCCTTGTGGAGCCGATCGAGACCTTCGAGCTGCTGGCCGTAAAAGGCAGCTGGACTCGCTGGGACGTGCGGTCGGCAGAGCCGTTGACACCCATGGTCGGCCGCCAGGCCGAATTGGCGGCGCTGCAGCGCGCAGCCGATAGCGCTGAAGCCGGGATCGGCCGGGTGGTCGGCATCGCCGGCTATCCGGGCATCGGCAAGTCGCGCCTTGCCTACGAGTACAGCCGAATCGCCGAACAGCGCGGCTGGGTGGTGTGGCAGAGCGGTGCGTCACCCGTGATCCAGCATGCCCCGTACCTCATGTTCACGCGGCTCTTGCGGGTGCTTTGCCACGTTCCCGACGACGCCAAGCCTGCTGAGGTGCGCGAAAGCATCGTGCGCTGGCTTAGCGAGGTGGACCGCGGCCTCCTGGACTATCTGCCGGCCTTCGAGTTCCTTCTGAACCTGGAGCCGAGCGACCCCGAATGGCTGGACATGAACGGCGAAGCCCGGCGGCAGCAGGCCATCCAGGCGATTTCCACCCTTGTCTTTGCAAAGTCGGAGCGGGTCCCGTTGGTTCTTCTTTTGGAAGATCTGCATTGGTCCGACCAGGAGAGCCTTCGCCTGATCGACGCCATTGTCGACATCGTTCCGGCAGCCAGCGTCCTGCTGGTCGCAACCTACCGGACGGAGTTCCGCCCGGCATGGGAGGACCGCAGCTACTTCACCCTGCTCAGGCTGTCGCCGTTGGGCAAGACGAATGCGGACCAGATGCTCGAATCGCTGCTCGGGAGCGACGACAGCACGCGGGAACTGCTTGCCCTGCTGGCCGACCGGACCGAGGGCCGTCCGCTGTTCATCGAAGAGATCATCCGGTCGCTGATCGAAAGCGGCGCCGTGGCAGGAGAGCCGGGGCAGTATCGCCGGATGCAGGACATCTCTGAGATTCAGATCCCCGAGAGCGTCCAGGCCGTTATTGCTGCGCGGGTCGACCGCCTGGATCCCGATCAGAAGCGCATCCTGCAATGTGCCGCCGCCGTCGGCCGCAGAATTTCCGTGGAGCTGTTGCGCGATCTCGGGGGGTGGAGCGACGAGGAATACCACGAGCTGCTCCGCAGCCTGCAGGCCGCCGAGCTGATCTTCCAGCGCACCGTGTTTCCGCGCCCCGAACTGGCGTTCAAGCACTCGCTGACGATGGAGGTGGCGTACGCCTCGCTTCCGATGGCCGGGCGCAAGCAGCTGCATGCCCGACTGTTCGAACTGATCGAACAGGGCGACTATTATCGTCAGGAGGACCGAGTCGACCGGCTGGCCTATCATGCCCTGAGCGCGGAGCTCTGGGAGGAGGCAGCCCGGTACCTGGAGATGGCAGCAGCACGCGCCTTTGCCACGTCAGCCCATGAGGATGCCGCGCGTCTCTTGGAGCAGGCGATGGCGGCCCAGCGCCATCTGGAAGAGACCTTCGAGGCCGCCCGCTGGGCGATCGATATTCGGCTCAAGCTGCGGGCAGCATATGGGGCCTTGGCGCAGCTGAAACATACGAAGCACCAGCTGGCGGAAGCGAGGGAACTGGCGCTGCACATCGGTGACCGCCCGCGTCTCGCCCGCGTGCTGACACACGAGACCGTTCACGAATATCTGCATGGCGACATCAGGCAGGCGATCGAGATCGGTGAAGAGGCCCTGGCGCTGGCCGAGGACTGCGGCGAGCGCGACCAGATGCTACTCGCGAACCTCTTTCTCGGCATCGCATGCCGCTTCAGGGGGGACTACCGCCGGTCATCGGCCACTCTGAAGCGGATGCTGCACGAATTCGCCGACGATCCCACCAACCGGCATGGGGCCGCCGGCACCACCTCGGTTCTCTATCTGGCCAATCTCGCGCAATCGGAAGCATCGATGGGCAACTTCGAGATCGGTCGCCGTTTCGCCCTGGAGGCCTGCGAAATCGCCGAGACCGTGGACCGGCCGTTCGACCTTGCCATTGCCCATCGCGTGGTCGGACACGGATTGATGATGCGGGGGGCCTGGTCGGAGGCATTACCGCATCTGCGGCGCGGCCTTCAGGCGGCCCGGTCGGCGCGGATCACGATCTTCATCCCCTACAACGCCTGTTTCCTGGGATATGTGTACGCCCAGTTGGGCCGCCTTGAAGACGCAAGCGACCTGCTGGAAGAAGCCGAGGCCGAACTGCGGGACAAGCAGTTTGCAAGCTATCTCGCCTTTCCCTCCGTCTACATGACCGAGATCTACAGAAAGATGGGCCATCTTGAGACAGCGCTCGGTCTCGCGCGTCGCGCATTGGACTTCACCCGGGCGGGCGGCTACCAGGGGGCGGAGGCCGTCGCACTGCGGTCGATGGCAGAGGTACTGCTGGACCATGACCCGCCGATCCTTCAGCCGTCCCGCGGTTTTCTTGAGCAGTCGGTGGATCTGTCCGAAGAACTCGGCCTCAGGCCCCACCGCGTTCGCGCACAGCGGGTGTTGGCCAGGGCGCTGCGGTTGGCAGGTGATGGTGCCCGGGCCGACGCGCTCTTGGCCACGGCGGCCGATGAAGCCGCCATCCTTGGCCTTGCGGATTGAAGCCGACCCGGCTGTCCGCGACCGTCTGCGCTTCCATTCCGGTGCCGGTCCATGATGGTGCGCCGCATTGACGGCAGCCTGATGTATAACCAGGGTAACGGTCCCACCCGCAAAGGGTGGAATTAAAGCGCCGGTGTGCACGCAAGGGGTCTCTGCGTCCGGTGCGCCCCACAAGCTGAGTTCTCGGAGGGCAGGGTTATGGCAAGCAAGGTGATCAAGGGCGGAACGATCGTCACGGCCGACCGGACTTACACGGCCGATGTGCTGGTGGAGGGCGGCCGCATTACCAAGATCGGGCCGGACCTGTCTGGCGATACCGTGCTGGATGCCAGCGGCTGTTATGTGATGCCGGGCGGCATCGACCCGCATACGCACATGGAAATGCCCTTCATGGGCACTTATTCGGCCGACGATTTCGAAAGCGGCACGCGGGCCGCGCTCTCCGGCGGCACCACCATGCTGGTCGACTTCTGCCTGCCGTCACCGGGGCAGGGCCTCTTGGAAGGCCTGCAGATGTGGCACAACAAGTCGTCCAAGGCCTGCATGGACTATTCCTACCACATGGCCATCACGTGGTGGAGCGAGCAGGTCTTCAACGAGATGGCGACGGTCGTGGACAAGGGCATCACCACCTTCAAGCACTTCATGGCCTACAAGGGCGCGCTGATGGTGGACGATGACGAGATGTATGCATCGTTCCAGCGCTGTGCAGACCTGGGCGCCATGCCGCTGGTGCACGCCGAGAATGGCGACGTGGTCGCGCACCTCCAGGCCAAGCTGCTTGCTGAAGGCAATAACGGGCCCGAGGCGCACGCCTATTCCCGCCCGCCGGAGGTGGAAGGCGAGGCCGCCAACCGGGCGATCATGATCGCTGACACCGTCGGCGTCCCGCTCTACATCGTCCATGTCAGTTGCGAGCAGGCGCATGAGGCGATCCGGCGCGCCCGCTACAAGGGCATGCGCGTCTATGGCGAGCCGCTGATCCAGCATCTGGTGCTGGACGAAAGCGAGTACGCCAACCCCAACTGGGATCATGCGGCGCGGCGTGTGATGTCGCCGCCCTTCCGCAACAAGGCGCATCAGGACAACCTGTGGGCCGGCCTCGCATCGGGCAGCTTGCAGGTGGTGGCCACCGACCACTGCTCGTTCACCTCAGACCAGAAGCGCATGGGCCTGGGCGATTTCACCAAGATCCCGAACGGAACCGGTGGGATCGAAGACCGCATGCCAGTCTTGTGGACGCATGGCGTGACCACAGGCCGGCTGACCATGAACGAGTTCGTGGCCGTCACCTCAACCAACAGCGCCAAGATCCTCAATCTCTACCCCCGCAAGGGCGCGATCCTGGAAGGGGCGGATGCCGACATCGTCGTCTGGGATCCTGAGCGCAGCAAGACCATCGGTGCTGCGCATCAGCAATCGGTGATTGACTACAATGTCTTCGAGGGGATCGAGGTGAAGGGCCTGCCGCGCTTCACCCTGACGCGCGGCGAGGTCGCGGTGGAGGAAAGCGAGATCAAGGCACGTCCCGGCCACGGTCAGTTCGTGGGGCGCGAACCCAATCCTGCGCCGAACCGGGCTTTGTCCCGCTGGAAGGAGCTGACGGCACCGCGCAAGGTCATCCGCGATCCGGCCAACATGCCGGCGGGCGTGTGATCCGGTCCCGCGAGGTCGATGATCGGCCGCAGTCTCTGAGGTTCATCCCGATGCTTGGAGGGGCTCGGCCGGCCGGTATTGCCGCCGGATCGCCAAGTCCGCGCCTGCGAGCGTGGGCCGGGCGGGCGACGCCCCTATGGCGGAGTAGGGGCGCCGGCAGATGAAGGGCATTGTCCTGGCCGGGGGCGCCGGCACCCGCCTCTATCCTCTGACCATCTCCGTCTCCAAGCAGCTGTTGCCGGTGCACGACAAGCCGATGATCTACTATCCGCTGTCGACGCTGATGCTGGCGGGTATTCGCGACATCCTGGTCATCACGACGCCGCGCGACAGGCCTTTGTTCGAACGTCTGCTGAACGACGGATCCGCCTACGGAATTCGACTGCAATACGCTGAGCAGCCGAGTCCTGACGGCCTGGCCCAGGCGTTTCACATCGGGCGGGACTTCGTGGGCGACGACACGGTGGCGCTGGTGCTGGGGGACAATCTGTTCTTCGGCGCGGGGCTGCCTGAAATCGTTCGCCGGGCTGCCGGACACGAACGCGGTGCCACGATCTTCGGCTATCGCGTCGCCCAGCCGCAGCGCTATGGGGTGATCGAGTTCGATGCCGCCGGACGGCCCGTCGGCATCGAGGAAAAGCCGAAGCGGCCGAAGTCGCCGTTCGCCATCACGGGCCTCTATTTCTACGACAACGACGTCCTGGAGATTGCCGACCGGGTGCGGCCGTCGGCGCGCGGTGAGCTTGAGATCACCGACGTGATCTCAAGCTATCTGAAGCGTGGCGATCTGCGGGTGGAGTTGCTCGGCCGCGGCTATGCCTGGCTGGATACCGGGACGCACGATGCGCTGCTGCATGCCGGAGAGTTCGTCCAGACGATCGAAGAGCGCCAGGGCCTGCGCATCGCCTGTCTGGAAGAGATCGCCTATCGGCAGGGCTGGATATCCGAGAGCGCCTTGCGCGAGCAGGCCGGGAGATTGGCGCAGACGGGCTATGGCCAGTACCTGCTGGCGCTGGCCGACGGCAGCATCTGACCGCCGAAAGGGGGGCGCCGTCAGCGCCCCGTGCCCAGCCGCTGCCCTGCCGACCGTTCCTTGCGCATGCGCTGAAGCCAGTCCCGATGGGCGAGATACCAGTCGACCGTATCCGCCAGGCCCTCTTCAAATGTGCGGCGTGGCATCCATCCCAGTTCGCTTTGGATCTTGGTGGTGTCCATCGCGTAGCGCAGATCATGGCCCGGGCGATCGCTCACGAATTGGATCAGCCCACGCCGATCCGGAAGTCCGGCAAGGACCTCGCGCGCGTCGAGCAGGTCGCACAGAGCGTGCACCAGGGACAGGTTTGTGCGCTCCTCATTGGCGGCGATGTTGTAGGTCTCGCCGACGCGTCCGTGTTCGAGCACCGAGACCAGCGCGCGGGCATGGTCATCCACATGCAGCCAGTCGCGGACGTTGCGTCCATCGCCGTAGACCGGCAGTGCCCGACCCAAGAGGCCGTTCAGGATCATCAGCGGGATCAGCTTTTCGGGGAACTGCCACGGGCCATAGGTGTTGCAGCCGTTGGTGATGATCGTCGGCAGTCCGTAGGTGCGGTGCCAGGCCCGCACGAGATGATCTGATGCCGCCTTTGAGGCCGCATAGGGCGAATTCGGCTGGTAGGGCGCCCCCTCGGTCGCGGCTGCGGCTTCAGAGTCGAGACTGCCGAAGACCTCGTCGGTCGAAACATGCAGAAAACGGAAACGGCTGCTCCGGTCGCCCGATAGCGACTGCCAATACTTCAGCATCTCTTCCAAGAGCGTAAGCGTGCCGCAGATGTTCGTGTCGACGAAGGCAGCCGGGCCGTCGACCGACCGGTCCACATGGCTTTCCGCTGCCAAGTGGACGACAGCATCGGGTCTGTGCCGGTCCAGCGCCGCAGCCACCGACGGTGCGTCGCGGATATCGCCGTGGATGAAGGTGTAGCGGCCGCCATGTGCTGCCGGCCCGACCGCCTCAGGATTGGCGGCGTAAGTCAGAGCATCGTAGTTGATGATGTGGACGTCCCGGCGGCCGGAAAGCATGCGGACAAGGGCGGACCCGATGAGGCCGCAACCGCCGGTGATGAAGACCTGCACGAAAGCGCGCCTCCCGCCATTTCTGATAGGTCGTACTTTAAGACCGCCCGGCCGATCGATGAATATTCGTTAAGAGTTCCCATAATCTACTTGCTCGGCAAACTGCCGTCCGGCTGCAGCAAAGTCTAGCGTCACTGTCATCTGTACCTTTAACCGTTCCTTCGCCCGGTTCGGCAAATTGCGCGTCCTCGTGGCATCCGTGAATGACGGAATCTGAGGCATAGTGATTAATGGGTTAAGAGAATGTTAATGATTTCAATATCTTCTACATTAGCACTTTCTGCACTTTCTTATGGCAAAACTCGGACCCTGGATGCCGTGCTCGTGGGCGAATGAGAGAGAATCATACCGGGATATATAGGAATTTTCGGCAAAAGCTTTGATTTTCAGGGCTCTTTGCGCCCATGTGTAAAGAGCCGTCGAGCCCTTTGAGCACGGTCGGTGTTTGGCAGCCAGTGTTCAGCAAACCGCCGGGCGGCGAATGAGGAGTGGACCATGGACGATCACGCTGAGGCTTTCGGCAACCGCACCATTACGGAAATTGGCGACCGCTCGACCGATGTCGGTCCACTGCAGGTGGCCCAGGTTGCGCCCGAGGCACCAGAGATCGCGCCCGATGTCGAAGCCACGTTCGACGTCGACTTGCCCACGGAGATGGTGGACAGCTTGGCGCTGTTCGGCATCACGCCGGATGAGTTCGTCCAGCAGGCGATCGCCGAGGGCCTGATACCGCCCGACGCCGATCTTACCGATCCTGCGATCCTCGCGATTCTCCAGGCGCTTGTCGACGACCTCGGCGAAGCCGTCACCGAGCCGGCGGCAGGTCCGCCCCAGCCGGAACTCTCGGTCGACGATCCCGAAGCCGGGACAGTCACGCTGCTGCCGGTCGACGAGGAAACTGCCGAGGCCGTGGAAGAGGCTGCCGACACGGACGCGGAAACCGCTGAACTGCCGCAGGAACTGCTGGACGCCCTTGCCGAGTTCGGCATCACGCCGGAGCAGTTCATCGAGCAGGCTGTCGACCAGGGGGTTGTGACGCCGGATGCCGATTTCGGCGACCCCGATGTGGTCGCCGAGCTGATCATTCTGGCCGAGCAGATCACCGGAACGCCGATTGAACCGGCCGCCGGCCCCGATGCCGGCCCGGCTGAGCCGGTCATTCAGGACGCCCGAAGCGGTTTCGGCACCGGCCCGGCGGATATCGGCGGGCCGCCCGATCCGTTCGGGGTCACTGGTCTGCTCGGGCCGACGGCCCTTGGCTTCGGTGTGCCGACCGTCGAAGCATTCATCGACGTGGATCTGCTGGGCGTGGTCGCCGACGATGGCCCGGTCAACGGCATCCCGTTGATCTTGAGCTCGTCGCCGACGACGATTAGCGAAGACGGCTTCGCCGGCGTCCCGGTCACGGTTGGCGGCACGGCGACACCCATAACCACGTCAATCCTGTCCGTGGCACCGGTCAGCCCAGCTGCAGCCCAGGTGTCGGCCGGGACGATCGTGGTCGATTTCGACGGCGACGTGCCGTCGGATCTGCTCGGCGCCATCGAGTTCATCGACGAAGCGTCTCTGGACAGCCTGCTGCAGACCTCCGCCGACGACCTGGACGTGAGTTTCGCGCTCGACGGCCAGAACAAGCTGGTGGGCACGATCGTACGGGACGGCAACACCGAGACGGTGATCGAGATCGAGGTCACAGGGATCGCCTCGCAGGACGGCGCCGTCGTGACCTACGACTATGAGACGCGCCTGTACGAGGCCGTAGAGCACCCGGACCCTAACATCGAAGACGATATTGAGCTGGAATTCCCGCTCACCGTCACCGACAGCAATGGTGATGAGGTCGACGGCACGGTCGAGGTGATCATCAATGACGACGCGCCGGAGACGTCGTTGTTCGCGACCGGCGTCACCATCGTTCACGACGAGACATTGGGTGTTCAGGCGCCGGATGACGTTGCGGATCTCTCATCGATCTTTGCCGGCGTCACCAATGTCGGTTCGGATACCGATCTTGGTGGTGCGATCGGCTATGCGACCAGCGGCGGTGGCGAGGTCTCGGTCGCCGGCGGCACGATCCAGTATGGCGGCGACGGTCCTGCTGCGGAAAATCCGTACTTCTATTCCTTGAGCGTTGCGAACGACGCCTCAGGTCTCGCGACGACGGAAGGATTTCCGATCGTCATGGCCGTGGAAGACGGCATCGTCGTCGGGCGGGTTGTCGGTGGTGACAACGACGGCAAGGCGGCCTTTGCGATCGCCATCGATCCGCTGACGGGTGTCGTCAGCGTCGCCCAATACCTGTCCCTGCGCCACGACAACGCCGACGATCCGGACGACGATGTCGATCTCGCCGGCACGGTGAACGCGGTCCTGACGGCCACCGATGCCGATGGCGACACCGACGTCACCGTGTTCGACATCGGCAGCCAGATCATCTTCCGTGACGACGGCCCGGTCGCCTTGGGCGACAGGAGCGCTGTCGAGGGCGTTAACGGCTCGACGGCGACGGGCAACGTGCTGTCGAACGACGAACTCGGCGCGGACGGTGCCGCGACCGCTGGTGCGGTGACGCCGCAGACGGATGCGGCGGGCACCTACGGCACGCTGACGCTGAATGCGGACGGGACGTACACCTACACGGTAACCGACGCGGCGAGCATCCCCACGGACGGTGGCACGGACGTATTCACCTACGAGATCACGGACGGTGACGGCGACACCTCGACGGCGGAGCTGACGATCGAACTGTCGGGCCCGACGCAGCCGCCGGAGGTGCCGAACGAGACCCTGGACGTGGACGAATCCGGCCTGGCGCCGGACGGCACGTCGGCGGTGAACGACACCACGCCGAACACGGCGGCGATCACCACGTCTGGGCAGCTGCAGCTTCCGACGGGCGCCGGGATTGAAGTGGCGTCAGTGAACGGTCAGCCGCTGGTGGGCGGCACGCTGACGATCAGCGGCGTCTATGGCGACCTGGTGGTGAATGCCGATGGAACCTACACCTATACGCTGACGACGGCGGCGGACCACAGCGGCGGTCCGGTGACGGACGACTTCACGTTCGGCCTGAACGGGTCGGCCGAGACGCCGAACCTGTCGGTGCGGATCGAAGACGATGTGCCGACGGCGGAAGATGACCAGGCGTTCGCGGGTGCGGGCGAGACTGTCACGGGCAATGTGATCGACCCGAACACCGCAACGGACGGCGAAGAAGGCGAAGACGCGGTTGGCGCGGACAACGGGCTTCCCGGTGGCACGGTGGTGACGGCCGTTGGCGGCGACGCGCTGACGGGTGGCGCGATCACGGTGCGTGGCCTGTTCGGCGAGCTGACGCTGAACGAGGACGGGTCCTACAGCTACGTTGCGGATGCCGATGCGCCGGCAGGGGCGCAGGACAGCTTCACCTACACGCTGACGGATGGCGACGGTGACAGCGACGATGCGGTCCTGACGATCGGTATCGAGGGCGACGGTGTGCCCGTGGCGCTGCCGACGACGCAGCGCGTGGAAGAAGAGGCGCTGGATCAGACCATTGATCCGGGCGACCTCGTGCCCAGTGCGGTGACGGGGTCGAACCCGACCTCGTCGCTGGAGACGGTGACCGGGATACTGCCGTTCAGCCCCGACGCGATCGCGGGGTCGTCGGTGGTCTCGATCTCGGTGGCGGGCGGGACGCCGGTGGCGATCACCACGCCGCCGGGCTTTGCCGACATCGTGACGGAGCTCGGTTACCTTCGCGTGGCGGCCGACGGGGCGTACACCTACACGCTGACCTCGCCGGCGACGCACGGCGCAACGGACGAGGTGGTGCTTGAGCAGTTCGTATACACGATCGAAGACAGTTCCGGTGCGCAGGACACCTCCAGCCTCACGATCGAGATCGTCGACGACGTACCGCTGGCGCGGGACGACTTCGGCGCGGTTGAGGGCGTGGACGGCGCGACGGCAACGGGCAATGTGCTGTCGAACGATGAACTCGGCGCGGACGAGGCTGCGACCGGCGGTGCGGTGACGCCGCAGACGGACGTGGCGGGCACCTACGGCACGCTGACGCTGAATGCAGACGGCAGCTATACCTACACGGTCAACGATGCGGCGAGCATTCCGTCGGACGGTGCGACGGAGGTGTTCACCTACGAGATCACGGACGGCGACGGCGACACCTCGACCGCGGAACTGACGATCGACTTGTCGGGCCCGACGCAGCCTCCGGAAGTGCCGAACGAGACACTGGATGTGGACGAGTCCGGCTTGGCGCCGGACGGCACGTCGGCAGTAAACGACACGACGTCGAACCTGGATGCGATCACCACGTCGGGGCAGCTGCAGTTGCCGGCAGGGGCCGGGATCGAGGTGGCATCGGTGAACGGCCAGCCGCTGGTGGGCGGCACGCTGACGATCAGCGGCGTCTACGGCGACCTGGTGGTGAATGCCGACGGAACCTACACCTACACGCTGACGACGGCGGCGGACCACAGCGGCGGTCCGGTGACGGACGACTTCACGTTCGGCCTGAACGGGTCGGCGGAGACGCCCAGCTTGTCGGTGCGGATCGAAGACGACGTTCCGACGGCAGTGGACGATCAGGCGCTGGCCGATGCGGGTGAGACGGTCACGGGCAATGTGATCGACCCGGATACGGGCACGGACGGCGAGGAAGGCGAAGACGCAGTCGGCGCGGACAATGGCATTGCCGGCGGCACGGTAGTGACGGCGGTGGGCGGCGATGCGCTGACGGGCGGCACGATCGTCGTGCGCGGCCTGTTCGGCGAACTGACGCTGAACGCGGACGGGTCGTACAGCTATACGGCGGATGCCGATGCGCCGGCGGGGGCGCAGGACAGCTTCACCTACACGCTGACGGATGGCGACGG
>JANQQD010000157.1 GCA_028285185.1 Anaerolineae bacterium | reverse complement strand
CTTCGTGCCGCGGAACGGCAAGATCCTGGTGCTGACCAACGGCGCCTATGGCGAGCGCATGGTGCGCACGGTCGAGACCATGGGCCGGGCCCATGCCTTCCTGGCCGTGCGCGAAACGGCGACGATCCACCCCGCACAGGTCGAAAGTGCCTTGTTGGATGACCCCGACATCACCCATGTCGGCCTGATCCATTGCGAGACCGGCACCGGGCTCTTGAACCCGCTGGAGGAAATTGCAGCGGTCGTGCGTGAGCAGGGGCGCCGGCTGATCGTCGATGCCATGAGCACCTTGGGCGCGCTGCCCATCGATATCGGCCTGCTGCCGGCCGATGCCGTCGTCGCCTCGGCCAACAAATGCCTGGAGGGCGTGCCGGGTTTCGGCTTCATCGTTTCGCCCACCGATGCTTTGGAACGCGCCGCGGGCAACTGCACCTCGCTGAGCCTCGATCTCGCCGACCAGTGGACCTGCATGGAGCGCACCGGCCAGTGGCGCTTCACGCCACCGACCCATGTCGTCGCGGCCCTCGACCGGGCGCTGGATCAGCATGAGGCGGAAGGTGGCGTGCCCGCCCGCGGCACGCGCTATGCGGCGAACTGCGCCGCACTGGTCGCCGGCATGCGGACGCTCGGCTTCCGCACATTGCTGGCTGACGACCTACAGGCGCCGATCATCGTCACGTTCCTGGAGCCGGCCGATCCGGCTTACGACTTCAAGGCCTTCTATGCCGCGCTGAAACGGCGCGGCTTCATCATCTACCCCGGCAAGACGACCGAGGTGGCGAGCTTCCGCATGGGCTGTATCGGTGCCATCACCACCGATGACATGACCCGTCTGATCGACGCCGTGGCCGAGGCGATGCGTGAACTCGGAATCAAGAACCCTGCCCCCGCAGGCACGGAGGTGCCGGCATGACCGCCAACCGCCCCTATCGCGGGCCCGTGAAAGCCGCAATCTTCGACTGGGCCGGGACGATCGTCGATTTCGGCTCACGCGCGCCCGTCCAGGTGTTCGTCGACGCCTTCGCCGATTTCGGCATCGAAGTGACGGTGGATGAAGCGCGCGGCCCCATGGGCCTGCCGAAATGGGACCATATCGCGGCCATGGGCCATGTGGCCCATATCGCCGAGGCGTGGCACCGGCGCCATGGCCACGCCTTCGGGCCGGCGGATATCGACGATGTCTATCGCCGCTTCCTGCCCATGCAGGTGGAGACGGTGGCACGCTTCGCCGACCCGATCCCAGGCGCAGTCGAGGCCATCGCAGGCCTGCGGCAGCGCGGCATCGCCATCGGCTCCACCACCGGCTATTCCCGGGAGGTGATGGAGGCGTTGCTGCCGGCAGCGGAGCGCAACGGGCTGAAGACTGACTGCGTAATCTGCGCCGGCGATCTGGCCGACGGACGGCCCGGTCCACTGATGTGCCTGCAGGTGATGATCGACCTGAACGTCTGGCCGGCCGAAGCCTGCGTGAAGGTGGACGACACTACGCCCGGCATCGACGAAGGGCTGAACGCCGGCATGTGGACCGTGGGCGTCGTCGAGAGCGGCAACGCCTTCGGCCTGTCGCCGGAGGAACTGGCGGCCCTGCCGGCGGCGGAGCGGCAGGACCGGCGCAGCGCCGCCGAAGCCAAGTTCCGGGCCGACGGTGCCCATTACGTGATCGACAGCGTGGCCGGCCTGCCGCCGGTGATCGACGACATCGAAGCCAAGCTGGCCGCCGGCGTACGGCCGTAGGTCGCGGGCCGGCGGCAACATAGCGTAAGCCCGATCGTCATGCTCGCGCAGGCGAGCATCTCCTGCCGCAGCTCCGCGCCTTTGCCGACGAGGTCCTCGTCTGCGCGAGGACGACGTTAAACGGCTGCGAGGGCCGTCGGTCGGGTCGAGCGAGGGCGCGACCCGACCTACCAATCCTTGCCACTACCGAGGATTGAACAGCTCCGGCCAGAAGCCGATCTCGCCGCGGTTGTCGTCGACCCATTTGGCCATATGGCCGAAACCGAAGTCATCGCCGACGGCCCCGAAGATCGGCTTCCAGTCCCTCTGGTGCCAGACCGAGCGGCGATCTTCGCGGATCAGCCGCAGCAGCACCGTTGCCACCAGCGTGCCACCCACCTCGTGCAACTTGCCCTGGCCCCGCTCTTCAGCCTCCTGCAGGCAGTAGTACCAGAGCGGAATCTTGTCGAGGCGGGCCTCCCGCGTCGCCTGGTTGCGGTCGATGGGCGTAAAGTGCAGCGCCGCCGCCATCTGCTGGCCCGAGGCAAGTTGGTAGGTAAAGCGATCGCGGTAGATGTTGCGATGGGCCAGGCTGCCGAGTTCCGCCGCCGGCACGATCAGACCGTTCTCGCCATGGAAATCCTCCGTTGCCGCCGCAAATGGCAACTCGAAGAGTTCTGCTGCCATGCGTGTGCCGATGGGCCGCGCCGTCTGCGGCGTGGCGGCCCCCGGCACGCGGAACTGGAAGGCGGGATCCATCTGTACCGCCGTGCTGCGCGGCGCGAATGCCGGCAAGCTGGGGCGGCCGTCCTGCTGGTCGAACAGGGTCAGCTCCGCCGTGGGGCTCAGGCGATAGACATTCTGCACGGTCCCATGGCCGAAGCGGTAGGCCGCCCCAGCGAACTCGATCGGAATGAACGGTGTCTGGTTAGTGAACGGCTTGGGCAGGGCGCCGCGTTTCAGGATCGCCAGCACATTGGCGAGCACATCCGGATCGACGAAGGCCGGTAGAAACTCGTTCATCACGATCCACTGATAGTGCCAGCGCACCAAGGCAGCGGCGATCTTCACCGGATTTTCGCTTATATGCGTATGGGCCCGGTACTCGGCCGACGCCTTGTCCGACACCCGGTGCAGCACGAGGTTGTAGAACTCGATGAAGTATCCCTGGAGCTGAGAGACGATCGCGTTCTCGTCGTTCCTTGGATCGCCGATCAGCGCCGTACCGTCGCTGTTACGCGCCAGGTCCCGCGGATTGACGGTATTGCCGAACAAAAGGTAGCCGCGATGCCGGGACGAATAGAGAAACGGCGTTGCCTCCGGTCCCGAGCCGAACACACAGTCCAGGTCCAGCGTCGGCGTGCGGACGTTGCGGATCAGGTCGACGTCTTCCACCCGGCCGAATTCCGTCGTGGCGTCAAGCGTGATGTCGTGGTCCAGAAACTGGCCGAAAAAGGTCAATCCCGCCGGCACGTCCCCGGCGACGTCCTGGTCGGTCTTCATGGAGTTTGCGAGGGGTGAGAGCAGGGCGCGCGCCTCGTTGGGATCGGCGGGCAACCTGACGGGATTACTCGGCAAGAGGCGGCCGAAAGTGGGATCGTTGAGGGATGCCAGTCGAAGGTGCAGCCGCTCGAAATTCGTGACCATTCCATGATGTGGCATTTCTTGCCTCCCGGCGGTGTTGTTGATGCCGATTCGTCAATAGACGAATGCAATCAATGATTGCCACATTGTCATTTTCATGGCCAATAAATCGGCATGCGATTATGAGGCATTTAAATGGCGATATTTTATCTGCTCTTGATATGATTTTTCCGAAAATGTCGCATATCTTCAGCGGACTGCGCGCCCACGGCTGGGCCGCACGACGATAGCCGGCGTCGGGGCATGGTGACTGCGTACGCTTCAGTCGATGCCGGCCCGAGGCGAGATCAACGTATTAGGTCAGGCTGACTGCGCGCGGACGACGGGCGCCCTATCCCTCGACATGCCGGTTGGCAAACCGCCCGCCGGGACGGTAGCGGCTGAGATAGGTAGGCAGGATGATTTCCGCAGCCGTAGGCACCACGCCGAGATCGGCAGCGGTCAAAGCACCATCCGCGACCACATTGTCGGACTTCAACAGGGCCAACTGGTCCAGCGTGAGCGGGGGCTTGGGCAACAGCCCCAGGATCCGGGCCTGCAGCCGCGCCATGCCCCAGGGGACCGTGGCCAGCGCACGACGGCGGCCGCTGTATTCCAGCGTCAGTTCCATCAACTCGCGGAACGTGTAGACCGTTGGGCCGCCGAGTTCATAGGTCTTGCCCTTGACGTCAGGCCGGTCGAGGGCCGCCAGAATGGCGTCGACGACATCACCCACATAGACAGGCTGGAACCGCGTCGTCCCACCGCCGATCAGCGGCAGGAACGGGCTGATTCCCGCCATCCCCGCAAAGCGGTTGAAGAAGTCGTCATCGGGCCCGAACACGATGCTGGGCCGCAGAATGGTCGCGTCGGCGAAGGCCTGCCGGACGGCCGCTTCGCCTGCCGCCTTGGTGCGGGCATAGGCCGCTTCGGACGCCGCATCCGCACCGATGGCCGAAATGTGCACCAGGCGACCGGCCCCCGTGCGCGCCGCCGCTTCCGCCACCCGCCGAGCCCCATCGTCATGGGTGGCGGCAAAGGTACGCCGGCCGCGCTCGAATAGGATGCCGACCAGGTTGACGACATAGTCGCTGCCGTCGGTCACGGCGGCGACGGTCGCATCGTCCCGGATATTGGCGAATTCGGGCGTAACCTGACCGACCGCGCCATAGGGTTTGAGAAACAGGGCCGCCCCGGGATCGCGTGTCGCCGCCCGCACCCGCCAGCCGCGGCGCGCCATCGCCTGCACAAGGTACCGCCCGATGAAACCGGTCGCGCCGAAAACGGTCGCGACTTTCTCGCCCGGAGGCCGCAAGGTCATGACGCTCTTGCCTTCCTTATTCCTTGCGGCCAAACGGATGTCTGCTGATGGAGGCCGCCCGCGCCCGATGGTTGGCGCGTCTCCCGCGTTATAGAAGAGCTTGCCGCGCCGCGCCAGTGCCGGCCAGTCGCGGCGCCCTGGAGGAGATCTCAGTTCGTATTGACCGGGCGATGGCGGCCGCGTTCCTTCGGCTGCGTCGGCTTGCGGCAGAGCCGGGTGTCAGACCCGCATCACCAGAACGGCGCCCAGGGCCGCGGCGACGACGGCTGTGGCGCCATATCCGATCGACGTCAGCCGCAGTGGCCGATGGCCGCCGCCGGTCACGCCCACCATCCAGAACGCACCGCTGAGCAGGCAGAACGGCAAGAACAGCCCCAGCACATAGCCGCGATGGGTCTGACCGCCAACCGCATCAAGGCCGTAATACTCCGCCTCCACCTCCTCCGGCACGGCTTCCGTGACGGTATAGAGCCGGACGTCCGGTTCGGACGTGAAGACGCCCCAATCGTACTGGGTCCAATGCAGCCAGACGGCGAGCACCAGAAGGCTGAGCGCAATGATGATCGTCTTCTTCGTCATGGGGCAGGTCCAGCGCGCAGAGGGCGGTGTCGGTGAAACGTCGGTCGATCACCATGGGATCACCATGGATAGACGGCCTTGAGCCGGTGGGCAACCGCCGCTGAGCCTAGTCGGACGGCGCGCAGTTCCTGATCAGGCCGTCCGGATCGCGCCGAAGAAGGGGGGCGAGTTCAGTCGGCGTCATCGCTTCGATGCAGTCGGCCAGCCGAAGCGCCGCATCCGCAGTATCCGCCGAGGCCACGCCCTCCACATCGGTGCGCACGACCCGCGCGGGCGAAAGCGGCGGCGGCGGCGCCTCGCGGGGGGCGCCGTGGACGACCGCGACCGGCGCGGGGTCGCCGGCACTTTCAGCCTCGCCCTCAGCCGCCTCCATCGGCTCGGCGGCGATCCCAACCGGCAAGGGTCGGTCCAGCAGGCGCCTTGCCAATTCCTCCGCCACGGTCCGGCGCGGATAGCCTGCCAGAGCTTCGGCGCCTGCAGCATCCAGCAACATCAGGCCGGCCAGTGCGGCATCCGACCATCCGTCGAAATGGGTAGAGGCCCTGTCGGATGTTTCGATCGTCGGTTCGCTTCCGCCCTCCAGATGGCCCCGGACAACCGCCGTGGGCTGCACGGCGCCCCTGCGATCAATCTCCTGCGCCAACACATCCATCATCGCAACGGAGGCCGTGCCGGCATGCACATCCTCCAGCACGAAGCGCAGGTCCGCCGCCGACAGGCGTGCCTCCAGCTCATCCTCGTGCCAGCGGTCGACCAGGCGCCGCCCCAGTTCGGCTCGAAGGTCAGCCGCCGTGGCATCCAGCGAAGCGGCCAGCAGGGCCGGATCGAGTTGCATCAGGGCACGCAGATCCGCGTCGGAATACTCCGCCCAGCGATCGGTACCTTCCGAGCCCTCGATCGCCGGCAGATCCGGAACATCGGCATCCACTTGCGGGCGGGGGCTGACCACGACGACCGCGCCCTGTGCCTCTTGGTTCGTCGTCTCCACGCAGGCTGCCAGATCTTCCTGGCCGGCGGCCGCCATGTCTTCCACAACGGCGAAGAAGTCGCGTCCCGGATCGCGCCCGCACAGGCAGGTGAAGATGTCGGTGCCGGTGACCCCGGGCGGCAGCGTGAACCGGGCGATCTGGCTGCGCAGGCTCTCTTCCGTCACCGCCTGCATGGCGGTGCCCAAGAGGGGTAGGGTTGCGAGAACATCCCCGCAGGCCGCACCGACCGGCTGCTGCCCCGCCGCCGGGCCCGCGGCGCTGGCGGCCACGACCACGACGGCGACGATCGGCAGCCGCATCCTTCTCACACCGCCGGTTCCCGAACGCTATCGCTCATCGCCGCCACGCTGCTTCATGATCTGATCGTGGGCCTTGTTGATCCGCGCCACGCGGTCCTGCGCCATCTTCACGAACGAATCCCCCAGCCCGGAGGCGATCACGCGATCGGGGTGAAACTCGCGCACCAACGCGCGGTATGCCGTCCTGACCACCTCAAGATCCGCCGTCGCCTCGACACCCAGAACCTCATAGGGCGTCTCGTGATCCTCGTCGGGCCCGACGCCTTCCGTTGCCGGCTCCGCCCGCAGGATGGCCACCTTGTTCAGCATCACCATGGTGCCGTCCGTGCGCTCCACCGGCACGAACTGGCGCTGGTCGTTCAACATGTCGACCAACCGCTCACGCTTGCCGACGAAGACAAACCCGGTAACGGCGGAACCGTCGCTGAGCGTGAGGTCCACCTTCAGGCGATCTTTGGTGACGCGGTATGGTTCGTCGGACCCGTACATAACCCTGCTGCGGTACCGGAAGCGGTGCCGACCGCCCCTTGGGTGGCCGGCAAAGGCTGACTATAGCCGCCTTGCCGTGGATCGTTCACCCGGCAATCGCAGTTCTCCGCCCTCGCCTTGTGCAATTTGTAGTCACGCCAACAGCCGGATCGCCAGAAATCCACCCACCAGCAAGGCGAAGAACAGCGCCGTCGCCAGCCCGAAATACCGCTCGATCACGCCGCGAATGGGTGGCCCAAAACGCCAGAACAGGGCGGCTACGACGAAGAAACGGAGCCCGCGGGACACCACCGAGGCGACGAAGAAGGTGACCAGGTCAAGCTGCGTGACCCCGCTGGCGATGGTAATCACCTTGTAGGGAAACGGCGTCAGCCCGGCGCCGAAGACGATCAGCCAGCCATGGTCGTTATAGGCCGCCTGAAATTCCGTGAAGGTGTCGAGATAGCCGTAGAACTCCAGCACCGACCGGCCGACGGTGTCATAGAGCAGAAAGCCGATGGCATAGCCGGCTAGCCCGCCGGCGGCCGACGCCAGCGTGCAGACCAGCGCCGCGATCCAGGCCCGTTCGGGCCGCGCCAGGATGATCGCCACCAGCACCACGTCGGGCGGGATCGGGAAGACGGAGCTCTCGATGAAGCTGACGGCCGCCAGCGCCCACAGCGCGTGCCTGCGCCCGGAAAGCTCCAGCGTCCAGTCATAGAGGCGGCGCAGCATGGTTGATCGGCTGTCCTGTCGTATCGGTCGACCGGCGCGACCCTAACCGGCAATCGCTGCCGGGGCCATATGGCTTCAGGGGGAAACGCTTTGACGGGCGAAGGCCGGTCGTTATGATGCGCGCCGCTGCCAAAGACGGCGCACGGATGCCGTTGCCCGGGTGGCGGAATTGGTAGACGCGCCGGACTCAAAATCCGGTGGTGGCAACACCATGCGAGTTCGAGTCTCGCCCCGGGCACCAGCGCAACGCAAAATCGGTCGCCTCAATTCAGATTGATCGTCTCGGCCTTGATGGCGACATCGCCCGTGGCCTCAATGGTCGCGTCGCCTTCGCGCGCGGCGATCTCCACATCCCGTCCCGACAGCACCAAGCGGCCGGCAACCTCCAGCCGGCATTCGTCGCCCACCAGCGCGATCGACGGTCCGGCCGCGCCCTGGCGCAGTTCGACGATCGCGCGGCCGGCCTCATCCGTCACCGTCACCACCTCGTCCGGCTTCAGTTCCACCACCGGGCCGCGCGGCGTGTCCGCCGGCTGCCGCCGGACGAAGCCGTCGAGGACGCCGACGATCACCGCCTCTTCGAAGTTGCGCGGGCGCAGCAGCAGCACCCGGTCGCCGCGGCGCAGGCTGATGCCCTGCAGCGTCGGCAGCCAGTGCCGTTGCTCGGCACGCTCCGGGTCCGTCCATGAAATCAGAGCCCGCCGCGCGATCGACGGATGGCGCGGATCCAGGCAATCTCCGACCAGCGGGGTGGCGGCGTCGACCCCCGAGCCGGGATCAAGCAGCGGTGCTACGGCCGAACCATTGTCGGACATGGTCCATGCTCCTCATCACTGTTCGCCGGCCCGTGCCGCGGCCACAACGTCGCGCAAGGTCGGCGGGGTCTCGTATTCGATGGGCGTGTCACGATCGACTGAAAGCGCAAGCGGGATCCGCTTGTGGACACCGGGCAGGAACATGCGCGGGCTGCGGATCGTGGCGGAATAGGTCAGCGTCAGCGTCTCTTCGGCCGGGCGCACGACCACGCTGTTGAGGTGGGGCGGCGGATCGTACGCCTGTCCGTCGACGAACAGGCGAATCTCCGGCTCGGCCTCGGGCAGCGAAAACCGGAACTCCGGATAGGCCGGATGCAGGCCGTCGATCTCCATCGGCGCACCCGGCGGCAAATGCCCGAAGACCATGCCGTAGGACGCTTCCTGGCGGAACCGCCAATGGGCCGGGCCGGTCAGATCGAAATCGTGCAGCAGGCCCAGCACGTTTGCCGGCAGAAACCCCCGGTGCTCCTCCAGCAGGCTTCCATCGTCCGGCGGCGGATACCAGGGCAGACAGTCGCTGGCATAGAACATCATGCGCGGGAACACCGCGGGGCTGACCCAGTCATAGGCCCAGGGCAGGGGCTGGCGATGCCACTCGGCCGGATCGCCGACGATCAGGCGTTCCGGCGTCAGCAGGTCTTCGGGGTCTTCCAGGTTGGGCAGGGCGACGGGCCCGGCCGGTGCTTCCGGGTGCACCACATACCCCTTGCCGAAGGGATTGCGCGGATAGAGGCCCGGATGGTCGCAATCGGCCATGAACTCCAGAAAGCTGGGATCGTCCTCGTCCGGCACCACGCGCGCATCGATGCCGCCATAGGCGTTGTCGTAAGCGAGCGGCATGCTGTCGAAGGGTTCCGGCGGGCTGAACCGGACCATGCCCCCGGTGGACCATTCGGCATGGCGGTGCCCGAATACCGCGATCTCCTTCGTGCGCTTGCCGACCGCCACCCGCACGGTCATCTCCGTAGCCGGCCGGTGACCCGGGGCAAAGGCCTCGCCCTGGATAACGACATCCGTCTCGTGCTTCGACGGCCAGAAATCGGTGCCAGCCGGCAGCCTGGGGTCCAGCGCCGGATCCCGGAAATCGTGCAGCAACGGTTCCGCCGGGGCCGGAAGGCAGCGCTGGCGCTGCGGATCGATCCGGTAGGTGAGCTTGACGATGGCGTAGACGACGGTCTGATCCGGCCGTTCCACCAGATCGATGGCGGCGTCGTAACGCGGCCGCACGGGCGTGCGGCCCGGGGGCATATTGGCGCTCATCCCGTCGATCTGCGCAGGCCGCTTACGGCGACCCCGCCCGCCTTGCGCAGACCGATCTTGGCACCGGCGCGCACGCCCGCCTTGGCGAAGCCCTTGGCGGTCGCTCTTGCGCCGGTTTCGGTGGCCGCGCCGCCGCCGGGCGGCTCCACCTTGAAGGCGCGGTCGACCAGCAGGCTGATCCCGACGGCCATCAGGCCGAACACGATGTCCTGCCAGGTCATGGAGACCTTGACCGTGTTCATGTGATTGACGATGGGAAAGCTGGTCGGCGTCGCATAGGGTTCGCCGCAGGTCAGCATCGGATAGAACGGCGCCTGGCTGCAGCCCACCGGCGTGCCGTTCATCTTGACCGTCGACGCCGCAAAGGTCATGGCCCGGCGCGACAACGGCCACTGCTTCAGATAGTTGATGTTGGGCAGCACCGGATAGGTCAGGTCCAGCACCAGCGGGCCGATATTGTGGCCGCCCTGGCAGATCTGCTGCCCCTTGTGCCGCACCGTCTTGCTGAATTTGTTGTAGACCTGCGGGCAATAGTATCCGGGGATCCAGTGCTGGATCACCGGCACCTCCAGCGCCGGGGCTATGAACGGCGGCGCCGGCGGCGGTGGCACGACCAGATGCCTGTTGACGCCGAGAGTGGGGTCTTTCTCCACATTGACGTGGCAGTCGGTGACGAAGGACATGGCGTCAGACACTGCCCCCTTCGGTCATCCGGCGCAGGTGCGAGGCTTGAGGATCATGCGCCATGGACCCAGCCTTCCGCCAGCCGCAACCGTGCCGTGCGCTCTTCTCCGGGATGCGGCACAAAGGTGAAGGCGCCGCGATAGACCAGATAGCACCGTTCCTCCTCCGGCAGCAGCACCAACGTGACCGGCAGAAGCTCCACCGGCCGCTCTGCCTCGCCGATAGCCAAGTCGGCCAGCACCCTCCATGCCGGAAGTGGCGCCGCAAGCCGCCCGCCTTGTGTCATCCCGATCAGCTCGACAACGGCACCGGCCGGCGGCGGATCGATCACCCAGGCCGGATGGGCCCGCAGCATCATGTGCGGCCTCAGGTCGGCGACGGCATCGGTCACATGGTCCATCAGCCCGTCCCCATATCGGGCGAACACTTCGGCCACGATCGGCCGGTGGGCCGCCATGCCCGACTCAAGCGGCAAGGTCGCCCATCCCGCCGGCTCCGGCATATCGGACCAGTCGATGATCAGGGTGTCGGGGTCTTCGATGTTGGGCAGACGCCGCTGGCCCTCGACCGACGGAAAGCCGTCAGGGGCGGCGATGGCACGGCAGAACTCCCTGGCCATCGCCGCAGCATCGAAGCCTTTGCCGGGGGGGTTCAGCGGGTGCATCAGGTCGACGGGCGAGTCCGCATCGATCAGTGCCGTCGTGCGGCCGCCGAACGCGTGCTCCCAGGTCAGCGGCATCGTCGTGAACGGCACCGCGTCCGAGATTCGGGCTTGCGGCCCCTCACCCTGCCACACCCGATCGCCGGACACTCGCAACAGGCGTTTCACCGTGCCGACCGTGAGCTGTACCTTGACCGAGCTGGCCGGCTGCCCGTTCGGCGCGTGGGCCCGCCCGAGCGCGATGACCTCGAATCCGCCATCGAGCCGGGGCAGATCGTCCCGCGGCAGCAGGCCGAGTTCGGTCTCATGGTCGGCGTCGAACAGCGGGATCGGGTCGTCGCGATCCAGCACCAGCCCGGCATCCGTGAACCGGAAGGTCAGCTTTGCGGTAACGACCGCGGTTCGCTGATCGCCGAGCGGATCGCCAAGAAGCCCCAACGCCGCCGGCGCCGGTGAAATGTTGATCAGGTCCATGGTCGGCTGGTGCGTCCGATGGGAAGACCGCGAGGATCGATGGTCCATTGTAGTCGAAACCATCGCATGCGCACCCCGTGCAATGCACAAAGCGGCGTCGCCGGTCACAGAAAGCTGTAGGGATCGATGTCGACGGTCACGCGAACCGTTCCAGGCACGGCGACCTGCGCAAGCCAGTGGACGATATGGGCCTGGATCGGCAGCCGCCTGGTCGCCTTCACCAGCAACCGCCGGCGATGGCGCCCGCGCAGCACGGCCAGCGGAGCGGGCGCAGGACCCAAGACGTCGATCCCGTCGCCGCGCGGCGCGGCGCGGCCGAGCGCGGCGGCCACGCGATCGACCAGGGCCGCATCCCGGCCGCTGACGATGATCGCGGCCAGCCGGCCGAACGGCGGCAAGCCGCGCTGCCGGCGTGCTGCCGCCTCCTCGGCCAGGAACCCGTCCCGGTCGCCGGCAACCAGCGCGGAAATGACGGCGGAACGGGGATCGTAGGTCTGCAGCAGCGCCCGGCCGGGCCGTTCGGAGCGGCCGGCGCGGCCCGCCACCTGGTGCAGCACCTGATAGGTCCGCTCGGACGCCCGCAGGTCTCCGCCCGCCAGGCCGAGATCGGCGTCGACCACGCCGACGCAGGTGAGCATGGGGAAATGGTGGCCCTTGGCGATGATCTGCGTGCCGATCAGCAGGTCGACTTCGCCACTGCGCACCTGCTGTACCAGGGCTTCGGCCGCTTTCGGGCCCATGAGCGTGTCCGATGTGACCACCAGCCAGCGCGCGCCGGGGAAGACGCGGTCGGCCTCTTCGGCGATGCGCTCAACACCCGGGCCACAGGCAACGAAACTCTCTGTGGCGCCGCATTCCGGGCAGGCGGTCGGTGCTGCGGCGGAATAGCCGCAATGATGGCAGAGCAGGCGGCGGGTCAGCCGGTGCTCCACCAGCCAGGCGGTGCAGCTGGGGCATCCCAGCCGGTGTCCGCAGGCCCGGCACAGGGTCAGCGGCGCATAGCCGCGCCGGTTCAGGAATAGCATCGCCTGCTCCCCGGCCTCCAGCGTCTGTCGCACCACGGCGACCAAGGGCGGCGACAGGAACTGCCCGCGTCCGGGCGGATGGGCGGTCAGGTCGATGGCGTCGATTCGCGGCAGGGCAGCGCCGCCATGGCGGTCAGGCAGGCCAACGCGGCGGTAACGGCCGGCATCGGCATTGGCGACGGTCTCAAGCGAAGGGGTGGCAGACACCAGCACGATCGGAATATCGCCCAGATGCGCCCGCGCCACGGCCATGTCCCGCGCGTGGTAGAGCACGCCGTCTTCCTGCTTGAATGCCGCTTCGTGCTCCTCGTCGACGATGATCAGGCCCAGGTTCGGAAACGGCAGGAAGAGGGCCGACCGCGCACCCACCACCACTTGGATGTGCCCCGAAGCGACAGCCCGCCAAGTCCGCCGCCGCTGGCCCGATGCCAGGTCGGAATGCCATTCGGCCGGTCTCACGCCGAACCGGGCGGCAAAACGGTCCAGCCACTGCGCCGAAAGGGCAATTTCCGGCAACAGCACGAGCACCTGCTGGCCACGCGCCAATGCCGCAGCGAGCGCCTCGAAATACACCTCCGTCTTGCCGGACCCGGTGACACCGTCCAGCAGCGTTGCGGCGTACCGCCCCTCCGCCACTGTGTCTCGCAGACGTTCCGCCGCCGCTGCCTGATCGGGCATCAGCGCCGGACCGGGATGGTCGGCGTCCGGCTGGGCCCAGTCGGGGTCTGACGTCAGCGCAAGCGCGCGGATCTGTCCGGCGTCCGCCATGGCGCGGATCACGCCGGGCGACACCGCGGCCTCGCGCGCAAGCTCCGGTGCCGGCAGTGATGGGCCGTCGGCAAGCACCGCCAGCACGCGGCGCCGCGCCGCACTCAACCGCGGCGGATCGGCGCGGTCTTCCGGCAGGCAATAGACGATCGCCGGCCGCGGCCTCTCCATGATCGCCGATGTGCTGATGGCCATGCGCAGCACGGCCCCACGCGGCGCCATGGTGTAGGCGGCGACCCAGTCGACGAATCGCCGGCTGATCTCCGGCAGCGGCACTGCATCGAGCTTGCCCGCAATCGGCCGCAGCTTCGCCTCCGCCACATCACCGTCGCCGGGGCCCCAGACGACACCGACGAGATCGCGGCTTCCCAGCGGCACCTGCACGAAGTCGCCATCGTCGACGTCCAGCCCGGCCGGAACCGCATAATCGTAGGCGCCTGCGAGCGGCAGCGGCAGCAGTACCGCGACGCGGCGCGCCCTCGCAGACGCGGTGGCTTCGGGCGAATTGGAAACCTCGGTCGGCATCCGTTACAGTGCTGCCCTGAGAGGGGGGCGGGCGCAGTCCCAGCGACTCGCGCGCGCAAGCAGCATACGAGGCATCGAGCCGATGGCAGGCAAGACGGGGCACGACAGGGCACAGGCGGACGGCCAACCGGACGCCGAGATCGTGCGGGATTTCCTGCTGGCCAATCCATCGTTCCTGGCCGAATTCATCGATGCGCACCCCGAGGCGGTCAGCCTGTTGCCGGGCCAGTCCGTCGAGCGCCCTGACGGCGCCGTGGACCTGCGCGGCTACCTGGTCGGCAGGTTACGCGGCGAGCTGGACGGGTTGAAGCGCCAGCAGCAGACGATCGTGGCCGCGACCCGCGCCAACCAGAACACCCAGGCCCGCGTCCACCGCGCGATCCTGTTCCTGCTGGATGCCGAAAGCTTCGAACAGTTCATCCAGATCATCAGCACCGACCTGGCGGTGACGCTCGATCTCGATGTGGCCTGCCTGGTTGTGGAGACCGACGGTCGGGATTGCGGCCAGCCCTGCCCGCCCGGAGTGCGCCTGGTGCAGCCGGGGACGGTGACCGAAGTGCTGGAAGGCCAGGATACCTGCCTGGCAAGCGACATCGAAGGCGATCCGCGTGTGTTCGGGCCCGGTGCGGGGCTGGTGGAAAGCCATGCCCTGATCCGGCTGAAGGTCAACGACACGACACCGCCGGCCATGCTGGCTCTCGGCAGCCGGGATCCCTCCATGTTCCATCCCGGCATGCGCACCGACCTGTTGTCGTTTCTGGCCGGTGTGCTGGGGTCCTGCCTGCGCAACTGGCTGATTCGCGGCCGCTGAACCCTCGACTTCAGGCGATGTTTGAGCTTCTTGCTCCAACCCTATAGACTCGAATACTGTTTCTCGCCCAACCATAGGCGAGCTTCGTTGAGCATGCCGAACGATCCCCTGGCAGCGGCAGACGATGTCGCCGCCGCAGCGCAGGCCTGGCGGCGGTGGCTGGCCAACGAACGGCGCTGCTCTCCGCACACGGTGCGCGCCTATACCGCCGATGTCGGGGCGTTCCTGCAATTCCTCTGCGGGCATCTTGGAAGCCCGCCCAGTCTCGACACGCTGGGGTCGCTGGATGTTGCGGCCTTCCGGGCCTATCTGGCGGCGCGTGCCCGCGCCGGGGCCGGAACCACCAGCCGTGCACGCAGCCTGGCGGGCGTGCGCAGCCTGTTCCGCTATCTCGACCGGTCGGGCGTGCTGCACAACGCCGCAATCGGCGTGGTCACGACGCCAAAGAAACCGAAGCCTCTGCCGCGGGCCCTGACCGTCGACGACGCGATAGCCGCCGTGCGCGAGGCGCCGCAGATCAGCGACGAGGATTGGATCGGCGCGCGGGACCGGGCGCTCTTTGCTTTGCTCTACGGCTCCGGGCTGCGGCTGGGCGAGGCGCTCGCCCTCGATCGCCGCGCGGCCGCAGGCGATGGCGCCCTGCGAATTCTGGGCAAAGGTGGCAAGGAGCGTCTGGTGCCGGTGCTGCCCGCCATAAGGCAGGCGATCGCCGACTATGTTCGACACTGCCCCTATGCGCTGCCGGCCGACGGCCCGCTGTTCGTCGGTGTCCGCGGCAAGCGCCTGGATCCCGCCGTCGCGGAACGCCAGATGCGCCGGCTCAAGGCCCTGCTGGGTCTGCCGGAAGGTGCTACGCCGCATGCGCTGCGCCACAGCTTTGCCACCCATCTGCTGGCCGGCGGCGGCGATCTGAGGACGATTCAAGAACTGCTGGGCCATGCCTCGCTGTCGACCACACAGCGGTACACGGCCGTCGACGGTACGCAGTTGCTGGCCGTGCATGCCGCAGCGCACCCTCGTGCCCGGCGGCGGTAAGCCATCACTTTTTTGCAGCGCACCATGTTCTCTTGTTGATGATGCTGCACTGCAGCGCCATATAAACTGAAAAGTAACTGGGGGAGGGTAAGGTTTGGATTCCGCCGCCAAACGGCGGGCCGACTTGCCATCGGGGGAAGTGTGTAGCCATGGCGAATTGGACAGCGGATCTGCGCGTCGGCAATCCTGTGGTCGACGAAGACCACGGCCGACTGGCCTTTCTGATCAATGAGCTGACCGAAACCGTCGCGGCCCGTCGGTCGGACCGGGTCATGTGCGATCTCCTGGAGGAGCTGCTGGCCTTTGCCGGTGAGCATTTCTGCCGAGAAGAGCAGATGATGCGGCGCGCCCGCTTTGCCGGCATGGCCCGGCACAAGCAACAGCATGACGAGCTGCTGAAAGAGCTGCGCCTTCTGGTGCGCGCCGTCGGAAGCGGGCACCGCCGCGTTGATGAAGAGACGCTGGACTGGCTGCGCGGCTGGATGGCCGGCCATGTCAGAGGCGCGGACCGTGAGATGGCGGCCTTCCTGCGTGGCGAAGGCGCCACGGTGGACATGAGCACGGTGGCCTGACCGATCCAACCGGTCACGACCCTTTTGATCGCCTTTGTTCAAACGACCGCAGGGATCTTTCTCCCCGCCGGTCGCTTCGCTATGCTCCCGCTCCTTAATCAACCGTTGAGCGCCGATCTTGAGGAGCGAAGCGATGGCAGGGCCGCGCACGCTGTATGACAAAATCTGGGACAGCCACGTCGTCGCCCAGCAGGACGACGGGACGTGCGTCCTCTATGTCGATCGGCATCTGGTGCATGAGGTGACGAGCCCGCAGGCCTTCGAAGGCCTGCGCATGGCCGGGCGTCCGGTCCGGCGCCCGCAGGCCACTTTGGCCGTGGCCGACCACAACGTGCCGACCGAAAACCGCGCCGGCGGCATCGACGATGCGGAAAGCCGCCTGCAGGTCGAGACGCTGCGACAGAACTGTGCCGAATTCGGCATCACGCTGTTCGATATGGACGATGTCCGTCAGGGCATCGTCCATATCATCGGTCCGGAACAGGGCATGACCCAGCCGGGGATGACGATCGTCTGCGGCGACAGCCACACCTCGACCCATGGCGCCTTCGGCGCCTTGGCCTTCGGCATCGGCACCAGCGAGGTGGAGCATGTGCTGGCCACCCAGACGCTGCTGCAACGCCCGGCGAAGAACATGCGCATCACGGTCGACGGTGCGCTGCCGCTGGGCGTGACGGCGAAGGACATGATCCTGGCCATCATCGGCACGATCGGAACGGCCGGCGGCACCGGACATGTGATCGAGTATGCGGGCGAGGCAGTGCGTGCGCTGTCCATGGAAGGCCGCATGACCGTCTGCAACATGTCGATCGAAGCCGGTGCTCGCGCCGGCCTGATTGCGCCCGACGAAACGACCTTTGCCTATCTCAAGGGCCGACCGATGGCTCCGAAGGCCGGCAATTGGGAGAACGCAGTCGCCTTCTGGCGGTCGCTTCCCAGCGACGATGGCGCCACCTACGACAAGGAAGTGACGCTGGAAGCCGGCGCAATCACGCCGCACGTGACCTGGGGCACCAGCCCGCAGGATGTGGTGCCCATTACGGGCACGGTACCCGACCCGGAAAGCTTCGCCGACGAAGGCCGGACACAGGCAGCCCGCCGATCGCTGGACTATATGGGCCTGACGGCGGGCACGCCTATGGCAGACATCCGCATAGACACCGTCTTCATCGGCTCTTGCACCAACGGGCGGATCGAAGACCTGAGGGCCGTGGCGGCCGTGGCGGCCGGCCGCAAGGTGGCGGACGGTGTGCGCGCCATGATCGTGCCGGGATCGGGCCTCGTGAAGCACCAGGCGGAGGAGGAGGGCCTGGACCAGGTGTTCCGTGAAGCCGGGTTCGACTGGCGGGAACCCGGATGCTCCATGTGCCTGGCGATGAACGCCGACAAGCTCAAACCCGGCGAACGTTGCGCCAGCACGTCCAACCGGAATTTTGAGGGTCGCCAGGGCCGCGGTGGCCGCACGCATCTGGTGAGCCCGGCCATGGCTGCCGCAGCCGCCCTGACCGGCCGCCTTACGGATATCCGCGAACTGGGGTGACTCCGACCGATTAAGACACGAAAGAGACTAACCTTGTTCCCCGGCTGCGGCTATCTTCGGTGGCGGCCGCCAGCGCATCGCATCTGTGCGGCACGGCGCGTCACGTGTGTTCAATCACCAGGGTTAGGGGGACGGAAAGATGCAGGATCTGATCTCATTCAAGAAGTTCATCACGCCGGGCTTCATGCAGGTGATCTTCTGGATCTTGATCGCCGCCAATACGATCGCGGCCCTTATGCTGATGCTCAGCGCGGGATCGGCCTATGTGGGCGGCGGCGCGGTCGTCATGGGACTGCTGCAGTTGATTCTGGGCCCAATCTTCATCCGAGTGGCGTGCGAATTGACGATCGTGGTCTTCCGCATCTACGAGGCGCTGGAAGACATACGCAGCCGCGGCTCAATGTGAGCCGCAGGTCCGGCACAACCCGCCGGCATTCGGTTTCGAAAACGCTGCCGACGCGACACGGGCCGGCAGCGTTTTCGCCTGACAGCGGCGGCGCCTCTGAGGTGTCATGACCTTCCGCGATCAGGTCATCTGGGTCACAGGCGCCTCATCGGGGATCGGGGCAGCACTGGCGCCATTGCTGGCAGCGGCCGGGGCCCGTCTGATCCTGTCTGCGCGGCGGCCCCGGCTGCTCGACCAGATTCGCGCCGACTGCGCCGGCGAGAATGTGCATGTCCGGACTCTGCCGCTGGACCTTGAAGACCTGGACAGCCTGGCAGCCAAGGCGAAAGAGGCAGAGACGATGTTCGGGCGCATCGACGGTATCGTCCACGCGGCCGGCATCGGCCAGCGCGGGGTCGCTGCGGAAACCGACTTCGACGTCGACTGCCGCCTGATGGTGATCAACCACCTTGGCCCCGTCGCCATCACAAAGGCCGTGCTGCCGGGCATGCTGGCCAGGGGGGCGGGGCGGTTCACGGTTGTCAGCAGCATTGCCGGGCTGGTGGGACCGCCGCGCAGGTCCGGATATGCGGCATCGAAGCACGCCCTGCACGGTTTCTTCGGCTCCCTGCGGGCGGAACTTGTGGGCACCGGCGTCAAGGTCACGATGGTCTGCCCGGGATATGTCGACACGGGGTTTGCGGAAACGGCACTGACCCCGGACGGCACACCCATGGGCCGAGACGGGCCGACACGGCGGGGAATCTCTGTATACGAATGCGCCCGACGAATCTGCCGCGCGATGGAGTATGACGAGCGCCAAGTGCTGATCGGCGGCCGTGAAGTGCTGGCCGCCTACCTGCAGCGATTGGCGCCCGGTTTGCTGGCGCGCCTGATGCCGCGACTGAGCCCACCGTAACGAAGCTTCACATTCGAGAAATTGGGCATTGGCTTAACTAGCCGGGTTGTGGCAGAACTCGTGCGGGCGAGGATGAGCGACGGAAAGGTAAAGTAATGCAACCATTTACGTCTCTAACAGGAGTTGCGGCACCTTTACCAATGGTCAATGTTGATACCGACATGATCATCCCAAAGCAGTTTTTGAAGACCATTCGGCGTGAGGGATTGGGATCTGGATTGTTTTACGAGCTGCGCGTCGGAACGGACGGACAGGCGCTCGATTTCGTGCTCGACCGGCCTCAGTATCGGAGCGCAGAGATCCTGGTGGCAGGCGACAACTTCGGATGCGGGTCCAGCCGGGAACACGCGCCCTGGGCGCTGCTGGATTTCGGTATACGGTGCATCATTGCTCCCAGCTTCGCCGATATCTTCCGCAACAACTGCCTGAAGAACGGAATCCTGCCGATCGAGCTGCCGCAGGA
>JANQQD010000153.1 GCA_028285185.1 Anaerolineae bacterium | reverse complement strand
CGTGATCGCCGCCGTCAGCGTCGTCTTGCCATGGTCAACATGCCCGATCGTCCCCACATTGCAGTGCGGCTTCGTGCGCTCGAATTTTGCCTTCGCCATCGGTCCTACTTCTCCGTCACTCGACTGTCCCGTTCGCCCTGACCCTCTTTCGGGCCCTGATTTCCGGCGCCTACCTAGGCCAGCTTGGAAACCACTTCGTCGGCCACCGCCTGCGGCACCTTCTCGTAGTGGTCAAAGAACATGGTGTACTGGGCGCGCCCCTGGCTCATGGAGCGCAGGTTGTTCACGTAACCGAACATGTTGGCCAGCGGCACCATGGCGTTGATGACCTGCGCGTTGCCGCGGCTGTCCATGCCCTGCACCGCACCGCGGCGGCTGTTCAGATCGCCGATGATGTCGCCCATGTACTCTTCCGGCGTCACCACCTCGACCTTCATCATCGGCTCCAGCAGCACCGGCGCCGCCTTCGGAATGCCCTCGCGGAACGCCGCGCGGGAGGCGATCTCGAAGGCCAGCACCGAGGAGTCGACGTCGTGGCTGGCACCGTCGATGACGGTCGCCTTGAAGTCGATCATCGGGAAGCCCGCGAGCACGCCGGTCTCGATGGCGGCCTTCAGGCCCTTCTCGACACCCGGAATGTACTCCTTGGGAATGGCGCCGCCGGTGATGGCGTTTTCGAAGACGAAGCCCTCGCCCGGCTCCAGCGGCTCGAACACCAGCTTCATGCGGGCAAACTGGCCGGAGCCGCCGGTCTGCTTCTTATGGGTGTAGTCGATCTCCGCCTGGCGGGTGATGGTCTCGCGGTAGGCCACCTGCGGCGCGCCGACATTGGCGTCCACCTTGAACTCGCGCTTCATGCGGTCGACGATGATGTCGAGGTGCAGTTCGCCCATGCCCTTGATGACGGTCTGGCCGCTCTCGACGTCGGTCGAGACCTGGAAGGAGGGATCCTCCTGCGCCAGGCGGCTGAGGGCCACGCCCATCTTCTCCTGGTCGCCCTTGGTCTTGGGCTCCACCGCCACCTCGATGACGGGATCGGGGAACTCCATGCGCTCCAGCACGATGGGCTTCTGCGGATCGCAGAGGGTCTCACCGGTGGTGGTGTTCTTGAGGCCGGCGATGGCGACGATGTCGCCGGCGCGCGCCTCTTTCACGTCTTCGCGGTGGTTGGAGTGCATCTGCAGCATGCGGCCGACGCGCTCGCGATTGCCCTTCACCGAGTTCAGCACCTGGGTGCCGGTGGTGATGATGCCGGAGTAGACCCGCACGAAGGTCAGGGAGCCGACGAAGGGGTCGGTCATGATCTTGAAGGCGAGACCGGCGGCCGGTGCGTCGTCGTTGCTGGGCCGGCTGTCGACCTCGTCGGAGTCCGGCTTCACGCCCTTGACATCAGGCACTTCCACCGGCGAGGGCAGGTAGTCGACCACGGCATCGAGCAGCGGCTGCACGCCCTTGTTCTTGAAGGCCGAGCCGTTCAGCACTGGCACGAACTTCAGCTCGCAGGTGCCCTTGCGGATGCAGCGCTTGAGGGTCTCCAGATCGGGCTCGTTGCCCTCCAGATAGGCCTCCATGGCCGCATCGTCCTGCTCGACGGCCAGTTCGATCAGCTTCTCGCGGTATTCCGCGGCCTGGTCGGCCAGATCGTCGGGGATGTCGACGACATCGAACTTCGCGCCCAGCGCCTCGTCCTGCCAGACGACGGCCTTCATGGCGATCAGGTCGACGACGCCCTTGAAGTCGGCCTCGGCGCCCACCGGCAACTGCAGCACCAGCGGCTGCGCGCCCAGGCGATCGACGATCATGTCGACGCAGCGGTAGAAGTCGGCGCCGGTGCGGTCCATCTTGTTGACGAAGCAGATCCGCGGCACCTGGTACTTGTCGGCCTGGCGCCAGACCGTCTCGGACTGCGGCTCCACGCCGGCCACCGAGTCGAAAACCGCCACGGCGCCGTCGAGCACGCGCAGCGAGCGCTCCACCTCGATGGTGAAGTCGACGTGACCCGGCGTGTCGATGATGTTGATGCGGTGGTCGTTCCAGAAACAGGTGGTCGCGGCCGAGGTGATGGTGATCCCCCGCTCCTGCTCCTGCTCCATCCAGTCCATGGTGGCATTGCCGTCATGGACTTCGCCAATCTTGTGGGAGACGCCGGTGTAGTAGAGAACGCGCTCGGTCGTGGTCGTCTTGCCGGCATCGATGTGGGCCATGATGCCGATGTTGCGATAGCGATCTAAGGGGGTCGTGCGTGACATGACGGTCTACTCTGCGTTTGGTTACCAGCGGTAATGCGAGAAGGCCTTGTTCGCCTCTGCCATGCGGTGGGTATCCTCCCGCTTCTTCACGGCTGCGCCCCGGTTGTTGGAGGCGTCCATCAGCTCTCCGGCCAGGCGCTCGGTCATGGTCAGCTCGGAGCGTGCCCG
>JANQQD010000148.1 GCA_028285185.1 Anaerolineae bacterium | reverse complement strand
AGCGGCTGGCCGCAGAGATGGCAGCCCGGTATCTGCCGCTGCCCTATGCCGACGCGGCCGCGCTGTCCGGCGCCGTTCGCGCCGCGACGGAGAATGCGGAAGTTGTGGTCACCTAAGTCCGACCTTTCGGGGATGGGGCAGAGAAACCATGGTCTTGGCCTACGACAACCTGCGCTGGGAGCAAGAGGGGCGCGACTGGCCGAACCGGGAGGCCAGCCGCTTCGTGGACGCGGCGGGCCTGCGCTGGCACGTCCAGCAGCTTGGCCAGGGCCCCGTGGTGCTGCTGCTCCATGGCACCGGAGCGGCCACCCATTCCTGGCGCGGGTTGGCCCCGCTTCTGGCCCGCCACTTCACCGTCGTGGCGCCGGATCTGCCGGGTCACGGCTTTACCGAGGCTCTGCCTGCCCGGCGCCTGTCCCTGTCCGGCATGGCGAAGGCCATCGCGGACCTTTTGCATCAGCTGGACGTCAGCCCCGAAATGGCCGTCGGGCATTCCGCAGGGGCTGCGATCCTGGTGCGGATGTGTCTGGACGGGCTCTCGCAGCCACGCCTGATGATCAGCCTGAACGGCGCACTTCTGCCGTTTCCCGGCATGGCAGGCAAACTGTTCCCGCCGATCGCCAAGGCTCTGTTCCTCAACCCGGTGGTGCCGCGCCTGTTCGCCTTCGGCGTCAGCCGCGATCGTGCCGAACGGCTGCTGCGCGACACCGGCTCCAAGATCGATCCTGCGGGGCTCGACCTCTATGCACGCTTGTTCCAGAGCCCGCGCCATATCGCGGGTGCGCTCGGCATGATGGCGAATTGGAACCTTGAGGACCTGGAACGGGCGCTGCATCGCTTGACGACACCGCTTGTCCTGGCGGTGGGAGAGCGCGACGGCACGGTTCCACCCTCCAACGCTCGTCGTATCGCCCGCATGGTACAGGGCGCCGAGCTCGTGCGGCTACCAAAGCTGGGCCACCTGGCGCATGAGGAACAGCCGGAGGTGGTCGCCGATCTCGTGATCGACCGCGCCCGCGCTGCCGGGGTGCTGGCTGCCAATTGAGCCGCGCCCGTCATCGCCGCTTGTATTAGTCAGCTTGACACTGCAAGATGTCAGGCGATGTTGACAGTCGATCGCTTCCACTCCCTCCACGCTGCCCTTGGAAACGACAAGCCGAGGCCGCATGCGGTCGTGATCGGCGCCGGTTTCGGCGGCCTGGCGGCGGCGATCCGGCTCGGTGCCCGGGGGTATCGGGTCACCGTGCTCGAGCGCCTCGATGCCCCGGGCGGTCGGGCCTATGTGTTCCGGCAGGACGGCTTCACCTTCGATGCCGGTCCGACCCTGGTGACCGCCCCCTTCCTGTTCGAGGAACTCTGGACGCTTTGCGGCCGCCGGATGGAAGACGACGTCGAGCTGCGCGAGCTTTCGCCCTATTACCGGATCCACTTCCACGAAGGTGACGTCTTCGAAGCCGTCGGCGACGATGAGGCCATGCGCCAGCAGGTCGCGCGCCTGTCGCCGGGGGACCTCGCCGGCTACGACCGCTACATGGCGGAAAGTGAAGCCATCTTTAAGGTCGGTTTTGAAGAGCTGGGCGATCAGCCGTTCCTGTCGCTGAAGCATATGGCGCGCTGCGTGCCGGATCTGCTGCGGCTCGGCGTCTTTCGCAGCGTGCATGCCCATGTGGCAAAGCATGTCCGCGACCCACGTCTGCGCGTCGCTCTCAGCTTCCACCCGCTGTTCATCGGCGGCAACCCGTTCGACGTGACCTGCATCTACAGTCTGATTGCCTTTCTGGAGCAGCGCTGGGGCGTGCACTTCGCGATGGGCGGCACCAACCGGCTGGTCTCGGGCTTGGTGGGACTGATCGACGGGCAGGGCGGCGTGATCCGCTACAAGACTGAGGTCAGCGCCATCACGGTCGACGGCCGGCGGGCAACCGGCGTGCGCCTGGCTTCGGGCGAGGAGATTCCGGCCGACATCGTCGTCTCCAACGCCGACACGGCCTGGACCTACCGCAACTTGCTGCCGAAAGAGGTGCGCCGGCGATGGACTGACCGGCGGATTGAGCGGGCGCGCTATTCCATGAGCCTGTTCCTCTGGTACTTCGGCACGCGCCGGCGCTATCCGGAGGTTGCGCACCACAGCATTCTGCTGGGCCCGCGCTACCGCGGCCTGCTTCGCGACATCTTCGACCGCAAGGTGCTGGCCGACGACTTCAGCCTCTATCTGCACCGCCCGACGGCGACCGATCCGTCGCTGGCGCCGGAGGGGTGCGACACCTTCTATGTGCTGTCGCCGGTGCCGCACATGGCCAGCGGCATCGACTGGGGCGAGACGGCGGAAGGCTATCGGCAGAAGATTGCCGCTGCGCTCAGCCGCACGCTGCTGCCCGGCCTGGAAGATGAGATCGTCACCTCGCGCATCATGACGCCGGTGGATTTCCAGGATCGCCTGCTGTCGTACCAGGGGGCCGCTTTCGGCATGCAGCCGACCTTCCTGCAGAGCGCTTGGTTCCGCCCGCACAATCGCAGCGAGGATGTGGAGCGTCTCTATCTGGTCGGTGCCGGGACGCACCCTGGCGCCGGGCTGCCCGGCGTGCTGTCCACGGCGCGTGTGCTCGACACGGTGGTGCCGGATGCCGCAGCTCTTGCCTGAGCCCGGCTTCGCCTCTGCGGAGGATCGCGCGGACTGCCGCGAGCTGATCCGCCATGGCTCGCGCTCTTTCTACGCCGCGTCCTGGCTGCTGCCTGTGGGGGTGCGCCGGCAGGCCTATGCGCTCTACGCCTTTTGCCGCCTCTCAGACGACGCCGTGGATGTGGACGGCGGGCGGCCCGGCGCCGTGGCCCGGCTGCGGGAGCGTCTGGCCCGCGTCTATGACGGGCGGCCGCTGCCCATAGCGGCCGACCGCGCGATGGCCGATGTGGTGGCAAGCGCGGCTATCCCTCGGGAACTGCCGGAGGCCCTGCTGGAGGGGCTGGACTGGGATGCCCGCGGCCGGGACTACGAGGATCTTCCGGATCTCTACGCCTACGCCACACGCGTTGCCGGAACGGTCGGGGCGATGATGGCGCTGTTGATGGGCGTCCGTTGCCCTGATGCGCTTTCGCGTGCCTGCGATCTCGGGATCGCGATGCAGCTGACCAACATCGCCCGCGATGTCGGCGAGGATGCGCGTGCCGGCCGCCTCTACCTGCCCCGGCGCTGGCTGCGCGAGGCTGGCGTCGACCCGGATGCCTGGCTGGCCACGCCCGATCCCAATCCGGCCGTCGCCGCCGTCGTGCAGCGGTTACTGGTCAACGCCGATCAGCTCTATGCTCGCGCAGAGTCGGGCATTGCCGTTCTGCCGCGGGCCTGCCGGCCTGCGATCCAGGCCGCACGGCTGATCTATGCGGAGATCGGCCGGGAGGTGGAACGCAGCCGCTGCGACTCCGTCTCCGGCCGCGCCACGGTGTCGACCAGGCGGAAGCTGCGGCTGCTCGGACGGGCCCTTGCCGACGCAGCCGTGATGCGAGCACGAGAGGCTGCGCCGGCCGTAGCCGAAGCCCACTTCCTCGTTCAGGCAGCCGCCGCTCCGGTGGCGTCTCTTTCGGCTGTCGCATCCCGGCCAAGCGCGACGGCCTGGTGGAACTTCTCCGAGCGGTATCTCTGGGTCATCAACCTGTTTGAGCAGCTCGAACGCCGAGAACAAGCGGTGCGATCCAGCAGCCGTCCCTAGCCCAAGCCGGTCCGGACCCTATCTTTCAAGTCTGACACTCTTGTATGCGGGTGGCCGCGCATGGACGCACAATCGGCCTTCGTACTGTTGGGGTTCCTTGCCGCGTGTGTCGCGGCGGCGGCCAGCGGATCGATCTTTCGTCCGGGCGATTGGTACGAAGGGCTGGCAAAGCCGACGTGGCGGCCGCCGAACTGGCTGTTCGGCCCCGTCTGGGCCGTGCTCTACGGCATGATCGCGATTTCGGGCTGGCTGGTCTGGCGTGAGGCCGGACTGCAGGGCGCCGCCGTGCCCTTGGCGATCTACGCCATTCAGCTTGTCCTGAACGGCCTCTGGTCGTTCGTCTTCTTCGGCCTCCGGCGTCCCGACGTGGCGCTTGCGGAGATGATGCTGCTCTGGGCCGCCATTGCCGCGACGATCGCAGCATTCCACCCCATCCATGCCGGTGCGGCCTGGCTGCTGGTTCCCTATCTCTGCTGGGTCAGCTTTGCGATGGTGCTCAACCTCTCCATCTGGCGCCTCAACCGCGCCGGCGCCTGAGGCCTGAAGCGATGGATAGCGGCTGGATCGTTTTGGCGGAGCTGGTGCTGGTCTTCGGGCTGATCATCGGCTTCGGCGTCTGGCAGATCGTCTCGCTGCGGCGCGATCGACGGGCGAGCACGAAACGGACGGCGGACGCAGACCGTGGGCCGGCCGACGGCCGCTCACCCTGATCGCCGCGGCATCCGGAACGGCAGCAGCAGACGCACCCAGGTGGCAGCGAACCGATCGAGGTTCAGGCTCTCGTGCACGGCCGTCACGGGCTCGCCCAAGAGACGGCTTCCCACCAGCGACCGTGCATAGAAGGGCGTGTCCTCCAGCGTCGACAGCACGCGCGGCTGATCGCCGGGGTCGGCGCGCGTGCCACGGCCGATGCGCCAGACCCTGGTGGTCGGCAAGGTGGCGCGGTCGAGCGGCGCGATTTCCGTGACGGCTCCTGACGGTGAGAACCGCAGGGCAAGGCATCGCTCGCCGCCAGCGCGCGGCGCCATGTCGTAGAGAACGACGGTGTCGTCGCCCAAGGTGGCGCGCGACCAGGTCCAATGGGCGAACCCGCTCTCCAGCGACGCCGTACCGGCGTTGGAGTCGAAGTACCCCGATCCCGTCCAGCGCAGCGACGGCCGGTCCAGGTCGACCTCGATCCGGGCCCGCGGGGCGATCGGCTGCCAATGGTGCTGGCCCGCCTCGTCCAGCACCGTCCGGAACCCGGGCAGCGCCGGAGCTGTGAGGCGGACCGTTCCACGCAGGCGCGCTGGCAAGGGTGCGCCCACCTCGTCGATCCGCACCGTCAGCGCATTGTCGTTCCAGTCCAGATGGCTGGGGCCGATGGCAAGATGCGATGCCGTCCGCGTGACGGCCTTGCGCCCGCGCTCGGTCATCGCCCAGCGACCGCCGCCTTCACCATAGAGGGCGACGTTCAGCGCCACGTGATTGAGCGGATCGCGCCGGCCGGACCACGCGTAGTAGGGGGAAAACACGCTGCCGATGAAGGCGATCAGCGTCAGCCCGTGCCGGCCGTCGTCGCTCAGGCCGTCGACATACCACCACGCATAGCCACCCGGCGAGACCGGCTGGTCGAAGCGAGGTCCGCCATCACGGTCGCGGCCGCCACCCGGCCCGATAGTGCGGCCATCGGCACGCCCGGCCCCGGATGCACGCTGCCCCCCGCCAGGTAGAGCCCCGGCACCCGGCTGCGCGCCCCCGGACGCTGGAAAGTCGCCCTCCATCCGTGAGACGCCCGGCCATAGAGCGCCCCGCCCGTCGCCGGGAACATCCGGTCGAACTCGGTGGGCGTCGTCACCACCGTCGTGTCCGGCCGGCGCTGGACCTCCAGGCCGCACTGCCGCATCAGGCCGAAGGCTCGCTGTTCGCATGCGTCGATCTCCGATCTGGTGAGGGGCCGGGTATCGCCGGTGGCGGGGGCATTGACCAGGCACAGCAGCCGCTCCGGCCCCGTCGCCCCACTGCGGTCGCCGTCGTCGCGGTCCTGCGCGCAGACATAGACGGTCGGCGTCTGCGGCAGCCGCCGGCGGCGGAAGACATCCTCGAACTCACCGGCATAGTCGTTGGAGAAGAAGACGCTGTGCCGCAGCAGCGGGAACCCGGCGGTCTCGGCCAGCATCGTCCAGGTGACGGCCGACAGGGACCGGGCCGCCGGCTTGGTACCAGGCACGGCCCCGGCGACGTCTTTGCCGTAAAGGCCGGCGGCAAGCGCCGCGGCATCGCCGTTCACGACGACGACATCGGCCGGCAGCCGCACCCCCGACGCCAATCGAACGCCCGAAACGCGTCCGCGTCCGACGTCGATACCGGTCACCTCTTCGCTGAAACGAAACCGCGCGCCGCGGGCCTCGGCCAGGTCCGTCAGCGCGCGGGCGATCCGGTGCATGCCGCCTTCCACCAGCCACACGCCGCTCTGCTCCACATGGGCGACCAGCATCAGCGTGGCCGGCGCCAGGAACGGCGACGCGCCGCAATAGGTGGCGTAGCGCCCGAACAACTGCCGCAGTCTCTGGTCGTGAAAATGCGATCCCAGAACGTCCCAGAGCTTGCTGAACGGCTTGATCCCACGCATCCGCTTGACGCCGGCGGCGCGCGTGAGCGTCATCGGGCCCGGCTTCGGGGCCTTAAGGAACGGTTCCTCCAGGGTGGTATAGACGTCGTGCGCGCGGGCGCAGAAGTCGCGGTAGCGGCGCGCCTCGGCCGGTCCGGCGAACTTGCCGATGGCATCGACCGACCTCTCGATATCCGCAAACAGGTCGAGGCGCTGATTGCGGCTCCAGGCGTGGCGCGCCAGCGTTGAGACGGGCGCCAACATCAGGCGATCCTGCAAAGACACGCCGGCGGCATTGAAGATCTCGTCGAACACCCAGCGCATGGTGAAGACCGTCGGCCCAGCATCGATGCGCGCGCCGCCGACCGCCACCTCACGCATCTTGCCGCCGGGGGCATCGGCCCGCTCGACGACCGTGACGTCGAACCCGTTGTTCGCCAGCTCCAGCGCCGCGACAAGGCCGCCCATACCGGCGCCGATCACCACAATGCGGTCGCCGGTCACGTTATCGGACCTCCCGATCAAGGGCGTTGACTTGATGCGATTGACTGTCCATTCTACTTGACACTAGCAGGTGACAAGCCTGCATTACAGATGGAATTGCAGGGGAGGCTCGCCATGGATGCCATGAGTCGGATCGAGCGGGCCATGCACGCCGCAATTGCGCATGCGGATGCGCCAGTCGCACCCCCGAAGCTGGCTGAGGCCATCAGCTATTCCGTGTTTCCCGGCGGCGCACGCGTTCGCCCCAGGCTGTGCCTGGCGGTGGCGAGCGCCTGCGGCGACGAGGATCCGGCGATGGCCGACGCGGCCGCGATCGCCATCGAGCTGCTGCATTGTGCCTCACTGGTGCATGACGATCTTCCCTGTTTTGACGATGCGCCGACCCGGCGCGGCAAGCCGTCCGTGCATGCGGTCTTCGGCGAGCCGCTGGCGGTGCTGGCCGGCGACGCGCTGATCGTGCTGGCCTTCGAAACACTGGTGCGCGGCGGCCTGGGCCAGGTGCACCGCCTGCCGGCGCTTATCGCCGCCATCGGACGGTCCGTCGGCATGCCGTCGGGCATCGTCGCCGGACAGGCTTGGGAAAGCGAGCCGGGCACGATCCTGGAAGACTATCAGCGCGCAAAGACCGGCGCCCTTTTTGTCGCCGCGACCACCGGCGGTGCGCTCGCATCCGGGGCGGACCCCGCACCGTGGCGGCGGCTTGGCGAGTGCATCGGCGAGGCCTATCAGGTGGCCGACGACCTGCGTGACGCCGTGGCCGATCCCGAAGAACTGGGCAAGCCGGTCGGACGTGATGCCGCACTGGGCCGGCCGAATGCCGTCGCTGCGCTCGGGATCGACGGCGCCGTCGGACGACTGGACGCGCTCTTGAGCGAAGGCGTGGAGTCGATTCCACCCTGCGCGGGCTGGTCGGAACTACGCCAGATCATCTTGATGCAGGCGCAGCGGCTCGTGCCCAAGCAGGTGGTGCGCAGCGCCGCCTGACCGCTTGCCGCTGGCGGAGCCGTACGATGGCCACGCCGTCGGATCTATCAGGGACGGACGTCTTCGATCGCACTGTGCGGACCCACGGATCATCGCGCTGGGCGTGGCCGGGGCTGCGGGACCGGCTGCTCAAGAGCCCCCGGTTTCAGCGTTGGGCCGCGGCTTTCCTGCTGACGCGCCCGATCGCCCGACGGCGCGCGCGCGCCCTCTTCGATCTCTGTGCCGGCTTCGTCTACAGCCAGGTGCTGTTGGCCTGCGTGCAGTTGCGCGTGTTCCAGCATTTGTCGGACGGGCCGCTGAGCCTGGGGCAGCTTGCAGACCGGCTCTCGCTGACCGAGACGGCGGCGGACCGCCTGCTGTCGGCAGCGGCGAGCCTGCGGCTGGTCGAACGGCGTGGCGGCGACCTCTACGGCCTTGGCGATCTGGGGGCAGCGATGCTGGGCAATCCCGGCATCGGCGCGATGGTCGAACATCACGCCATGCTGTACCGGGACCTGAGCGATCCGGTCGCGCTCTTGAGGGGTGAGGTCGCGGATACGGCCCTCGCCCGCTATTGGCCGTACTCCGGGACCGACCGTCCGGACACGCTCGGCGACGCTCAGGTTTCGGCCTATAGCAGCCTGATGTCCGCCTCGCAGAGGTTCATCGCCGACGATGTGCTGGACGCCTATCCCCTCTCGCGGCACCGCTGTCTTCTGGATGTCGGCGGCGGCGAGGGGACGTTTCTTGCCGCGGTCGCCGCTCGGGTACCCGGGCTGCGCTTGATCCTGTTCGACCTTCCGGCCGTCGCAGCAAGAGCGCAAACGCGCTTTGCCGAATGCGGGCTCGGTGACCGGGCGACGGCCGTCGGCGGCGACTTTCACGCCGATCCGCTGCCTGAAGGCGCGGATGTCATCTCACTGGTCCGCGTCATCCATGATCATGACGATGACTCGGCATTGGCCCTTCTGCGTGCTGCCCGACAGGCGCTGCCGGCCGATGGTACCTTGCTGCTGGCGGAGCCGATGTCCGGAACGCAGGGGGCCGAACCGGTCGGCGAGGCCTATTTCGGCTTTTACCTGCTGGCCATGGGCAGCGGGCGGCCGCGCACGCCTGATCAGCTGGCCCAACTGCTGCAAGCGGCGGGATTCGGCCGCCCCCGATTGCTCTCGACGCGGCGGCCGCTGCTGACCCGAGCGCTGGTGGCACACCCTTCGACATGAAAGCATCTGTTAAGTGAGCTTGACACTAAAAACAGTCAAGGTAGACTTACAGTAGCGTTGTCCACGCTGGAGTTTCTCTAACCTCGGGCTGCGACCCTTCGCATGGAAACGACCGCCGTCATCCTTGAAGCGCCGGAACATCTGGAACTTCGCCAACTCGATCTTTCGCCTCCGGGCGAGGATGACGTGGTGGTCGACATCGAATGGACCGGCATCAGCACCGGCACCGAGAAGCTGTTGTGGTCCGGGCGCATGCCTTCGTTCCCCGGCATGGGTTACCCGTTGGTGCCCGGCTATGAGTCCGTGGGACGCATTGCCGCGGCGGGCGCGCGCACGCATGCGCAGATCGGTGACCGGGTTTTCGTGCCGGGCGCGCACTGCTTCGGCCAGGTGCGGTCGCTGTTCGGAGGGGCAGCGTCACGGCTTGTCGTCCCGGAAGCGCGGGTCGTCCCGATCGATCAGCAGCTTGGGGAGCAGGGGACCCTGCTGGCCCTCGCGGCGACGGCGCATCATGCGATGGCGCCGGATGGCGATTCTGCGGCGCCGGATCTGATCGTCGGGCACGGCGTCCTTGGCCGGCTGCTAGCCAGACTGGCGGTGCTGGCCGATGGTCCGCCCCCGGTGGTGTGGGAGCGCGATCCGCGGCGCACCGGCGGTGCTAACGGCTACACGGTGCTCGACCCGGCCGACGATGCGCGTACCGATTACCGGGCCATCTACGACGTGAGCGGCGATCCAGGATTGCTGGACAGCCTGATTGCCCGGCTTGCCCCAGGCGGCGAGATCGTGCTGGCCGGCTTCTACGAGCGTCCGCTCAGCTTCGCCTTCCCGCCGGCCTTCATGCGCGAGGCACGCTTGCGCGTCGCCGCGCAGTGGCGCGAGGGCGATCTGGCGGCGGTGAACGCCCTGGTCGCCTCGGGCCGCCTGTCGCTGAACGGACTGATCACCCATCGCCTGGATGCGCGTGCCGCTGTCGACGCCTACCAGACAGCGTTCACCAACCCCGCCTGCCTGAAGATGATCCTGGACTGGAGAGCCTGCTGATGACCGCACCCACCAGTCGGACGGCCACCTCGATCGCGCAGCGCCGGTTGCGGGACGACCTGAGAGCCGAAGCGGCCATCGAGCCTGATCCGGTGCCGGTCGCTACGCCGACAAAGGACACGCAGATCATCGCGATCTACGGCAAGGGCGGCATCGGCAAGAGCTTCACGCTCGCCAACCTCTCCTACATGATGGCGCAGCAGGGCAAGAAGGTGCTGCTGATCGGCTGCGACCCGAAAAGCGATACCACATCGCTGCTGTTCGGCGGGCGCGCCTGCCCCACCATCATCGAGACGTCGTCGAAGAAGACCACGGCGGGCGAGCCTGTAGAGATCGGCGATGTCTGCTTCAAGCGCGACGGCGTGTTCGCGATGGAGCTGGGCGGACCGGAAGTCGGCCGCGGCTGCGGCGGGCGCGGCATCATCCACGGCTTCGAGTTGTTGGAGAAGCTGGGCTTCCACGACTGGGGCTTCGACTACGTCCTGCTGGACTTCCTGGGCGATGTCGTGTGCGGCGGCTTCGGTCTGCCGATCGCCCGGGACATGTGCCAGAAGGTGATCGTCGTCGGCTCCAACGACCTGCAGTCGCTCTACGTCGCCAACAACGTCTGTAACGCGGTGCAGTACTTCCGCAAGCTGGGCGGCAATGTCGGCGTTGCCGGGATGGTCGTGAACAAAGACGACGGCACCGGCGAGGCGCAGCGCTTCGGCGAGGCAGTCGGCATCCCGGTGCTCGCTTCGATCCCCGCGCATGAGGATATCCGGCGCAAGAGCGCCAACTACCAGATCATCGGCTATCCCGGCGGTCAGTGGGGTCCGCTGTTCGAAGAGCTGGCGACCAATGTCGGCGAAGCCCCGCCACAGCTGCCCACGCCGCTCGATCAGGACGCGCTGCTCGGCCTGTTCAAGAGCGAGGAGGTCGGGCGCGACGTCGTACTGGAACCGGCGACGATGGAGGACATGTGCGGCGCCGCGGCGGTGCAGAAGCCCTCCCTGGAAGTGATCTACGACACGGTGTGACCGGCAAAGCGGAGCGAACGCCACCCATGACCGTCAAACCCTTCGACACCAGCGCCGTTCCGGGCCGCGTCGCGGCACCGGATGCCAGCGGTTCGGCGCCGGTGCCGCAGGTCGAGGGGACGGCGGCCGGCGGTGATGGTCTGGGCTGCCATGCCGGCCGGGACGAGATGCGGAACGCGGCGGCCGCAGCCGGGAACAGCGAGACCCTGGAGCGGTATGCCCGCGACTATCCGACGGGCCCTCACGACCAGCCGCAATCGATGTGCCCGGCCTTCGGATCGCTCCGCGTGGGCTTGCGCATGCGCCGCACGGCGACCGTGCTGTCAGGCTCGGCCTGCTGCGTCTACGGCCTGACCTTCACGTCGCATTTCTATGGGGCGCGGCGAACCGTCGGCTACGTGCCGTTCAATTCCGAGACGCTGGTTACCGGCAAGCTGTTCGAAGACATCCGCGACGCGGTTTACGCTCTGGCGGATCCCGCACTCTATGACGCTGTCGTCGTCACCAATCTGTGCGTGCCGACGGCGTCCGGTGTTCCGCTGCGGCTGCTTCCAAAAGAGATCAACGGCGTGCGCATCATCGGGATCGATGTGCCGGGCTTCGGCGTGCCGACCCATGCCGAGGCCAAGGACGTGCTGGCCGGAGCCATGCTGAATTACGCCCGCACCGAGGCTGAGCTGGGCCCCGTGCAGGCGCCGCGGGCGGGCCCGAGCGAGCGGCCGACAGTGACGCTGTTGGGCGAGATGTTCCCTGCAGACCCGGTCGGCATCGGCATGATGCTGGAACCGCTGGGGCTGGCCGCCGGCCCCGTGGTGCCGACGCGCGAATGGCGGGAGCTCTATGCGGCACTGGACTGTGTCGCGGTGGCCGCCATCCACCCGTTCTATACGGCGTCGGTGCGCGAGTTCGAGGCGGCCGGCCGGCCCATTGTCGGCTCCGCCCCGGTCGGTGTCGACGGCACGGCCGACTGGCTGCAGGCGGTCGGCGAAGCCTGCGGCGTTGCCCGCGCAAAGGTCGATGCGGCGAAGAATGCGCTGTTGCCTGCAATCCGCGGCGCCCTCTCCCAGGTGCCGATCAAGGGCCGGATCACGCTGTCCGGCTACGAGGGCTCGGAGCTGATCGTCGGCCGCCTGCTGGCTGAAAGCGGCGCAGACCTGCGCTATGTCGGCACCGCCTGCCCGCGCACGCGCTGGTCCGACCCCGACCGCGAATGGCTCGAGGCGCGCGGCGTCGAGGTGCAGTACCGTGCCTCGCTGGAGCAGGACCTGGCCGCCATGGAGGCCTTCCAGCCCGACCTGGCCATCGGCACGACGCCCGTGGTTCAGAAGGCCAAGCAACGGGCGATCCCTGCGCTCTACTTCACCAACTTGATCTCCGCCCGGCCGCTGATGGGACCGGCGGGTGCCGGCTCTCTGGGCCAGGTGGTCAATGCCGCGATCGCCGGCAAGGCGCGCTTCGACCGGATGACCGCCTTTTTCGACGGCGTCGGCAGCGGCCATGCCGCCGGCATCTGGGAAGATACGCCGCGCGACCGCAAGACCGCATCGGCCTCGGCCCCCGCGAAGCCGCTCAAGGCGCAAAGCGTGAAGGAGGCCGGCGCATGCTAGTCCTCGATCACGACCGCGCCGGCGGCTATTGGGGCTCCGTCTACGTCTTCACGGCCATCAAGGGCCTGCAGGTGATCATCGACGGTCCGGTCGGGTGCGAGAACCTGCCGGTCACGGCGGTACTGCACTACACGGACGGCTTGCCGCCGCACGAACTGCCGGTCGTCGTCACCGGTCTGGGTGAGGACGAGCTTGGCCAGAAGGGCACCGAGGCGGCGATGAAGCGGGCCCATGAGACCCTGGACCCCAACGAGCCGGCCGTGGTCGTCACCGGCTCGATCGCCGAGATGATCGGCGGGGGCGTCACGCCGGAAGGCACCAATATCCGCCGCTTCCTGCCGCGCACCATCGACGAAGACCAGTGGCAGAGCGCCAACCGCGCGATGAACTGGCTGTGGACCGAGTACGGCCTGAAGAAGGGCCGGATGCCCAAGCCTGCGGCACGGCAGCCGGGCGACAAGCCGCGTGTCAACATCATCGGCCCGATCTACGGCACGTTCAACATGCCGTCCGATCTGGCGGAGATCCGGCGCCTGGTCGAAGGCATCGGCGCCGAGGTCAACATGGTGTTCCCGCTGGGCAGCCATCTGAAGGACCTGTCGCGGCTGGTGGACGCCGACGTCAATATCTGCCTCTACCGCGAGTTCGGGCGCCTGCTCTGCGAGGCGCTGGACAAGCCCTACCTTCAGGCGCCGATCGGTCTGCACAGCACGACGAAGTTCCTGCGCACGCTGGGCGAGCTCTTGGGCCTCGATCCAGAACCCTTCATCGAGCGCGAGAAGCACACGACGATCAAGCCGCTCTGGGATCTCTGGCGGTCTGTCACGCAGGACTTCTTCGGTACGGCCAGCTTCGGCGTGGTCGCCAACGAGACCTATGCGCGCGGCCTGCGTCACTTCCTGCAGGAAGAGATGGGGCTGCCCTGCACCTTCGCCGTGTCGCGACGCGCGGGCGTCAAGCCGGACAACGAGGCGGTGCGCCGGGCCGTGCGCGAGACGCCGCCGCTGGTCCTGTTCGGCAGCTACAACGAGCGGATGTATCTGAGCGAGATCGGCGCGCGCACCGTCTACATCCCGGCCTCGTTCCCGGGCGCCGTCATCCGCCGGCACACCGGCACGCCGTTCATGGGGTACGCCGGCGCCACCTATGTGGTGCAAGAGGTGTGCAACGCGCTGTTCGACGCGCTGTTCCACATCCTGCCGCTGGCCAGCGAGATGGACCGCGTCGAGGCCACGCCGGCGCGGCTGCACCGCGAGCTTCCGTGGGACGACGAGGCGAAATCGGCACTCGAAGCGCTGGTCGCAGCACAGCCGGTGCTGATCCGCATCTCCGCCGCCAAGCGCCTGCGTGACGCCAGCGAACAAGCTGCCCGGCGCGCCGGCAAGATGCGGGTGACGGCAGACTGCGTCGCAGAAGGACAAGCCGCATGACGAAATGGCATCCGCCATGCGGACCAGACCCCGGTGCACCGGGGCAGCAGATTCGCCGCGGCGTCGCGCGCCCAGGCGAACCCCATCGCGCGGACAGGGCGCGACACCGGTCGACAGGCCCCTTATCGGGAGGACACGGCAATGGCTGAAATGGCTCTGCACACAGAAAGGCTCCATGGTCCCACGACGGCTGAGCCGGAGAGGCGGGACCGCAGCGAATTTCGCCTGATCTTCATGGTCGCCTTCATCTTTTTCCTGGTCGAAGCGGTGGTCTCGTTGCTGCTGCCGAAGACCTGGCGTCGCGATCCGTCACGCCACTTCAATCTTCGGTCGATCGTCGCCGAAGCAAGAGAGACGGCGGATATGAGCTTTGCGCTCTCCTTGATGAGGTAGAGAGCCAGGGAATTTCTCGCCAGCCGCGCGTGCGACGCTGCCGGAGGGAGATGCCGGTCGTGGCAGCCGTGTCACGACGGTCCCAACCGCGCGGGAGGTGCGCGGCAACGGCCGAAAGGCCCAATCTGGAGTAGAGCACTATGGCAGATGCAGATCGGCAGGGCTCCCTCTCGGGATTGACAGAAGAAGAAGCCAAGGAATTCCACAGCATCTTCATGTCAAGCTTCGTCATCTTCACTGTGATTGCCGTTCTCGCCCACATCCTGGCCTGGGTCTGGCGCCCTTGGCTGCCCGGAGAGGAAGGCTATGCGTCCGTCATCGATGGTGCGCAGAGGGTGATCCAACTCGCGTCACAGCTCACGTAGCCGAAAGATCAGGAGGAGCGCAAAATGTGGAAGGTCTGGCTTATCTTCGATCCGCGCCGCGTGCTGGTGGCGCTGGGTACCTTCCTGTTCGTTCTGGCGTTGCTGATCCACTTCATCCTGCTCAGCACCGACCGGTTCAACTGGCTCGAAGGTCCGTCTGCAGCCGGAGCCGCCGCCGCTGCGACGCATATCACCTCGGTAGTGCCAAATCCGCTCACATAGGCGGGACCGAGCCCTCGGTCGCACGTTGGTGGGCGAGGCAGTTGCCGGGATGGCGTCCCGGCCCTGCCCCACCCGTCGAAGGGCGGCCGAGGTGATCGGATGTGAGATGCCCCGCCGGAGGATGCAGCCATGGCCATGCTGAGTTTTGAGAGAAAGTACCGCGTGCGCGGAGGCACGCTGATCGGCGGTGACCTGTTCGATTTCTGGGTCGGGCCGTTCTATTGCGGCTTCTTCGGGGTGACGACGATCTTCTTCGCCGTTCTCGGCACGCTGTTGATCCTTTACGGCGCGGCTTTGGGACCCACCTGGAATATCTGGCTGATCAGCATCGCCCCGCCGGACATCAGCTACGGGCTTGCGCTGGCGCCGCTGAAGGAAGGCGGGCTGTGGCAGTTGATCACCATCTGCGCCATCGGCGCCTTCGTCTCATGGGCGCTACGCGAGGTGGAGATCTCCCGCAAGCTGGGCATCGGGTATCACGTGCCGGTCGCCTTCGGCGTTGCGATCTTCGCCTATGTCACGCTGGTCGTCATCCGACCGGTGCTGCTCGGCGCATGGGGGCATGGCTTCCCCTACGGCATCTTCAGTCACCTCGACTGGGTGTCGAACGTTGGCTATCAGTACCTGCATTTCCATTACAACCCGGCGCACATGCTGGGCGTCACATTCTTCTTCACCACCACGCTCGCCCTGGCGATGCACGGTGGGCTGATCCTGTCCGCCAGCAATCCCGGCAAGGGCAAGACGGTCAGGACGCCGGAATACGAAGACACCTTCTTTCGGGATTTCATCGGCTATTCGGTCGGAACGCTCGGCATCCACCGCATGGGCCTGTTCCTTGCGCTTTCGGCTGGCTTCTGGAGCGCGGTCTGCATCGTGATCAGCGGACCGATGTGGACCCGCAGCTGGCCGGAATGGTGGAACTGGTGGCTTGAACTCCCGATCTGGTCGTAGCCCTGGGGGCGGTCATGGCGGAATATCAAAACATCTTCACCCGCGTGCAGGTCGTCCGCAGCACACCGGACCTGGGCGTTCCTCTGCCCGCCAGACGGGCCGACCGTATCGGCAAGCCGATCATCGCCTACTGGCTCGGCAAGCTCGGCAACGCCCAGCTCGGCCCCATCTATCTCGGGTGGACGGGCCTCGCCTCGCTGCTCTGCGGCTTCATCGCGATCGAGATCATCGGGCTCAACATGTGGGCATCGGTGAATTGGGACCCGGTCCAGTTCGTCCGCCAGCTGCCATGGCTGGCGCTTGAGCCGCCGGGCCCGGAATACGGTCTCGCCGTGCTGCCGCCGCTTGCTGAAGGCGGCTGGTGGCTGCTCGCCGGCTTCTTCCTGACGGCGTCGATCTTCTTGTGGTGGATCCGCACCTATCGGCGCGCGATCGAACTGGGCCTGGGCACCCACATCGCCTGGGCCTTTGCGTCGGCCATCTTTCTCTATCTGGTGCTGGGCTTCATCCGCCCGGTCCTGATGGGCAGCTGGGCGGAAGCGGTTCCGTTCGGCATCTTCCCGCACCTGGACTGGACGACGGCGTTCTCCATCCGGTACGGCAACCTCTACTACAACCCGTTCCACGCGCTTTCGATCGTCTTCCTCTACGGCTCGGTGCTGCTGTTCGCCATGCACGGGGCGACGATCCTGGCCGTCAGCCGCTTCGGCGGCGAGCGGGAGATCGAGCAGATCACCGATCGCGGCACGGCCAGCGAGCGGGCCGCGCTGTTCTGGCGCTGGACCATGGGCTTCAACGCCACCATGGAGTCGATCCACCGCTGGGCCTGGTGGTTCGCCGTTCTCACGCCGCTGACCGGCGGTATCGGGATCCTGCTGAGCGGCACGGTCGTCGACAACTGGTACCTCTGGGCCGTTAAGCATGAATTCGCGCCGCCGTATCCGCAGATCTATCCCGACCTGGCGGATCCGGCAGCGATTTCGGAGATGGGGCAATGAAGATCGGCCTCGCATTCGCAGCCATTGTCGGCCTGTTCCTGACGGTCGCGATGCTGGTCACCGCGGGTTGGGACCGACCGCCGGTGGTGGCAGAACAGGTCGGATATCGTGGCCTCGCCATGGAGCAGGTCGACAACCCGCGCATGGAAGCAGCGCTGGTGGCACTGCATCAGGCGCCGGAAGCGATCTATCCTTGGGCGCCGTCGGATCTGCCGCCGGCAGGCGAGTTCTACGAGAACCTGCAGGTTCTCGGCCATCTTCCGGAAGACCAGTTCCTTCGGCTGATGACGTCGATCACCGAGTGGATCGTGCCGGACGGAGACTGCGGCTACTGCCACAACCTGGAAAACCTTGCGTCCGATGAGGTCTATACCAAAGTGATTGCGCGCCAGATGTTGGAGATGACGTGGGCCATCAATGAAGACTGGGGAGACCATGTCGGCGACACCGGCGTTACTTGCTACACCTGCCACCGCGGACAGCCGATACCATCGGAGATCTGGTTCACCGAAGAAGGGCCGCCCCAGGCGGCAGGATTCGCCGCTAGTCGGCAGGGGCAGAACATCGCGGCCGCCGCGGTCGGCATGACGTCGCTGCCATACGATCCATTCACGCCCCTGCTGGGTGGAACGGAGTCCATACGCGTCGAGCCGCGCACGGCTCTGCCGGAGACGCCGGGCGTGTCGATCCAGGAGACCGAGCGCACATACGCTCTGATGATCCACATGTCGCAGTCGCTGGGGGTCAACTGCACCTTCTGCCACAACACCCGCGCCATGGCATCGTGGGAGCACAGCACACCGCAGCGGATCACCGCTTGGCACGGTATCCAGATGGTCCGCTCCCTGAACGAAGACCATCTTCTGCCGCTGACCTCGTTGTTCCCCGACGAGCGGCTGGGGCCGCTGGGCGACGTGGCCAAGGTGAACTGCGGAACCTGTCACCAAGGCATCAACCTGCCGCTCCTGGGCCAGAGCATGTTGCCCGAGTTTCCCTCGCTGGCCCAAAGGCCGGAGGAAACCGCCGCGATGGATGAGCCGGCGGATGAACCCGCCGCCGACGAGCCTGCGGCAGACGAACCGGTCGAAGAAGAACCGGCTCCGGCCGCGGAGTAATCCGGCGCGACCGATACCCCGGCCGATGCTCCGGCGTGGTCAGCAGAGCGGTTGGGTCTCCCGCCCCCACCGCTCTTTCCTTTTCCTGAAGCTGTCGATCGTCAGCGCCGCGACCAATCGAGCGTGAACTCGCAAGCCCGATCGCCGAGGGCCTGGCAGGCCGTCTCGGTAACCACGGTCCGCCGGCTGACCAGCACGCGATAGAGCCTCTCGAACGTGCCGGCATAATAGGCGCATTGCGGCGTCGCGCTTGCGGCCCCTCCGCACAGCGGGCAGCCCTCTATGCTGACCTTGAGCGGCCGTCCCGGCAACACTGCGAACCGGCCGCTGCCGGCAAAGGTCCAGCTATGCCGGGTGATCGCCGCCAGCAGGAGGCGGCTGGCCATGCTGGGCGGGAGCCCTTTCAGCACGGGCTGGACGGGGCGGGGGATGCGGTGCGCCAGCAGATAGTCGGCGGTCCGGCGGCCGGCATCGTGGAACACTGCGGCCGCGGTCTCCACATCCAGCTGATCCCGCACCACGCCGTGCAGAACCGTGACACACGCCTCGTCGACCATGTCGGTCGGCGGGGCCGTCAACCAGCCGGTGAGGCCGGCGGCATCGAACAGGCGTGACGCATCGGCCGGCCCCAGACGGTGCCGAAGGGCCTCCGCCACCTGGATGATGGCATTGGGACCGATGCGCGCCTGGGGCTCGCCGTGCGCTTGCGCCGCGACAGCCATTCCGGTCATTCGGTGATCGGCACCGCTATTCCGCCGGCTCGCGCACCCGCGTCTCGTCGTGGCCGGCCGCCTCGTGGTCATGCAGGACCAGGCCGTCCATCATCTCGTCGGTCAGCTGGCCGCCACCGCCGCACGCCTTGATGGCCTCAAGTGATGGGGCTGCCTGGTGGCCCGCTGCCTTGCGCGACCGGTCGGCCAAGGCCTCCCAATCGTCCATGCGGGCCGCCGCCGTGCGATTGCGGCTTTCGTCGAAGTGGAAGTCGACCTTCTTCTTCGACTGCGGGCCCCAATAGCCGACCCGCCCGAGATCATAGAACTTGCGCTGGAAGCTCGACTTCAGGAACGCCTTGAGGCAGCCCAAGAGATAGCGCCGCCGCTGGCGGTCCCGTGTCCAGGGGTACGAGAAGAAC
>JANQQD010000136.1 GCA_028285185.1 Anaerolineae bacterium | reverse complement strand
TGTCCCAGGTATCGAGGAACTGCGGGCAGAGCACATTGGCGTGCTCGTATTCCTGCCTCAAGGTAACCCGAAACAAGGCGGGATCGTCCGTCGAAAGGGCGACCGGCACGCCGGCCGCCACCCACCCAGCCAGGGGATGCGCCTCCAGGCTAGACACGACCCCCAGCTTCAGATTGCTCGTCAAACATACATCGATCGGTGGCGCTTCCGGCCCCAGCGCCATGATCCAGTCCGCCATCGCAACGGCATGCGTCACTCGATCCGGCTGCAGGGTCTCTACGATTTGCCGTGCTTGGTCCGGCGGCGAGGTCTCGCCGGCGTGACAGACCGCCTTCAGCCCGGCCTCCCGCGCCTGCCGGAATACGGGTGCGACCTCTGCGGGGCGGGCCAACGCTTCGTCACCACCCATGCTGAGCGCGCGGACGCCGAGGTCTCGGAGAGGGTCGGCGCGTCTGAGAATCGTCTTGAATGTCGCCGCATCGAACTGCCAGGGCAGGTCGATGATGAAGCGCAGGCTCGGCCCCCTGTGGACCGTCCGGCAGGTTTCGTTGATCCGCGCCAACACAGACGCGATGTCGAGGCCCCAGGTGTTCAGCAGCGCGTAGTTGATCTGCAGCTCGGCATAGCAGATCCCCTGCTCCGCCGCATGCCGCGCGTAGTCCATGGCGACGGTGGCATAGGCTTCTTCCGTGTTGAGGAAGTTGTAGCCGAACCGGAGATGCTCCAGGAAGACATCGAACCGCCGATCCGGCCGGCTGCTGAAGGACGGTGGGGGGAACAGGAACTCGGAGTTCTTCCACCAGGTCCGGACATGCAGCGGCCACACGCACCCCTCAAGATGGACGTGCAGCTCGCATAATGGCGCTGACGTCGCAGGGTCCATTCTGGCTAACCGCCCGCTGTCCCCTCTCCGCCCTGCGGTCCCCAGAACATCACCCAAACCGTGAGGTCGTCGGTGAACTTGTCGAACCGGTGCTCCATGCCCGCCGGTACCATCAGCATGTCGCCGGGCTCGAACCGCGCGCGTTCCTGCCCGCGCACCAACTCGCCATATCCGCGCATGATCACATAGACCTCGTCCTGGTCATGCGGTTTCTGGTCATCGACGCGGCTTGGCATGTACAGACCCGCCGACATCGTGCCGTGGCGCATCATCTCGGCATAGGGCGTCGACGGGGGATGGGGCACGCTGGCAACCGCGGTCTCCAGAGCGATATGCCAGGGGCGCGTTTCCTTAGGTCCGGTGTTCATGGGATCAGCTCGTACACGTTCCACAGGGTCTTGGTTGCCACACGATCGTAGAGCGTGCGCGCTCGGTAATTGTCGTCGGCCGTGATCCAACGGATCTTGGGCCAGCCGCGCTTGCGTCCTTCCGCGGCGACATGGCCGATCAGCGCCTCGCCGATGCGGTCGCCCCGGGCTTCCGGGTCCACGAACAGATCGTCCAGAAACCCGATCTCGATGCCGCGCAAGGGGCTTGGCATGGCCCGGTAATGGGCAAGGCCCACCGCCATGCCGTCAGCGGTGCGGGCGATCACGCCTTCCTGCACATGGCTCGGGTCCTGGATCCATTCCCATGTCGTCGCCGCTATCTCGTCATCCATCGCCACACGGTAGAACTCGGCATAGCCTTGAAACAAACGCAGCCAGTCCGCCCTGTCCGCTTCGCCGGGACGCTCAATCGTGATCGTCGACACGGGGCCGCCCTGCCTTCTTTCGTCCGTTCACCGGTTCCCGACAGCATACCCGATCCACCCGGTCACGCGAGCGTCATCGGCAAATCCTTGCCCCAGGCACCGATATTCGCCAGTTTGATGGGGGATATGCCGCGCGGCACACCTTTGGCCGCAGCGGACTGGATTGCCACGATTTGGATGACGGACACATGCAGCAGGCGGCGGAACGGCCGGCGAACGACGACAACGCCGGCCAGGTGGTGATTACGCTGCCCGACGGCAGCCAACGCGCCTTTCCGGGCGCGGTCTCCGGTGCGGAGATCGCGGCCGCGATCGGCAAGGGGCTGGCGAAGGCAGCGATTGCGATCAAGGTGGATGGGCAGGCGATGGACCTCGCAACCACCCTGACCACCGATGCCACTGTAGAGATCGTCACGCGTACCGCGGAGGACGCGCTGGAGATGATCCGCCACGACGCCGCCCATGTGATGGCGGAAGCGGTGCAAGCGCTCTATCCGGGCACGCAGGTGACCATCGGCCCGGCGATCGAGAATGGCTTTTACTATGACTTCGCGCGGGAAGAGCCGTTTACGCCGGACGATCTGGTGCGGATCGAAGAAAAGATGCACGAGATCGTGGGCGCCGACCGACCGTTCCGCCGCGAGGTTTGGGCGCGGGATGAGGCCATCCGCCACTTCGAAGGGATTGGCGAGACCTACAAGGCCGAGCTGATCCGCGACCTGCCGGAAGACGAGACGATCACGATCTACTGGCAGGGTGAGTGGCACGACCTCTGCCGCGGACCCCATCTGCCGTCGACGGGCCATGTCGGCCATGGCTTCAAGCTGATGAGCGTGGCCGGCGCCTATTGGCGGGGCGACAGCAGCCGCGAGATGCTGCAGCGGATCTATGGCACCGCGTGGCGCGACAAGAAGGAGCTGGACGCCCATCTGCGGCAGCTTGAGGAGGCGGAGCGCCGTGACCATCGCCGCCTGGGCCGCGAGATGGACCTGTTCCACTTCCAGGAAGAAGCACCGGGCCAGCCCTTCTGGCACGACAAGGGCTGGACGATCTATACGGCGTTGCTGGACTTCATGCGCCGCAAGGTGCGGGCCCGCGGCTATACCGAGGTGAACACGCCGCAGCTCTTGGACTCCGGCTTCTGGCGCGCCTCGGGCCATTGGGACAAGTACCGGGACAACATGTTCATCTTCGATGCCGAGAGCGAGCGGCCCTCGGCCCTGAAGCCCATGAGCTGCCCCGGGGCCGCCCAGCTGTTCCGCCACACCCAGCGCAGCTATCGCGAGCTGCCGATCCGCATGGCGGAATTCGGCAAGGTCTTCCGCCAGGAAGGGGCGGGCAAGCGCCACGGCCTGATGCGCGTTCAGGCCTTCACGCAGGA
>JANQQD010000130.1 GCA_028285185.1 Anaerolineae bacterium | reverse complement strand
AGTGGCTGATCCATGTCGGTGATCAGCGCGCGTGTGTTTAGCCCAGCGCCGCGGGCAACCGCGACCAGGCTTTCGGCAAGGGCCTCCGCCTCCTGCCGGCTGGCGGCGAACGCGCCACTGCCGGTCTTCACGTCCAGCACCAGGGCGTCCAGCCCGGCGGCCAGCTTCTTAGACAGGATGGAGGCGGTGATCAGGTCGATCGACTCAACGGTCGCCGTGACGTCGCGGACGGCGTAGATGCGCCGGTCTGCCGGTGCGATGTCCTCCGTCGCGCCGACGATCGCGCAGCCGGCCGTCCGCACCGTCGCCGTCACGTGATCGGCGTCGACCAATGTGCGATAGCCGGGGATGCTCTCAAGCTTGTCCAGCGTGCCGCCGGTGTGGCCGAGGCCGCGGCCCGACACCATGGGCACCACGCCGCCGCAGGCCGCGATCGCAGGGGCCAGGATCAGGCTGACATTGTCGCCGATGCCGCCGGTGGAATGCTTGTCCAGAGCAGGGCCGTCGAAGCCGCTGTTCGACCAATCCAGCACCCGGCCGGACCGGGTCATGGCCTCGGTCAGCGTGACCCTTTCCTCCATCGTCAGCCGGTTCAGCAGCACGGCCATGGTGAAAGCGGCGATCTGCGCGTCGCTCACGCGGTTCTCAGCCACGCCGGTGATGAAGGTCTCGATCGCCTCGCGGCTCAATACCTCGCCGTCCCGCTTCCGGCGGATGATCTCTTGGGTCAGCATGGGGTCTTGCTCTTAGTACCCGGATCGGGGTCCGGTCGCGTTGGCGCCTTGGCCGCCGTCAAGGATAGTCAGAACATCGTCGAGAAGCGAGCTTGCCCCGATACGCAGTCGGTCCGGGCCCACAGTATCGCGGCCAAGCAGGCGGCCCACGAGATCGAGATAGGGGGCCGCCTCGGCAACCGTGCGGATGCCTCCGGACGCCTTGCAGCCCAGCGGTCGGCCGCTGCGGCGGATCGTCTCGCAGAACAACGCGATGGCGGCCAGGCTTGCGCCGGGCCCGCGCTTGCCCGTCGATGTCTTCAGGAAGTCCGCCCCTTCGTCCGCCGCGATGCGGGCGCACCGCGTGACGGTTGCGGCATCGGGCAGCAGGCCGGTTTCCAGGATGACCTTCAGCGTGATGTCATCGGCGAGCGCACGGCGGCAGGCGGCGATCAGGGCGCCCGCTTGTGCCTCTTCACCCGCCAAGGCGGCCCGGTAGGGGAAGACCACATCGATTTCTCCGGCCCCGTCTGCCGCCGCGCCCGCCGCCTCTCGGACCGCCCGGTCGATGTCGGTGTCGCCGTCGGGGAAGTTCGCGACCGCGGCGACCCGAACGGGTGTGCCCGTCAACAGACGGCGGACCAAGCCTGCAAAGGGCGGATAGACGCAGACGGCGGCGACCGGCCCATGGCGCGTAACCGCCCGCTCGCACAGCGCGGTGATGCGCGCCTCGTCATCGTCATCGTTAAGGCTGGTGAGGTCGAGGATCGCCAGCGTGGCGCCAGCAGCGGCGGTGTCGGCCTGTGCCGCCATTGCGGCGTCGATTGCGCCGGCAAGATCCGGTGGCAGGTCCGCTGAAGGCATCGGCAGCTCCTCCCCTTCCGCTGTCACGAGCCTTCGCTGGTCGGGGCCAGGGGCAGCGGTGCACCCGTGTCCCCGCCGGTCGTCGGCGCCAGCGGCAACGGCTGGCCGGGCGTGCTGCCCGTTGGCGGTGCTGGCGTGACGCGTCCAGGGTCCTCCACCGCGGCGGCCGGCGGCGGTGTCGGTGCCGCCGGGGCTGCTTCCGCTTCGACATCGGCAGGGGCCGGGACGGCGGCCGGATCAGCGCACTCGATGATCGCCTGCCAATAGAGGAACTCGGCGAAGGCATTGCGTGACGGCGTCGTGTCCACCCGCACCACCGTTACCGGGCCCGGACAGACCTCTTCGCCGAAGGTGCGGGCGTAGATCTCGCCAAATTCCGGGTTGCGCTCGCCGGGCTGGGTGAAGCCGTGAACGGAATAGGCGGGGTTGCCCGTCGCCGAAGGGGCTGCCGTATATCCTTCGACGGTCTTCGGTCCGCACGCGGCAACGGCAAGGCAGGCCGGCACCGTCAGCAGCAGATATCGCATCGTGTCCCTATCCGAATCGCTGGTCCGCCGTGAGCATAGCCCAGAGGCCGGACCGCCGAAACCTGGGGTTTAGGCGGGCGGCGTGGCAGGGCTAAAGGTTGCACGTGCTCAATGGATCGGCTTCAGGCATTATCGAAGGATGTCGCACGGGGCCAGCAGGGGGAACCTGCAATGGACAAGGTCTGTCCGGTAACGGGCGTGCGCGCGGACGAAGCGTCCAAGCTCGAGCGCACGCTTGTGTTGACGGGGGCAAGCCGCGGCATCGGCCATGCCACAGTCAAGTATTTCAGCCAGGCGGGTTGGCGCGTCATCACCATCTCGCGCAATCCCTTCGACACGGCCTGCCCGTGGGAGCAGGGGGCGCAGAACCACGTTCAGATAGACTTGGCGGATCTGGTGGGCCTTGCCGGCGGCATTGAGACGCTGCGCGCCAAGCTGAAGGGCTCGAAGCTGCGGGCGCTGGTCAACAACGCCGGCATATCGCCGAAAGGGGCGGACGGACAGCGCCTGGGCACGTTGAACACGAACCTGCCGCTCTGGCAGCAGGTGTTCAATGTGAATTTCTTCGCGCCTATCCTGTTGGCCCGCGGCCTGATGGCAGAACTGCAGGAGGCTCAGGGCTGCATCGTCAACATCACGTCGATTGCCGGTTCCCGCGTTCATCCGTTTGCCGGGGCGGCCTATGGCACCTCGAAGGCGGCGCTGGCGGCGCTGACGCGAGAGATGGCGAACGATTTCGGGCCGCTGGGCATACGGGTCAACGCCATCGCACCGGGAGAGATCGAGACATCGATCCTGTCGCCCGGCACCGAAGAAATCGTCGAACGCGAGATCCCGATGCGGCGGCTCGGCCAGCCGGAAGAGGTGGCCTCTGTGATCCACGCACTTGCCACGGATGTGGGCGGCTACATCAACGGCGCGGAGATCCACATCAATGGGGGCCAGCATGTCTAGGCGGATTGCCGCAGTCGCGGCGGTTCTGGCGCTCGGCCTCGCGGCCGGGTCGGAGCCGTCTGTGGCAACCTACCAGCAGGTCGACAACTGCCGCGGCACGGTCGAAGGTCTGCTTCAGCAGCTCGATCTCGGCGGCAAGCAGGTTACGCTGATTGAATCGGTTCCGCGACGCCGTCTGACCATCGGGAACGGCGACGATCGCATTGTCGGGTACCAGGCGGGTGCGCGGCTTTCCGGCTGCACCGGCTGGGTTCGGGTCGAGATGGACCAGTTCTGCCGCATCCGGCAGAGCTATACGCAAGGGAATTGCCTGGTCGAAGGGCTGCCCGCCTATGACTGACTGTCCGCGCGACGCCTCAGGCCGCGTCCGTCGGGCTTAGCGGGCATGATCGAGACCTTCCGCGGCATCGCCCATCCGTCGTTGTGCGACAGCCTGGGGCATTTGAACACGCGCAGCTATTTCAACGTGTTCGACGATGCCAGCTTCCGGTTCTTCGACGCGCTGGGCGAGCCGTGCGACGTTCTGCAGGCGCAGCAGCAGTCTTGGGCCGACATCAAGGCGGAGATCGAATACAAGGCCGAGATCCCGCTCGGCCGCGCATTCTTTGTCAGAACCGGGATCGTGGCGCTCGGCGGTCGGTCGGTGACCTTCCGTCACGAGATGATGAGCGGCGAGAGCGCCGGCATGTTGCATGCCACGATGCAGGCTGTCTCGGTGTTCTTCGACCTCGCCGCCCGCAAGGCGATCGCGTTGCCGGAGAGTTTCCGGCGCGAGGCGGAACGGCACATGGTGGGCATGAACGGCGGCTGACGGTCAGCCTGCCATGCCCCAGCGTTCCGGCGCTTCCAGCAGGTCAGCGTCCGCCGCCGTCCTCTCAGGCATCGAGATCCGCACCGTGGTGCCGGACCCGAGTTGGCTTTCCAGCTTCATCTGGCCGCCCTGCAGTTCCATCAGCGATCGCGCCAGGGCCAGGCCGAGACCCGAGCCGCCTGACGCACGCGTATAGTGACTGCCGACCTGTTCGAACGGCTGCAGGACCCGATCGAGATCTCCGGCCGGAATGCCGATACCGGTGTCGTGCACTGCGATCTCCAGGATGTCAGGCCTATTGCGACATGTGTCCACGGTGATGGAACCGTGGTCGGGTGTGAACTTCACCGAGTTCGACAGCAGGTTCAGGAACACCTGCCGCATCGCCCGTTCGTCGCCATGGACGTAGAGGGGCTGGTCCCCCAGCCGGAGATCGATGGAAATCGCCTTCTTGTCCGTCGCCTCCCTCAGGAACCGGGTGGCAGCGGTCACGCTCTCTCGAAGGTCGAGCAGCCGCAGCTCGATCGGCATGCGCCCAGCCTCGATCCGGGCGATGTCGAGCATGTCGTTGATCAGCGAAAGAAGATGCCGGCCAGCCTCGCGGATGTCGCCCGCGTATTCAGCGCAATGCATAGGGTCGGGAACCAGGGACTCCGTCTCGATCATCTCAGCAAAGCCGATGACGGAATTGAGCGGCGTTCTCAACTCATGACTCATGGCCGCCAGGAAGCTGGACTTGGCATGGCTGGCCTGCTCGGCGAGGCTCTTGGCCTCGAACATCTTGCGCTCGGCCTCTTTCAATCCGGTGATGTCTGAGCTGATGACCCCGATCAGGATGCGGCGCCTCAGGTCGTCGGTCAGCGGAAACCGGATGTCGAGGTAGGTCCGCTCGCCATCGACGGTCTTCACGATCTGCTCGTGCGAAATGGCGGTCAGGTGCTCCAGCACCCGGCCGTCCTGCTCTTCAACCCGGCGGGCGAGCTCAGGCGGCAGCACTTCGGCTGCGGTCTTGCCGATGACGTCGGCAGCACTCAGTCCGTGGATCCGTTCGAATTCGCGGTTGACGCGGAAATAGGCGCCCCTTGCGTCCTTCAGGCAGATGACGGCGGGCGAGTTGTCGGCGATACCGCGGTAAAGCTCCTCGCTTTCCCGAAGGGCCTCCTGTGCCCGACGAACCTCGGTGATGTCCTCATAACAGCTCAAGACCCCGATGGTCTCTCCTTCGGCGTCGGGCAGCGGCACCTTGCTGGTTCTCAGCCAGCGGCGGTCCATGCCAGGGCGATCCAACGGGCCCTCGATGTTGAACCGGGGCTCGGCGCTGACGATGACCCGTCGATCGATTTCGCGGTGCAATTCGGCGTGGCCCGCCCAGGCGAGGTCGAAATCGGTCTTGCCGACGACCTGTGTCGGATCGGACAGTCCGGCGTCACGGGCGAATTGTCGATTGCACCCGATGTACGCCAGTTCCTTGTCTTTCCATGACACCCGCACCGGGATGGAGTCGAGCACGAGCTGCAGCATCTGCTTTGAGTCGCGCAGAGCCTCCTGCGCCCGCTTGCGCGCTGTGATGTCTTCCGCGATATAGAACCAGCCCCGTTCGTGGGGTTCGCCACTCTCCCGGGCCGTGACGGTCTGGGAGACCCAGACCGTATCTCCGCAACGGCGGCGAAGCAGAACTTCGCCCTGACGCAGTTCGGTGGTGTCGTCGCTATCGACGAGGTCGAGAAGGCTCTGGCCCGTGAGTTCCTCCGGCGCAACACCCAGGATGTGGCCAAGGGCGGTATTGGCGACGCTGATCGTGCCGCTCGGCGAGAGCGCAGCGATGCCGACGCCCGCACCGTCGAAGATCGCCCGCAAGCGGTGCTCGCTTTCCTTGATTGCCGATTGTGAGCGGCTTTGGATCGCCCGCTGGTGATGCCTTGCCAGGAAGTACAGCCCTGCCAACACCGAGAGCAGACCCCAGATCAGCAGGTACTCAAGGACGATGAGGCTGGCGAGCGGCGATGGGACGGGGGCCACGGCCACGGCGTAGACACCGAAACCAGGGACGGGCGCAACCGACACCGCGATCCTGGCCGTGTCTGTCTGAAACTCCATGGCGGCGCGATCGCCCTGGTAGCCGAGGGACATGATCTCGGCACTCAGCCGGTCACTGGTGCAATCGATGTGGCGGCAGAACCGTGACGACGTGGAGAACACCAGCCCATCGACATGGGCGAGCGCCAGACCGCCTCCCAGCGAGTGGAGCTGACGGTCGAAGAACCGGCCGAAGGCCCCGGTATCGAGCTGCGCCAGCAGATAGCCGACCGTCGATCCGTGGATCTGGCGGAGCTCCGTACCAAGGCCGAACCGGACGGCAAGCGCGCCCTCAAGCGGCATCATCTCCCAGAGAAAGACCTCGGTTTCGCGCAGATGTGTGACAGGGAAGAATTCGCCGGAGATCCGGTCCTGATCGGACCGGCCGTAGAGGACGGCCGCTGTCGTCTCCTCCGCTTCGTCGCCGAAGGGCACGAACAGAATGCGCTCGACCTCCTCCGGCGCGAGGTCCGGCGACGAACCGTCGACGCTGGTGTCCAGAGCATTGCCCAGACTCCAGTTCATCTCCAGATCGCTGGCCGTGGTGCGCAGCACCAGGGTTGTCTCGCGAAATGTCCGGGCTGCCCGCTCCGCCGCGAGTTCGGCAAGGCCGCGGGTCATGGCTGCCTTCACGTCGTAGTCTCGCGATATGTCCGCGATGACCAGCGCCCCCAGGATGAGGCCCGCGACGATCGAAAAGATGGCGGTCTTCAGAGCGGGCATCGACTGCGTATCCCGATCCTCCCGGTTCGCCGTATCGGCCCGCCCTGGCAAGGGGTCGCAATGGCCCTGCCGAGCAGCCATGGCGACCAGCGCGGTCGCCGGACGGGGCCCGCCCTTTCGGTGGGCGGACTTCACCCATTCCGATCATCGTGCGGCATCTGCGGCGCGGCCGGTTGGTGCTGAGCATCGACCTCAAGCAAAGAACAGCCGGTCGCCCAATTCCAATCGGCAATCCCGACCGCCCCGCCTTATCCGCGCGTCACATCACTGTAGTTTTCGTTGCTGCTTTTGTGCAAGCGAAGGCTTGGCCGCGCAGCTTGGCGGCCATGGCGGGTCATACGGCGGTCTCGGCCACGGCATCGCCCCAGGCCGACATCTTCTCGTTGGCGCCATAGTTTCGGCCGCCGCGGCGCTGCACGCCGCCGGCGCAGGCGAAGTGGTAGGGGAAGGCCGCCCGCCGCGCATCGATCGCGCCGAAGCGGGCCGAAAGGGCCGCCCGCACCTCTGCATCAAGGTCGTCGTCCGCCACCACAAGATCGGTTCCGCTCACATCGATCCGGGGCCGGTGGAAGGCATCGTCCAGGCCCATGCGGAAGTCGACGAGGAAAGAGGTGAGCTGCAGGACCGCCGGAATGATCTTGCGTCCACCCGAGGCGCCGAGAGCGAAACTGCCATCGGCAGTTCGGCCGATCAGCGGGCAGTAGTTGGCGAGGCAGCGCTTGCCGGGCCCGAGGCTGTTGGGCCGGCCCGCTTCCGGATCGAACCAGTAGACACCGTTGTTCATCAGGATGCCGGTCGACGGCAGCACCAGCTTGCTGCCGAAGACCGAGAGCAGGGTCTGGGTCAGGGCAACCATCATGCCGTCGCGGTCGACCACCGCGAGATGGCTTGTGCACTCCGCGCCATCGCCGGCTGCGCTGTCGCCCATCGTGCGGAAGCGGCGGGCAAAGGCCTCGCGCATCGCCTCGGCATAGCCGACATAGGTGGCGGCGTCGGGGGCCGCACCCGGCTGCGGACCTTCGGCCAGCTGGGCCAGCGCCCGCATGAGCGTCGGACCGCCTGTCAGCGGCGGCACGACATGCAGCGTCGCCGTACGATAGGTCTGGATCTGCGGCTCAATCTGACGGGCGCGGTAGCGATTGAGGTCTTCACCGGACAGGGTGCCGCCGGCCGCTTGGACGTCCGAGGCGATGGCTCTCGCCGTCTCGCCATCATAGAAGTCCCGCGGTCCAGCGTCGGCGAGACGCCGCAGCGTCCGGGCCAGTGCGGGCTGGCGGATCAGCGGTTCGCTCGCCGGTCGCGCGACCCAGGCCGGGGCGGGAGGATAGCCGTCCGGCAGATAGATGGCGCGCGTCGATGCAAAGCGGTCGAGGTCGCGGGCCGAGGTCGCAACCATCAACGCGGCGTACCAGTCGACACTGAGCCCCTGATCGGCAAGCGCGATTGCGGGTTCCAGCGTGCGATGCCAAGGCCAAGTGCCGAAGCGTTCCAGGGCCAGCGAAAGTCCCGCCACCTGGCCGGGAACGGCGATCGCCGTTCCGCCCAGAAGGTTCCTGTCGTCAACGACCCTGGGCCAGCCGAACAGGTCCTGGCTCACGCCGCCGGCAAGCGGGTAGTCCGCGGGATCGAGGTGCCGGGGGGCAGCCATCCCGAAGTCGATGGCCTCGACGCGACCATCGTTGGGATGGGCGATCAGCATGGCGCCGCCGCCGCCGAGGCCGCTCATCCAAGGCTCCGTTACGCCGAGCGCAAGCGCCGTAGCGACGGCAGCATCGACAGCGTTGCCGCCTGCAGAGAGGACGCTGGCACCGGCTTCCGCGGCGATCCGGCTCTGCGACACAACGATGCCGCCGGCGCTTTCGACAGCCGGTTTGATGACCGTCTGCCCCCGGCTCTGATTGATACTCATGACCGATGTCCCTGAGGCACGGCGAACACCGCGGATGATCGTGCATCATGACCGGTCATGGCCGTCAGGGCGACCGTAATGACAGATCCGTTGCGGTTCTGGTGCGCCTTCAGCCGCTGCAGACCGCCCTTGGCGGCACCGGCCACTCCATGCCGAGCGCTTCGTTACACGGACATCGTCGGCCGGCGCAGCCCGCGGACGGACCTCCGGAATTGTCGGCATCGCCAAGCCCGTCCGTTGCGGTCTGCGCTGAAACTCTCTCCGGCGGAAAGGCGACCGTGAACCGTGTTCCCTGGCCCGGCTCGCTTTCCACCCCTAAGGTGCCCCCGTGCAGGGTCACAGCGAAATGCACCAGCGGCAGCCCGAGACCTGTACCGCTGAAGCGGCGCGACATCGACTGATCGACCTGCTCAAACGGTCTCATGGCCCTCACGATATCGTCGGCGGCCATGCCGATGCCCGTGTCGGCTACGACAATCTCGACGCCTCTCTGCCGGTTTCGTCTGGCCGCTATGGAGACCTTGCCGCCGCACGGCGTGAACTTCACGGCATTGGAGGCCAGGTTGGTGAGGACCAGATCCACCAAACCCTGGTCGGCTGTCAGTATGGGTAGGCCGGGATCGACGCACCGGACCATCTCGACGCCCCGCTGAGCAGCCGTCGGTTTCAGCAAGACGAAGGTCCTGGCGATGACGTCGGCGACGTCAATCGCATCGTCTTGGACGTCGTACCTGCCGGCTTCCATCTTCGCCAGATCGAGGATGGAATTGATGATCGACAACAGGTGTTGGCCACTGTCGCGGATTGACGCGGCGTAGTCTTCGTAATGCGGGTTTCCCAAAGCGCCAAAATGCCCCTCGGTCATCATCTCCGCGAAACCGATGATCGCATTCAGCGGCGTTCGGAGCTCATGGCTCATCATGGCCAGAAAGTTGCTCTTTGCGCGGTTGGCGCTTTCTGCGACCTCGCGGGCTGCGTCGGCGCGGTCGTGCGCTTCACGGAGGTCGTCGGCGAACCGGCGGAGGTCGTCGGCTTGCTCTTCGATGCGCCGATTGGCCGCGATCAGGGCGTGCTCGCGGTGTTTCAACTCAGTGATGTCAGTCCGCTCGCCGACCGTTTCGCCGTGCTGCGTGCGCCTTTCGCGGACCAGCACCCAGCGCCCGTTCGACAGCTCCAGTTCGAATTCGCCGTGCGGGTCGCGGTGGATGGCCATGCGCTCGGCGACCCAGGCCTCTTCCCGGCCGATGGCCTGAGGATACTGACCTCTTTCGACGCCCGCGCGCAGGATTTCCTCGAACGTCCGGCCCAGCTGGATCGCCTGCCGGCTCTTCTCATAGGTCTCAAGATACTTGCTGTTGTAGAGCGCGAGACGGTCGTCCGCATCGTAGATAGCGAAGGCGTCCGGCAGGCTCTCGATGGCATCGACGAGGCGTTGGTTTGCCCGATTGGCAACCTGTTCCGCCATGAGCTGGGCACCGACATCCCTGGCCACGACAATCCCATAATCGGCGCTGTCGAACTGCCTGCGCCGCAGCGACAGCTCCACGATCACGGGCCGATCGACATGGTACGCCAGCCGCGTCTGGACGATCTCCGGCGACAGTTCGGTGTCGTCGTCCCGCCCCGCCAGCGCGGTCTGCAGATGGAGTGTCTGCGGCACCTCCGCGACCAGTCCAAAAAAGAGCTTGCCGATCAGCGCCCCCTTCTCGCAGCACAAGAGACGCGCCGTCGTGTCGTTGATGTCGACGATCCGGCAATCCGGCAGCGACAGGACGAAGATCATCTCACCGATCTGATTGAGCAGGCTGCGGAACCGCTCCAGCTCGTTCAACTGCCGCCGCAATTCGGGGTAATGGCTCTTCATGATCGGCCGTTCTCCGAGCCCGATGACGGTCTCGAAGTCCATGGGATCACCGTTGATCGTATCTGACGCTCGAGCCATGGATGACGTCCACGTCGCGACGGTCTACTGGTCGCTTGTTGCTCCGCCGTCGGATTGCGGGATGCAGCATCGGCAGACCCGACGACATTCAAGTGCGCAACTGCGATTCTTCTCCCTGATCGGTCTTCGACCCGGCCCGCAGACTGAGTTCCCAAGCTGCGGAATTCATCCGGAACTCGACCGGCTTTCGGAGTCTAGCACAGCACTTTGTTAAGTCACATGACTATATAATAGCGCCATCGGTATAGTGATAGCGCCTAAAGCCGGCAGACCATCCAGCCACAGCAGGTTGCTGGTTCGGGCGTCACCGGTGCCGATGGGTCGCGCAAGGCGCCTGCCAGTCCATGATGTGATCGAGTGTGCACGGATGTGGGTGCCCGGGGCAGACGTCCACCGCCTCGCCATTCAGCGTCTTGGGCTCTGGTCCCGCAGCCGATAGGGCGGCCGAGACCCGGTCTGACGGGAACGAGACGGTGATCCGGGTTCCCTCGCCCACACGGCTCTCGATGTCGATGCCTGCATCGTGCAACTCGGCAGAGAACTGAGCCAGCGGCAGGCCGAGGCCGGTCCCGGGATAGCAGCGTGCCACCGACTGGTCGAGCTGCTCGAAGGGTCTGAACGCCTTCGGAACATCCTCCGGGGCCATGCCGATGCCGGTGTCGGCAACCACAAGGTCGATGCCGCCGCCAAGGCTGCGTCTGGCGGCGACCGCCACCCGCCCGCCGCCGCGCGTGAACTTGACGGCGTTGGAGACCAGATTGGTCACGATCAGGTCGATCAGCCCGCGATCCGCCAGCAGGGCGGGGAGGGCAGGGTCGATGCATCTGACCATCGTAACGTTGCGCTCGGCGGCTGTCGGCTGAAGCAGCACCAGACTGCCGGCGACAACATCGCCCAGAGCTACCAGCTCTTCCCGCAATTCGTACTTGCCCACCTCCATCTTCGCCAGGTCGAGGATGGAATTGATGATGGACAACAGGTGCTGGCCGCTGTCGCGGATCGATACGGCGTAGTCGCCATAATGGGCGTCGCCCAGGGCGCCGAAGCACCGGCTGACCATCATGTCTGAGAAGCCGATGATGGCATTGAGCGGGGTTCTGAGCTCATGGCTCATCATGGCCAGGAACTCGCTCTTGGCGCGGCTTGCTCTCTCCGCCGCCTGTCGGGCGGCTTCCGCACGGTCGTGGGCCTGGCGCAGGTCTTCGGCCAGCCGGCGCAGGTCGTTAGCCTGGTCTTCGATGCGGCGTTTGGCGGCGATCAGATCATGTTCCCGGCGCTTCAGCTCCGTGATGTCCGTGCGCTCGCCAACGGTCTCGCCATTCTGTGTCCGCCGTTCGCGCACCAGCACCCATCGGCCGTCCGGCAATGGCTGCTCCACGGCGCCATGCGGGTTCCGGTGTTTGGCGAGGCGTTCGGCCAGCCATTCCTCTTCCCGGCCCACGGCCTCTGGATATTGCCCATTGGCCAAGCCCTCTTTGAGGATCGCTATGAAGGGCTGGCCTGGCGCAATGGCGGCGCGGGAGGCAGCATAAGTCTCTGGATACCGGCTGTTGTAGACGACCAGCCGGTCTTCGGCATCGTAGATGGCAAAGGCGTCCGGCAGGCTTTCTATCGCATCGATCAGGCGCTGATGGGCGTTTCTCGCGTTTTGTTCGGCCTCGATCTGTCGGCGAATGTCCCGCGCGACGACGACCCCATAGCGCGTGGCATGATACCGGCGCCGGCGCAGCGACAGCTCGACCATGATGTCACAGCAGCCACAGCCGGTGAGCCGGGTCTGGATGGTCGTCGGCGGCGCATCGTCTTCCGTTTCATCTGCGCCGAACGCCTCGTCGAGGTCGACCCGCAGCTCGGGTGCCAGCAAATCGGAAAACTCCCGTCCGATGATCTCGGCCCGGTCGCATCGCATCAGCTGCAGCACAGTCCCGTTAATGTCTACGATTCGGCAGTCAGGCAGCGAAAGAACAAAGATCATCTCGCCGATCTGATTGAGCAGACCGCGGAATCGTTCGAGCTCGTTTAGGCGACGCCGAAGTTCGGGATAGTAGCTCTTCTTGATGGAACGCTCGCCGAGCCCGATCACGGCTTCAAGCTGCCGGCGGTTGGCGTCGTCCATATCAGAGGGCCATACCATAGATCTCTTCCAGGTCTCGGCGGCCAAGCGGGCGCGGGTTGGTGATCATGCAGGGGTCGCGGGACGCCCTTTCCGCCAGGTTCGCGATATCGGACGGAGTGACACCGCGCTCGGAGAGGGATGAGGTGATGCCGACCTGGGACTTCAGGGCGCGCACCGTGCTCACGATGTCCCGCCCGCCTGTATCGGTATCCGGAAGGTTCCCGTGCTCTCGCAGAATACCGTCGATGATGCCGCACCTTTCGGCCGCGTCGCGCATGTTGCTGTGCAAGACCGCGTCCAGCAGCATGGCGTTGCATTCCCCGTGCGCCAGGTCGAGAAGGCCTCCCAGGCTATGGGCCATGGCGTGGACCGCACCCAGGCTGGCATTCGAGAAGGCAAGGCCGGCATGCATGCTCGCCTGCGACATCCTTTCGCGAGCATGCATATCGTGCGGATCCGCGACTGCGGCGGGAAGATTGGCGGCGACAAGGCGGATCGCCTCCAGCGCATGAAGATCCGTAAGGGCCGAACGTGCCTTCGACAGGAATGCCTCGATGGCGTGAACCAGCACATCCATGCCGGTGCAGGCCGTAAGGTGGGCATCCAACGTGCTGGTGGGCTCAGGGTCGATCAGGGCCGCGTCAGGCACCACCGTCTTGCTGATGATGGCGACCTTCCGGTGCTGGGCGGTGTCGGTGATGATGGCGAACTGTGAGATGTCGGCGGCCGATCCGGCGGTCGTCGGAATGCAGAGTAGTGGCGGTCCCGGCAGGGCTACCTGATCGACACCTTCATGGGTCAGCACATGCTGCCCATTGGCATGAACGATGCCCACACCCTTCGCCAGATCGATGGGACTTCCGCCGCCAACCGCCACGACCAGATCGCAGCCGCGCCGCGCGAACACATCGGCTGCCGCCATGACCTCTTCCGCGCGCGGGTTCGGCGTCACCCTGTCTTCGATCGTGACGGCAATGCCGTGCCGTGTCAGTTCCGCTTCGACGTCGGCAACCCAGCCAGCCTCGACCACGTTGGGGTCGGTCACGACCATCGCATGGCTGGCGAACAGATTCTGGGCGTACCGGCCGACCATGAACCGTGCCCCCGGGCCGAAGACGATTTCAGGCGCCACGAATTTTCTGAGCGCTGCGGCGGGCGCTGACGTCATCGTGGTTGGGCAACTCCACGCAATCGGCTGGCCATGGCTGCCATAGGATACGTCCGGTCAGGTCCGTAGCGATCGGCATCGTTCCGGACCGACTTGAAACGTGTACTCATACTAGCTTCCACATCCTTACTGTCCGTTAACCGAAACTGTAGAAAAGGCAGGAGATGATTGCGGTTCGCAGCTGAGAGCCGGCGAGCCAGTGTCGCCGAACCGGGTGGAGGCGGGCCGGTCGCCGGTAGTGGCGGCTGTTTCCCCATGGACCTCTGCGCACCATCCCAAGAGATGAAGTCGGCCCGGAGGTACAGGGGGCACGCAGAACCGCAGAGACGGTAAGGTGAGCCAGGTCGTCAAACTGTTCTCTATAGTTGATGACTCTCTGCGAGGCGGGCATGAAGACATGCGGCCCGGGCTGTTCGCCGATGTCGGCACCGTCTATTCTGCACTCACCAGAAGGTGAATGGAGGGTGAGGCGGGCGGTCGCTACATCTGATGCATTCCAATGGGCGCGTCGCGCATGGCAGGTCGATCCGCGTCGGCGGGAGGCTGGCCTTCGTCACCAACCAAGCAGGCGTCTGGACGGGCATGAGCGGACAAAATGCCGAAGGGGCGGTCATGACGGTCGACGGCCGGACACGCGGGTTCAATCTGCGCCGGTTCTTGCCGTTGGGGCTGCTGCTTGCAGGTCTGGGCGGCTTCTTTCTGCTCGGGCTCGATCAGTATGTCAGCTTCTCCGCGCTCAGTGAGAACCGGGAAGCGCTCAACGGCTTCGTCGCGGAGAATGCCATCGCCGCAGGCCTGATCTATTTCGTCGGCTATGCTGTGATGACCGCCCTTTCGGTTCCTGGCGGCGCCCTGCTGACGCTGGTCGGCGGGTTTCTGTTCGGCCTCGTCTGGGCCAGCATTCTGGTGATCGGGGGTGCTACTGTCGGTGCCGTGGCGGTTTTTCTTGCGGCGCGCACGGCCCTGGGCGACTCCCTGCGGCGTCGGGCCGGGCCGTGGGTCGGGCGGCTGGAAGCAGGATTCCGGCGGGATGCCGTCAGCTACATGCTGACCTTGCGCCTGATCCCCCTGGTGCCGTTCTGGCTGGTCAACCTGGTTCCGGCGTTTCTGGGCGTGTCGCTGTTGACCTACACCCTGACCACGCTGGTCGGCATCATTCCGGGTACGATCGTCTATGTTGCCGTCGGCAACGGTCTCGGCGCGACGCTCGACAGCGGGCAGCAGCCGGATCTGGGCATCATCTTCGAACCGGCAATCCTGCTGCCGCTGATCGGCCTCGGTCTCTTGGCCATGCTGCCGGTCGTCTATAAGAAGTTTCGGGCGCGCCGCGGCGACTGATCGGCCCGCCCCAGATAGACACCACCGATATGGCAACACGCATCGACACCGACATCTGCGTCATCGGTGCCGGCTCCGGCGGCCTGACCGTGGCGGCTGGCGCCAGCCAGATGGGCGCCGACACCGTGCTGATCGAGCGCGGCAAGATGGGCGGCGAATGCCTGAACACCGGCTGTGTGCCGTCGAAGGCACTGATCGCGGCGGCACAGGCGGCGCATGACGCACGCCGCGCATCGCGCTTCGGGATCACTGTGCCGGAACCCGCCATCGACTTCGCACAGGTGAACGACCACGTGCACGGTGTGATCCGCGCGATCGAGCCGATGGATAGCGTCGAGCGGTTCGAAAGCCTGGGCGTGCGGGTGATCGCAGCCGCGGCACGGTTCACCGGGCCACGCACAGTGCTGGCCGGCGAACATGAGGTGCATGCCCGGCGCATCGTGATCGCCACTGGGTCACGGCCCGCCGTACCGCCGATCCCCGGTCTTGCGGACACACCATTCTTCACCAACGAGACGATCTTCGAGAACCGCGAGGCGCCGGCCCATCTCGTGATCATCGGCGGCGGGCCGATCGGGCTTGAGATGGCGCAGGCCCATCGCCGCCTGGGCAGCCGGGTGACGGTGGTGGAGCAGTACTCGATCCTGCCGAAGGACGATGACGATCTGGTCGAGACCGTGCGCCGGGCGCTGGTGGACGAAGGGGTCGACCTGCGCGAGGGCGCGAAAGTCGTGCGCGTCGAACGCACCGACGCTGGCGTCGCTGTGGTGTTCGCCCGCAACGGCCATGAGGATCGGGTGGACGGCAGCCATCTGCTGGTTGCGGTCGGCCGCCGGCCGAATATCGAGGATCTCGACCTGCCGGCCGCGGGGATCGCCGTCGGCAGCACCGGCATCCAGGTCGATCGGAGGCTGAGGGCCAGCAACCGCCACGTCTTCGTGATCGGCGATGCGGCCGGCGGCCCGTACTTCACCCATCTCGCCAGCTACCACGCCAGCATCGTTCTGAAGAACGCATTGTTCCGTATGCCGGCCAAGGTCGACACGCGGGCCCTGCCCTGGGTGACCTTCACCGACCCTGAGCTGGCCCAGGTCGGCCTGACAGAAGCCCAGGCGCGGGAGCGCCACAGCGGCATCCGCACGCTGCGCTGGAGCTTCCACGAGAACGACCGCGCGCAGGCCGAACGTCAGACCGAAGGCACGGTCAAGGCGATCACCACCCGCCGCGGCAAGGTGCTGGGTGCGAGCATCGTCGGCCCGCATGCGGGCGAACTGATCCTGCCCTGGGTGCTGGCCGTGTCGAAGGGCCTGAAGATCGGCGCGTTGGCGACCCTGATCGCCCCCTATCCGACCTTGAGCGAGGTCACCAAACGCGCGGCCGGCAGCTACTACACTCCGTCCCTGTTCAGCGATCGTACCGCAAAGATCGTGCGCTTCCTGGCACGGTTCGGATAGCCGGCGGGCTGACCTCCCCGCCGACGTCAGGCCAGGCGCCTACAAATCGGCGAGAGCCTCTCCGCCGGCCGAGGGTATTGACCGGCGCAGATGGCCGCGGCCCTTTGCGCCGTCGGGCCATTGGCCGTCGTCCCATTTCGTGTTGATAGTGACCTGCCCGTCGCGCCGCTGAAAGAGCACCATGGACTCCTCGAAGTACAGAACCGCATCGCCCGCAGTCGCGCCGAGCAGGCGCATCACGCCCGCAACCATCTCCGGGTACCGGATGTCGTCCGGCACATCTCGTCCGGTCTCGATGAATGAGACGGACGCGGTCGGTCTGAAGCCGAACATGCGCACCGCCAGATCGACGTCTTCCTCATCTGCCGGTGAGGCGACGATCCGTAGACCCGGACCGATGGCGATTGATCGGCATGCTCCCCCAGGTTCATCCGTGCCGGGTCTGCGAAATCCCGGCTGTTGGGTGAGCCTGTCGACCAGCTCCTCGGCCCCCAATTCCGTATCGATTTCAAGCGTATAAGAGACTGACATGGGCTATCCCCAAGCGAGCAGGCGGCAGAGCGCTGAGAGGTTGGCCCATTTGACGTCGCGGTGCTGTGACAGTCGACACCGGAACAGCCGGTCTGGTGGTGAATTCTGAGCGCGCACACGCCGTGACCGGTCAGCGGATGCTGGGCGAAGATCTGGTCAGCGGGCTAATCAAATCAACCGCGAGAGAGCTTGCGATGGCCGCAGGAGACGATCTCTTGAGCTGGTCCCGGTCGCCAGCCATGCTTCATATCCGGTCACTGGGGGGTGAGGTCCAGCGGACCGTTTCGGCGATCCGGTGCAGGTGCCGGTTCGATCCGCCGGCCAGATCGGCAGCAGGCGCGTAGTCCCGCATGTCGTCCAGCGCACCGATATCGCGCATCGTCTCCGTGCAGAGCGTTCTCGCTTTCGGACGGCTTTGCCCATGTCGGCGGACAAGGCCGGAAACAAGCCTCGCAATCCACTTTGCAGACCCCAGACGGGGCTGATCAACGGGGGATCCGCGATCCCGAAACAGGACTTCCGTATGCGACATAGCTCCCTCCAGCGTTCGAAAGACGATGGCGAGAGCCTAGCGCTTGGCGAAAATCAGGATAATGCTGTATCCATGGGAATATTTATCCCGATTGATGGGACAATAGATCATGAACTCCCAACTCGCCATGGCCGTGTTCGTGGAGGTCGCGCAAGCGGGCAGCTTCGCCAGGGCCGCCCGCAAGCTCGCCATGTCGACGACCGCCGTCAGCCGTCATGTCGCGGATCTGGAGCGGATGCTTGGCATCACTCTTCTGCGCCGCTCGACACGGCATCTGAGCCCGACGGAGGCCGGTGCGCGCTACCTCCCACGCGCCGCTGCCATCCTGGAGGAGATCGACCACCTCAACGCAGAGATCAGCGCCACCGATACCGCCCCTCGCGGCAAGCTGCGGATCACCGCTCCACCGGCCATCGGCAACAGTTGGATCGTTCCCCTGGTCGTCGATTTCATTGAGGCCTATCAGGGGATCGACATCGAGCTTGAGATGTCCGAGCGCCGTGTCGACCTGGTGGCCGAGGGCTTCGATGCGGCCATCCGCGCCGGCACCCTGACATCCTCTTCCCTGATCGCGCACCGAATTACCGAGATCGACTATGTGGTCTGCGCAAGTCCTGCATATCTGGAACGCCGCGGGATCCCGCAGCGGCCCGAGGACGTGACGGACCATGACTGCATCAATTGGCGCGACGTGGCCGGCGACCCCCAATGGACGTTCACCAAGGGGGACGCCCGGATCACGGTGCCGGTCCGGCCGCGCCTCTTGGTAAGCAGTCATACCGGGTCCCGTGACGCTGCCGTCAGGGGTCTGGGCCTGGTCGTCATGCCGTTCTTGGACGTGCGCGACGATCTGGAGGCCGGCCGGCTGGTGGCTGTGTTGCAGGACTACGAGACCTATCACGTGACGCTCAGCCTGGTACGGCCGCCGACGCCGTTCGAGCCGCCGAAGCTGCGCGTGTTCATCGACTTCATCACCAAGGCCCTGCGCGATCGGGCGCTGGGCTGCTAGGCAGCCGTCGACCACATCTCCAGCCCGTCGCGGAACACGATCAGGCTGCCGCGCGCCATCGCCTGCCAGGGTTCGTGGTGGGTCAGCGGGCGGGTGGCGATCACGGTGACGATGTCGTTCGGCGTCGTCTCCTGCGCGAAATTCACCGTCATCTCGGCGTCGATCAGGCTGGCCTCGCCAAAGGGCGCGCGGCGCGTCAGCCAAGATAGGTCAGTGCTGCAGTGGCAATAGAGGCTGCGGGCGTCGCTCAGCATCATGTTGAACGTGCCGCAGGTATCGAGGTCCTTGGCCAGATCCGCCACCAAGCGCCAAAGACTCCGGTCGCGTTTCGGTGGGGTTGGATAGCGCTCGCGGATGCGGTCCAGCATCCAGCAGAAGGCATGCTCGCTGTCCGTAGTGCCCATGGGGCGGTAGTGCGTGAGCGGCCGGCGCTTCACACCCTTAAGGCGCCCGTTATGCGCGAAGCTCCAGCTTCGCCCCCAGAGCTCGCGTACGAAGGGGTGCGTATTCTCAAGGCAGACCCGCCCATGGGTCGCCTTGCGGATGTGGCAAACGACGTTCAGGCTCTTCACCGAATGGGATCGCACAAGGCCGGCGATCTCGCTCTCACAGCCGGGGCTGGCGTCCAGGAACGTGCGGCACCGGCGGCCTTCGTAGAAGGCGATGCCCCAGCCGTCCTTATGCGGCCCCGTGCGTCCGCCGCGCTCGATCAGCCCGGAAAAGCTGAAGCGGATATCGGTCGGAACGTTGCAGTTCATGCCGAGCAGTTCGCACATGGGTGAGAGAGTGTCACCGGCAGTGCCCACCGCGCAACCGGTCGGCTGACCGCGCTACCCGCCTGCGCAGGCTCTGTGCCAGCCGTCACTGCGGCGAACCAGTGCCCCGCGATAGCGTCTGCGTCGTTCACGGCCCGAAACGCCTAGTGGGAGGGCTCACCCATGACCGGCATCTTCCAGTTCGTCCCGCCTCTGGTCTTCGGCCGCATCTGGCACGGCACGAACGGCAATGACAAGGAATGGGCATTCGCCGACGACGGCGCCGACGTGATGTACGGCCACGGGGGCGACGACAACCTCTATGGCATGGGCGGCAACGACATCCTCTTCGGCGGGACTGGCGACGATGGTCTCTACGGCGCTGCCGGCAATGACATCCTCAAAGGCGAAGACGGCAACGATCGGCTGGTCGGTGGGGATGGTGACGACCACCTGGACGGTGGCGACGGCGACGACACCCTGCGGGGCGAGGACGGCAACGATACGATCTATGGCGGCCAGGGCAACGACCACCTCTATGGCGGCCTCGGCGATGACGAGATGCACGGCGGCAACGGGGCGGACCATTTCTGGGGTCAGGGCGGTGACGACCTGATCCATGGCGGCTTCGGCAACGACCACATCGTGACCGACGGCTGGTTCAACCTGACGCTCAGAAACGGCACCGTGGTGCAGATGCAGTATGTCGGCAACGACACGGTCTTTGCCGGGCATGGCGACGATTACGTCTGGACCGGCAAAGGGGACGACTGGGTCGACGGAGGTGCCGGTGCCGACATGATCCTGGGTGGCGACGGCATCGATACCGTCAGCTACGCACAGTCCGACGGTGCCGTGACCATCGACCTGACCAATCTCATCGACGGCTGCTTCTCCGCCCAGTTCGGCGGCCATGCCACGGGCGACCTGCTGACGGATGTGGAGAATATCGAAGGCTCCAAATTCTCCGACAGCATCACCGGTGACGACCAGGACAACCGCCTGGAGGGTGGCGACGGCGATGACCTCCTGACCGGCGGTCTGGGCAATGACACCCTTTTGGGTGGCCAGGGCAACGACATCTTCGACTTCAACCCCGGCGACGGACAGGACCGCATCATCGGCTTCCAGGGCGGCGCCGGCATCGGCGATCAGATCGATCTGACCGGCTTCGGTCTGGATTTCCAATCGCTGAACATGTGGGACACGATCGTCGGCACCTTCATCGACCTCGGCAGCGGCGACAGCCTGCTCTTGGAGGGCCTGTCGACCTGGGCGCTCAACGCCGACGATTTCGTCTTCTGACGCACGGGGGCAGTGGCCAGCGTGCGGGAATCCGCGGTCGTGGGGACGGATCGGCTCCTCCAGCGGGAGTGTCCCCGCACGCAAGAACTGTGGCTCTGGTTACATTGCAGGAAACTCGAGGTCGCCGGCATCGAGGAACCGCTCCGGCGGCTGAATGCGTTGTGTCCCTTGCCAAGCCCCTGCATCCAGCCCCGACGGAAGCTCCCAGGTATCGCCGCCCGGCAGTTCCAGCGTCCTGGCTTCCGCCACAGCTCCCTTCGCGGGCGCGCCTGGCTTGAGCATGAAATTGCCGTGCTGCGGGTCGACAAAGCCTGGATCTGCTGACACTCCCGGCTCGATCGGATATCCGTGCTTTAGGATGGTGTCCGGATAATCCGGGTGCAGGACGACATCTCCAACGAACCGGATGTTGAGGTCACGCCATTTCCGCGTGAACTGCTTGTCTTCGTCGTCGCTGCTGTCTTTAGGGTTCGCTGGATATCCGAAGAACGCCGCCTGGCGATCACAGGCACCGTTCCCGTGATCGCCCGAGACGCAATACTGGATCGCGTTGTTGAAGTTCCAGAAGTTGTTGATCCTCTTGTTCTTCGCGTAGGGTGAGCGGAGATAGAAGCTGTTGTTGAAGACGTAGTGCATGCCGGCCGACGATCGCTGCAAGCGAGGCGTCTTGAAGACGGCGCCACCGTTATTGTCGTCGCCGGGCGGCCCGGGGATTTCGTCGAACCAGCCGGTATTCCCGAAAACGAAGAAATGACCAGACCGGCGCATCTCGAACGACATCCACTTGTGGCAGTTGAAGATGTCGTTGTGGAAAATCCACCAGTTCCAGGCGCCCCACTCGGGTTCTATGGCATTGTCCCGGATATGGTGCAGCCGGTTTCCGAAGATCCGGACATTGCGGTTCTCGTCGAAACCGCGGCCATACCGGTCAGAATGATACATGTGGATCGCGTTGAATGCGTGCCGGATCGAGCAGTCCCGGATCGCGACGTCGCCGGCGATGCCGAAGGATCGAAAGAAATCGCCGTCGAACGCGCGCGAGTCCGTCTCTGCCACAGGCTGTACGCCGTGGATCAGATCCCAGTCGATCTCCCGCCAGATTCGGCCCTCCTCGACATCCTGGATCCAGTCGCACCGTTCGATCGTCAGACCGGATGTGAGCCGCCCCTCCGCAAAGATAGCGAACGTCCCCTCGCGAAAGGTGAGATCGCTGATGCTGAGCTCCTGGCACTGCGCGAGGGCAATGCCCGTGGGCCAGCACCCGATCATGACGAAGCCTTCCAGACGCAAATGCCGACAGTTCTTCAGCCGAATGAAGCCGCGGTGCGCCTCGCGACCCAAGCCGGGATAGCCGCCATCCGCCTGAACCCGACGAGCGATTGTGTTGGCTTCAACTTGGAAGTCTTCGAACCTGCGGCCACCATCGAACACTGTCTCGGCGCTGCCGGCGATCGTGATGGGCCTGGACCGGGTGCCTGACACCTTCGTCAACGTCAGGCGACCGTAAGTGCCGGGCGCAAGCTCAATGCGATCTCCCGGAGCGGCGCGTGCGGCGACGTCCTGAAGATTAGTCGGGTTGGCGGGGATCGAGCGCATCTGGATCCTCCTTCGTCCGAGCATGTGAAGATTGCCAGGGACACGCGAAGGGCATCGGCCCCCGACACTGTCGGGGGCCCGGCAACCGAGCGATCGAGAATGATTTTGGCCGCGCCTGCCCGCTTGCCTGCCTGCGGGCCGTCAAGACCGTGAGACGATCACCATGTCATGGGGCTCGACCGTCATCTTCACAGTCTGGTCGGTTGTCTCGATGACGTCGTCGAAACCTGTGAATGCTCCGGTCGACGGAATGTGCACGCGCTCGGAGTTCGTCTGTTCGATCCACTGTTTCAGACCGTCAAACGGCCGCTCCGTTTCGAACAGCGTGTCGTCGTCGACGAACTTATCGATGCGGCGCCAAAGCTTCGGGAATATGGGGGCCATCGTCTCGACGCTGCCGGTCCATGGGGCCCCGCTGTTGGTTGCGTCGGCAGCCCAGACGCCCCTGCCGTCCGCCTTCGCGGCACGCGTGACTTCGGTACACCGTTGGCGGAGATCATCGAAGAGAGCGTCGTAGAAAAGCGGGTACGCGTGGCCACGTTCCAGCTGGGCGATATTGATGCTGCTCATGATATCGTCGGGCCCAAGGAAGATCTCGCTTCCGTCGGCGTGATTGATGTCACCGGTAAACACGAACGCGATCGGCCTGCCGTAGGGCCCGAGCTGCGTCGAGCAGATATAGCCCCGCCCGCCATGCTCCGAGGCAAGTTCGATGTTGGACGCCGTGGCGTCGGACGAGAAGGGCGTCAGTGCCTTCTTTTCCATCGTGTCTATGGCTTCATAGCGAAGCTGGATGCTGCCATTCCGCGGGTTGATCTTCGGCCCGGCACCGCGTCGGCGCAGACGGAAAAGCGGGTCCGGATCATCGGGCACGAACCGCATGGAATCTCCATCGGGATTTCCAAGCTGTCGTGCGAGCGCGCCCTTTATTAAACGAAATGGCATCACATATCCCCCTTTTTATTGAAGCCTCTTGGGATCTGTAGGAACCAAATATGTGTAAATCATGGCGAAGAGATCTGCATGCAGGCATTGTGGAGTCGGCCATGGCAGGTGGCAGGCGTGTCGAAGCGGGGGTAGTCTGGGTGGGCCACGATGCTGCAGCAGGCCGGACGCAACATGATCGACAGACAATGGTCGCTTAAGCGAAGGTTCGACTTTCAGGGGCAGTCCGTTGCCTACGACGTTCTGGGCGAGGGCAGCCCCCTTGTGCTCGTCCATGGCACTCCGTTTTCGTCCTACGTTTGGCGCACCATCGCCCGTGAGTTGGCGCGGCACCACACGGTCTACCTCTACGATCTGCTTGGCTACGGTCAGTCGGAGAAGCGCGAGGGCCAGGATGTCTCTCTCGGCATGCAGAACGGTTTGCTCGCCGCGCTGCTGCGGCATTGGGGGCTGACGCTGCCGAACGTTCTCGCTCACGACTTCGGTGGTGCCACGGTGCTGCGCGCGCACCTGATCGACGGCTGCGACTATCGCCGGCTGCTGCTTTTTGATGCGGTCGCCGTCCGGCACTGGGGCTCGCCGTTCGTGCAGCATGTCCGACAGCACGAGCAGGCCTTTGCCGGTGTGCCCGACTATCTGCAGCGCGCCATTCTGCGCGCCTATATCCGCGGCGCCGTCAGCCGCGAGATGACGGATGCGGAACTTGAGCCCTATCTGGCCCCCTGGCTTGGCGCGGTCGGCCAACCCGCCTTCTACCGCCAGATCGCGCAGATGGACCTGCGCCATACCGACGAGGTCGAGCCGCGCTATGGCGAGATCCGCTGCCCCGTCTCGGTCCTCTGGGGCACGGACGACGAGTGGATTCCGCTGGCGCAAGGCCGGCGGCTGGCCTCGATGATCCCCGGATGCGACTTCCGGGAGATCGCGGACGCTGGCCATCTGATGCAGGAAGACGCGCCGGAAGCGATCGTCTCCGCCGCGCTGACGGTGTTTCAATAAGGCGGCAAACCACTCTCCGGTGACATTGAGCAGCCGCAACCGCTCGATCGCTTTCGACCGCAACAAAACTTTGACCGATTTGGCGCGGATCGGACTCAAACGGTATCTAGAGTTACCGTCGGAATTCGTCGCAATGCAAAAATGAGGCGCACGACATGTCCAGCCAGATCAGCGTGGCGAGCTTCAACGCTTCGATGAACCGTTCCAGCGAAGGACAGCTGATCACGGATCTCGCGGACGGATCGGATACCCAGGCGCAGGCGATCGCGGCGATCATCCAGAAGACCGACGCCGACATCATCCTGATCAACGAGTTCGACTTCGACGCCGCGGGCGAAGCGGCGCAGCTGTTCCAGGAAAACTACCTGTCCGTCGGCCAGAACGGCCAGGATCCGATCGAGTACGGCTATCGGTACGTCGCGCCGTCGAACACCGGGATCGACAGCGGGTTCGACCTGGACAACGACGGCACCCTTGGGGGGCCGGGCGACGCCCAGGGCTTCGGCTTCTTTCCCGGGCAGTTCGGCTTCGTCATCTACTCGAAGTACGAAATCGTCGAGGACGATATCCGCACCTTCCAGGACTTCCTGTGGAAGGACATGCCGGGCAACCTGCTGACCAACGATCCGTCCGTGACCGACAATCTGGCGGATTTCTACAGCCAGGAGGAAGTCGACGTTCTGCGGCTGTCGTCGAAGAACCACGTCGACGTGCCGGTGCTGGTGGACGGCGAGGTCGTGCACATCCTGGCGGCCCACCCCACGCCGCCGGTCTTCGACGGACCGGAAGACCGCAACGGCAAGCGCAACCACGATGAGATCCGGTTCTGGAAGGACTATGTCGAGGGCGCGGACTACATCTACGACGACAACGGGCAGACGGGCGGGCTTGCCCAGGATGCGCGCTTCGTCATCGTCGGCGACTACAATGCCGACCCGTTCGACGGCGACAGCTTCGACGGAGCGATCAACCAGCTTCTCGACAATCCGGCGATCATCGGCTCGGCGACCGATCCCGCGATCACACCCAACGGACCGGGCGGGGCGGAACAGGCGGTCGAGCAAGCCGGTGACAACGCCACGCACATCGGTAATCCCGCCTTCGACACGGCCGATTTCGGATTCGATGGCGTCGGCAATCCCGACAATCCGCCGGGCAATCTGCGCGTGGACTACGTGCTGCCGTCGGTCGAGGGCTTCACTTATCTCGACGGTCAGGTCTTCTGGCCGGAAAGCACGGATCCCGACTTCGCGCTCACCTTGTTCCCGACCTCCGACCATCGGCTGGTGTCGGTGGACCTGCGGCTCTCCGACTACGATCGAAGCGACGGCCGCGGCCTCGGGCTGCCTGGTGCCGCCGACGGCTTCGCTAACAGCGGACTGGAGGAGCTGCTGGCGCTCCACCTTGCCGTCGCCGGAGCGGTCGTTCTCGGCCGCCGCGCACAACCGCGACTCCGCGATACAGCTCGATCCCGCGCGCATTCACGGCACGGCGGACATGACCGGTGAGGATGACCTGCAGGTTTCGATCGAGGACGACGAGCTTGAGGACAATATCGCCGCGTTGGCGTTGACCGAGCTGTTGCTGGACTTCGGCGATCTCGACATCGTCCTGAACACGACCGAAGGCATGAGCCCGACGCCGATGCACTCTGCGGCTGATCCCGCTGTTCCCGCTTCGCCGTTAATCCGGCCTTAGCGTCCCGGATGCCATACTAGGCAACGGCACCCGGGACGGCTGGCTGCCCAGGGCCGCGACAGCGTCGCGGCCCTATTCTTGCCGTCAGGTCCGTTTACGGGAGTGTCCCCGTTGCGAGCCGCGTTCCGGGCTCGCGGAGGCCTATCATGACACCCCGTCTGCGGCAGGGGAGTTTTCTCGAACGGGGGTTCCGCCCGTTCTTCCTGTTGGCCGGTCTCTATGCGCTGGCGGCGATGGTCCTGTGGCTGGCCATGCTGCTGGTTGGCATCGGCCCTTGGGGCCCGCTGGACCCGCTCGGCTGGCATGCCCATGAGATGCTGTTCGGCTTTGCCGCCGCTGCGGTGGCTGGGTTCGTTCTTACGGCCGTGCCGAACTGGACCGGACGCCTGCCGCTGTCCGGTGCGCCGTTGGCCATGATGGCGCTGCTTTGGCTGGCTGGGCGGATCGCCGTGCTCTTGCCGATTGGCATCTGGCCCGCCGCGGTTGTCGACGTTGCCTTTCTGGTGGTCCTGGACCTTGTCGTCCTGCGTGAGGTGATCGCGGGGCGCAATTGGCGCAACTTGCCGGTGGCGGTGGCTCTGGCCGCGCTGATCGGCGCCAATGTCGTGAGCTGGCTGGAGATTGCCGGCGTTCTTTCCAACCAGGCGATCGGCAACCGGCTCGGCATCGCGACCCTGGTCCTGCTGATCTGCCTGATCGGCGGGCGTATCGTTCCCAGCTTCACGCGAAACTGGCTGGCAAAGCGGAAAGCCGCGCGCCTGCCGACCCCCTTTGGGCCCCTTGATCAGGCGGTGCTGGCCGTGACCGTGGTCGCCATGGTGGCTTGGGCCCTGCGGCCGGAGGGCCCGGCACTTGCCGCCATGCTGACGGCGGCTGCGGTCGGCAATCTGGTGCGGCTTGCCCGTTGGTGCGGGCTGCAGACACTCAGCGAACCGCTCTTGTGGATCCTGCACATTGGCTATCTGTGGGTTCCCATCGGCCTTGGCCTCGCGGCCGGGTCGGCCTGGGACCCGGGGCTGATCCCCGCCATCGGCGTGCTTCATGCCTTCACTGCCGGCGCGGCCACGGTGATGATCGTCGCCGTGATGACCCGTGCCACCCTGGGCCATGCCGGCCGCGCCTTGACCGCAGACCGGACGACGACGACGGTCTACCTGCTGGTCCTTATCGCCGCCGTCGCCCGCGTCTGGGCCAGCTTCGATGCCGGCCTCTACTGGCACCTGCTGCATGTCTCCGGTGCCGCCTGGATCGCAGGCTTTGCGCTCTATCTGCTACGCTACGCTCCGATCCAGTTGGCAATTCCGGGCCGCTGAGCCCTGCGGTCTGCTAGGTCCGCGGCTCGCCGCGTCGCGCGATGTAGTAGGTGTTGACGGGGTCGTGCGGCAGAGACGTCTGGTCGACGCTGGCGAAGCCGGCTTCCACCAGCATGCGGTGCGCCAGTTCTTCCCCCCACATGGTGCCGAGCCCCGGACCGCCCTGGCCCAGAGACACGCTCATGCAATGCGCGGTAGAGATGGCGTAGAGATACGTGCCAAGCGGATGGGCGAGGTTGTTCTCCAGATGGCTTGAGCCGGCAACATCCTGCATCAGAAACACGCCGTCCGGCGCCAGCGCCCGGGCGATCGACCGCAACAGACCCGCCGGATCCCGCTGGTCGTGGATGGCGTCGAAGGCCGTGATCAGATCGAACGGCCCTTCCGGCGGATGTTCGGCCAGATCCCTCGCCTCGAAGGACATGTTACCAAGCCCCAGCCGGACCGCTTCGGCCCTGGCCTGTTCGATCGGCTCGACACAGAGGTCATAGCCGGTGAAACGGCTGCGTCGGAAGCGCTCCGCCAGCTTCAACAGGGCGCGCCCGGATCCGCAGCCGACGTCCAGCACAGCGACGCCCCTGTCGAGCCTGTCCGCAAGGCCCGGAACCAGCGGCAGGATGGCGTCGAACAGCGCATGCACGACTGTCTGGGCGCTGTCTTCGGCCATGACTTGATGGAAGCCGTGGTACAGGTCGTATGGCAGGCCACCGCCGTGGCGGAAGCAGTCGATCAACGCGGCCTCGACAACCCCCATCAGCGGGATCGTCTGCGCGGCGACAGCCAGATTGTTGGGCACCGACGCTCGCGTCAGCCAGCAAGCATGTTCCGGTGGCAGGCGATAGGTGCCGGCCGCCGCGTCGAATTCGTCGACGCTGGCCGCCGTCATCGCAGCCAGCCACTCGCGCACATAGCGCTCGTTCAGCCCGGCGCGGTGCGCGAGCCCTGCGCTGGTCAGCGCCGACGCACTCTCCAGGGCATCGAACAGGCCCGTGCGGTGCCCGATCGAGGCCATCACGGTCATGGCGGCTTCGTTCAGGGCGCCGACGAAGCGCTCGCCGAAGGCATCGGCGCGCGCCTGGTCGAAGACATCCAACCCAGTCTCCAGTGATACGGCAGACATCTTTTGGTCTCCATTCCCGCCGCGATCAGCTGCGGCGACGGCGACCCTAGGCCCGGAAAGCCAAGAGCACTAAAGTCATTTCGGGCAGAAACAGGACGAATATGCCATGCAGACCCGCGACACGCTCACGGTAGCCCTGGTCGCCACACCGGCCTCCACTGCATCCTCCATCTACGGCATCTACGACATGCTGGCGTCCGTCGGCCGTGAATGGGACCTGGTGATGACGGGCATACCCGGCCCGTCGCGGGTGACTCCGCTGATTGTCGCCAACAGTAAGGCGGGCTTCCGTGCGGAGAACGGCGCGTACATCCAGCCGGATTGCGCCTTCGACGAGTGCGAAACGCCTGACGTCGCCTGCGTCACCGACGTCGCCGTCGGACCGGATGACGCCATTGCGAAAGACCACGGCCAAGCCATCGCTTGGCTGAAGCGCTGTCACGCCGCAGGGGCCACAGTGGCATCTGCCTGTTCCGGAGCCATGCTGCTGGCCGAAGCGGGGTTGCTGGACGGCGGCGAGGCCACGACCCATTGGGCCTTCTGCGATGCCCTGAAACGTCGGTATCCGAAGGTGACCGTCTATCCATCCCGTGTGCTGGTGGCGTCGGGCGACGGGCAGCGTGTGATCACAGCGGGCGGCGGCTCCTCCTGGGGCGACTTGACGCTCTATCTGGTTGCCCGGTTCCTGGGCCAGGAAGAGGCGATGCGGCTGGCCAAGCTCTACCTCCTGGAATGGCATGAGCACGGGCAGCTTCCCTTCGCCGCGTTGGCACGGACCCGGCAGGTGGCCGACCGGGCCATTGCGGCCTGCCAGGAATGGCTGGGCGAACACTATCGCGAGCACTCGCCCGTGGCCGCCATGGTGGCCTTGAGCGGCTTGGCGGAGCGATCCTTCAAGCGGCGGTTCACCGAGGCAACCGGCATGCCGCCGATCGAATACGTGCACACGCTGCGTCTGGAGGAAGCCAAGCAGCTTCTGGAAACCACGGACCTGCCGGTCGAGGCCGTGGCGAACGAAACCGGCTATGAAGACGGCAGTTTCTTCCGCCGCCTGTTCCGCCGCAAAGTGGGCATGACGCCAGCCGACTACCGCCGCCGCTTCCGCACGGTGCGCATCGCGCTCAGCGAGGCTGAGCGGGCGGTGGCCTCCTGAGGATATCTCGCTATGCCGGTTGATGAAGCGATGGTGGACAGGTTCAAGGGCGCGCTGCTTGGTTGCGCGCTGGGCGATGCCGTCGGCGAACTCGCCTTCCGCCATCCTGACGAGATGTCCTTGCGCCGTGCGGTCGATGCTGCATGGCAACTGACCTACACCGACGATACCGCAATGACCATTGCGCTCGCCGAAGCGCTGGTCGAAGACGTGACCATCGATCCGCAGCGCCTCGGCGACCGTTTCGCTGCGCATTATCGGCGCGAACCCTGGCGCGGCTACGGCCCGGGCCCGCCCTGGATCTTCGACGAGGTGAAGTACCGCGGCATCCCGTATGGCGAGGCGGCTGGCAAGCTCTACGGCGGCGCTGGCTCCTACGGTAACGGGGCTGCCATGCGCGCTGCCCCGGTTGCTTTGGCTTTTCATGGCCGGCCCGACCTTTACAGCCAAGCATGCGCGGCAGCCGTTCCAACCCATACCCACCCGATTGGGCAGGATGGCGCCGCAGTGCAGGCGACGGCTGTGGCGCTGGCGCTGGAAGCTGAGACGCCGCTGCCAGTCGCCCAGTTCGCCGAGCGCCTGACCGCGACGGCAAGAACGCCGGAGATGAGCAAAAAGATGGCGGCTGTGGAGGCCCTGCTGGCCTCAGGAGCCGAAGCTTACGAAGCGGCGCACCGCATCGGCCGCAGCATCGCCGTACACGAGTCGATGCCGTTCGCCGTCCATGCCTTCCTGCGACACGCGCAATCCTTCGAAGATTGCATCCTGTGCGCCGCGCTCAACGGCGGTGACAGGGACACGCTGGGCGCAATGGCCGGAGCCATTTCCGGCGCTTACTTGGGCATGGCAGCGCTGCCGGTCCAATGGCTCGACAAGCTTGAGAACCGCGACATGATCGAGACGCTCGCGGTGTCGCTATCTCGGATCAAGGATGATCGATCGTCGAGTCCGACCTGATGGTTGCCCGCTGAGGCAGTCGGTCGAGCGCAGGGCCGATCTGGGTACGGGCCACGTCGAGTTCGTAAGTCTTCTGCAGGTTCATCCAGAATTCGGGAGATGTACCAAAATACCGGCCGAGCCGCAGTGCGGTGTCGGCCGACACATTGCGTCTCCCGGCAATGATCTGACTGACCCGGTTCGCCGGCACGTCGATTAGTCGTGCGAGCGCCGCTGCGCTCAGCCCAAGCTCTGCCAGTTCATCTGCGAGGATCTCACCTGGATGGATAGGCGTGCGTGGCATCCTTCGCACCTCAATGATAGTCCACAATCTCCACATTCTCCGGACCATCTGAGCCTGCTGGCCACTCGAAGCAGATGCGCCATTGGTCGTTGATCCGAATACTAAACTGTCCGCGGCGATCACCTTTCAGTGCCTCAAGCCGATTGCCGGGCAGCTGCTGAAGATCGCTCAGATCCGTTGCCGCTTCGAGAATGCGAAGGCGCCTCTCAGCTTGCCGCCGGAAGGGTTCGAATTGGCGAACTCGCTCGCCGTCAGCGAAGCGTTCCGTCCGTTTGTCACGGTAGCTTCGTATCATGTCTCGATATGGCTATCGATACGCAATACGTCAAACGTATCGATTGATGTTTGCTCACGTGACGCCGAGGGACTGTTCGTTATCGGCCTCGCTCTACCTCCGCCACTGCGGCGCGCTGGCGCAAGAGGGCCAGCACCATGTCGATGGTCGGAGTCGGCTTGCCGACGATGCGGGCGACCTCTTGCACGGACGCCACGAGTGCGTCGATTTCCATCGGCCGGCCAAGGGTCAGGTCCTGCAGCATGGATGTCCGGTGGGCGCCCACGGCCTCCGCGCCGGCAATGCGCTGGTCGACGTCGATGGCGAAGCGCACACCCAGTGCCTCTGCGGCTGCTTGCGCTTCCAGCATCATGGCGCGGGCGACCGCGCGAGTGCCCGGGTCGGTCGCGATTACGTCCAGCGTCGCATGGGTCAGCGCGCTGATCGGGTTGAAGGCGAGATTGCCCCAGACCTTGACCCAGATATCGTCGCGGATGCGCGGGCGCACGGGTGCTTTCAGGCCGCCGGCGATCATCGCTCGGCTCAGGGCCGACACACGCTCCGTTCGTTCGCCGCTCGGCTCCCCCAGCGTGAAGCGGTCGCCTTCGATGTGCTGGACCACCCCGGGTTCCACCACCTCGCAGGCCGGATAGACGACGCAGCCTATCATCCGCTCCGGCCCCAGCCCGTCCCACTGCCGGCTGCCGGGATCGACGGTTTCCAGCCGCCGGTTCTCGTAGGCGCCGGCAAGGCCGTAGAAGTACCACCAGGGAAGCCCGTTGATGGCCGGGACCACTGCCGTACCCGGCCCGAGCAGCGGTTGCATGGCGTCCACCATCGCCGGCACGGAATGGGCCTTCAACGTGATGATCACATAGTCTTGTGGGCCGGCATCGGCGGGGCTGTCGGTGGCGTTGAGATGGATGACCTTCTCTTCCCCGCCGATGCGCAGGCGCAACCCCCGCTCTCGCATCGCCGCCAGATGGGGGCCGCGGGCGATCAGAGTGACCTCGGCGCCGCCCTCGGCCAGCGCCGCCCCCAGATAGGCGCCGATGGCGCCGGCACCGACGATGCAGATGCGCATTAGGTCAGGCCCAGCTTCGCCGCCAGACCGATCCGCTGCAGCTTGCCCGTGGCGCCCTTGGGAATCTCGTCGAGGAACAGGATCTTGCGAGGCACCTTGAAGTCCGCCAGCCGCGTCGCCGCGTAATCCTTCAGCGCCTGCTCCGTCACGGCTTGGCTTTCGCGCAGCACGACGGCGGCCGCCACCTCCTCACCCAGCTTGGCATGCGGCATCGCGAAGGTGACCACCTGGCCGACGGCGGCATGATCCATGAGCACCTCGTCCACCTCGCGCGGGCTCACCTTTTCGCCGCCGCGGTTGATGATCTCCTTCAGGCGGCCGGTGATGGTCAGATAACCTTCGGCGTCCATGATCCCCTGGTCGCCGGTGCGGAACCAGCCGTCGACGAACGCCTCGGCATTCGCCTTCGGATTGGCCTCGTATCCTGGCGAGACGTTGCGGCCGCGGATCACGACCTCGCCGACCTCGCCGCGAGGCACCAGCGCACCGCCCTCTGCCATCACCGCTATCTCCGGGCCGGCGGCAATGCCCACGGTACCAGGCTTGCGTGGGGCCGGTGGCAGCGGGTTGCTGGCCATCTGATGCGTCGCCTCGGTCATGCCGTAGGCCTCGATGGCCGGGCAGCCGAAGGTTTCCTCAAGCTCCGCCATCACCTGCGGCGGCAGCGAGGAGGAGCTGGAGCGCACGAAGCGCAGCTTGGCACGCGCGATGGCGTCGGCATTGCGGCTGGCGCGTGAGAGGATCGCCTGATGCATGGTGGGCACGGCCGTGTACCAGGTGGGTGCGGCCTCCTCCAGCCAGGCGAAGAACTTCAGCGCGTTGAAGCCGGGGGTGCAGAATACTGCCGAGCCGGCCGCAAGCGAGGAAAGGACGGCCGCGATCAGGCCATGGATATGGAAAAGCGGCATGACGTTCAGGCATCGGTCCGCCTGGGTCAGCGCCAGCGTGGCCGCGATATGGTGAGCTGAGGCGGCCAGGTTCCGCTGCGTCAGCGGTACCACCTTCGGCCGCGATGTGGTGCCGGACGTGTGCAGCACCAACCCGATATCCTCGGGCTGCGCCAGTCCCGGGGCTGCGGGTGTTCCCACAGCATCACCGCGCAGCGTGAACGCACCGGCTGTCTTGTCATCGGCGACCAGTTCCAGGATCGCCAGGCCATGGCGGCGGGCGACCTCGATCGCCGGCGAGGTGTCGCCGGCTGCCACCACCAGGGCTTTGGCGCCGAGGTCGGAGAGGTAGAAGTCGAATTCCTGCTCTCGGTAGGCGGGGTTCAGCGGCGCCGTGGTGGCGCCCGCAGCGATGGCAACGAATGCCGTTGCCATCTCCGGCCCGTTGGGCAGCACAATGGCCACCCGGTCGTTGCGCCCGATGCCGAACCCGTTCAATGCCGAGACGGTCGATGCCATCAGGTCGCGCAGCTGCCCATAGGTCAGGCTGCGACCGCCAACGGCCGCGATCGCCGTGGTGGCCGCGTCGCCCGCTGCCAGCAAGTCGGGCAGCGTTTCGACATTCGCTCTCAGAAGTGTGTCGTCCATGGTGCCTGTTTCCGGTTCAGCCCGCCCGATCGGCGCGCCTCCAACCAGCCTCTCATCCGTGCCGGCGGCCAGTATAGCGACCGGCCCGCCCTTCGCTATCGGATTGCCCGACTAGCCTTCGAGCGCGGCTGACTAGCAAGACTTGGCTGCCGTCTGTGTCGGACCCCTGCATGGACGAATTGCGCTGCTGCGGAGAAGCGCTCATCGTGATGTATCGAAACCATCGATCCGGCCTTTCGGTCGATTCACCACCAACAAGAGGCGCACGGGAGGAACGATGACACGACTTGCCGGTCTTCTGGCCTTTGTCTTGCTTTTGCCAACGATGGCGTCTGCGCAGCCGCCCAAGCCAGCCTGCGTGGTCGACCAAGCTGTGGAGATCCTGTGGCAGGGCGATTGGTATCCCGGTCGCGTACTGGAGGGGCCGCGGCCCGACGGCACATGCTACATCACATACGACGGCTACGCCTCAGGATGGGACGAGTGGGTGACGGCGGATCGCCTGCGCCGGATCGGCGGAGTGCCGCAGCCTTCGCCGTTATGCTCGCCCGGGTCCGCTGTCGAAATCGAATGGAGCGGAAGCTGGTATCCGGGCCGCGTGCTGGACGGTCCGCAGACCGACGGTTCCTGCTACATCACCTATGACGGCTATTCGTCCAGCTGGGACGAATGGGTGGCGCCGGCACGCCTGCGTCCCCTGCAGTAGCGGTTGGGCAGCGGAGCCCGCTGACCTTCCAAGTTCCCTTCTATCGCGAGTCCGGTTGCTCGCTGCCATGCGCATGCGTTCGGGCCTTGACGGATAGAACGATCGTTCTATTTTGGCCCGTATGAGCGACAAGCGCCGGGACATCGCCGAAGCCGCCGACCGTGTCTTCTATGACGAGGGGTTCGCGAACACCGGCATCGATCGTGTCGTTGGGGAGGCCGATGTCGCCCTGGGCACGCTCTATCGTCACTTCAGAACCCGCGCCGACGTGGTTATCGGTGCCATGGAGTATCGGCATTCAGCGTTCCTGGAGGCGCTGAACGAAGACGTCACTCCGGAGGATGGGGCGGAGGCCGTCTTGCGCTTGTTCGATAAGCTTGGCGTCTGGGCGAAGGGCCGCGGGGGCAACGGCTGCCTGTTTCTGCGCGCCGCGGCCGACTATCCCGGGGACGCCGGGATCAGACAGGCGGCGTTGACCCACAAGCAGAGCTACCTCGCGGCCATCGAGCGGCGTCTGCTGCAAGCTGGATGGTTCGCCGATCATGCCAGAAACCTTGCACCTGACATTTTCGTCCTGCTGGAAGGGGCTGTTGCGGCCGCGTTCACGCTCGGGGACGACTTGGCGATCGCGAGCGCGAGGAAGGCGGCGGCTGCCCTCTTGGCTGCCTCGGAACCGACGTTGTGAGGGTGCCGGCAACGCCCCTGATCGCCTTGGAGGCCGGACTGATCATCGCCTGGAGCTCTGGCTTCATAGGCGCGCGCCTTGCAGCGGACGTCTCGTCGGTTTTCCTGGTCCTCTTCTGGCGGTTCGTTATCGTCGGACTGCTGTTGCTGCCGTTGTTTGCCCAAGTGGTAAGGGCGGTGCTGACCCTGCGGTCGATCGCGATCCAGTCGTCTCTCGGCGCCTTCGCGATGTTCGGGTACCTCGCTCTTGGCGTGAAGGCGATCGAGCTCGGCGTTCCCGCCGGAACCGCTGCGCTGATCTCGGCGCTGCAGCCGCTGGCGACGGCGGCGTTGGTGGCTCCGCTCCTGGGGGAGCGCGTCGACCGTGTGCAATGGCTGGGCCTTGCGATCGGCCTCGTCGGGGTGGGCATCGCCGTCGGCGGCGCTCTCGGCCATGCGCCGCTCTGGGCCTACGCCTTGTCGCTTGCCTCTATGGCCAGCCTCGTGATCGCAACGCTTATCGCCAAAGCGGTCCCTGACGCCACACCGCTTTTCCCTGCGCTGGGCATCCAGAGCCTCGTTGCAGCCCTATTGTTCGCGCCGCTGGCCGTGCTGGGAGGCGGCATCGTGCCAGAGATCGAAACCGGCTTCGTCGCCGCCGTCGCCTGGTTCATCCTGTTCTCCACCATCGGCGCCTACGGTCTCTATTGGCTTTGCCTGCGCCGGACCACGGCGACGCGCGTCGGCAGCCTGATTTACCTGACCCCGCCCGTAACCATGATCTGGGCCTGGGCGATGTTCGGCGAGCCGCTCGCGCCCTTGGCTGTCATAGGCTTTGCCGTGTGCTTGCTCGGCGTCGGCCTGACCCGCTGGGGCGGCAGCCGGACACAGGCTTGCCACGCCACCGGATCGGACTGACCCACATCCTCGCAAGGCCGTTACAGCAGATCCCAGGCACTCCAGTTCTCCTCCAGATGCGCGATCGAGGTCGTGCCCGGGATGACGATGATGTTGGGTGAGCGCCGTAACAGCCAGGCAAGGGCTTCTCGCGCGGCGAGCTTCGCGCCGGGCTGCATCGGGTTTGCGCCGAGGGGCCCATACGGGATGAAGGCGATGCCGCGTTCTGCCGTGAAATCCACCAGATCGGCATGGTCCGTTTCCGCCATGTTGAAGCGGTTCTGGACGCTTGCGATCGGCGCGACGCCCAGCGCGCGGTCAAGCTGATCACGCGCTACGTTCGACAGTCCGATATGTGCGATCCGGCCGTCGGCTTGCGCCTCGGCCAGAGCGGCGACGGAGTCCTCAATCGGGACGTTCGGATCCACGCGGTGGAGCTGAAACAGGTCGATCCGCTCCCGGCGCAGGTTGACCAGCGCCCGATCGATCTGGCGCAACAGCGTGTCCCTCGATCCGTCCACGACGATCCGTCCGGATGCGGGCTTGTCGACCCCGCCCTTGGTGGCAATCACGACGTCACGGCCCGCCAGAGCCTCGCCGACGATCCTGTCGGCGTATTCGGGGCCGTAGGCCCAGGCGCTGTCGAAGAAGGTCATGCCCAGATCGGCCGCACGGCGCAGCACCGCCTTGCCGCCCTCCCAATCCGGGAACGGCCCAAAATTCCCCGGCTGGCCGGTCAGGCGCATCGCACCGTAGCCGAGCCGGTTGACGTCATGCTCGCCGCCGAGCGCAAAGGTCTTTGAGATTGCAGTCATCGTTCGATCTCCTCTGGTCAAGCGGCACCGGCCGCCAACACGGCGAAAGATGATCGTGTCGGTGTTGCTTCGGTAGATTGATGAAGTAGCGTTCTGTTATACGAAATACGTATGAGCAAGCCACTCGACCGGCTCACCCTGCTGGAGACCTTCGCCCGGATCGCCGAGCGCGGGTCCATCAGCCAGGCCGCGCGCGATCTCGGCCTCTCGCAGGCGTCGGTCAGCCGCCAGTTGAAGGATCTGGAGGATCGCCTTGGCACCGTCCTGATCCGGCGCACGACGCATTCCCTCGCCTTGACGCCGGCAGGGCAGGGGCTGTTGCAGGATGCCAGAGAACTGACCACAGGCTGGACCGCGCTGGAGGAGCGGCACGGTCCCTCCGGCCGGCAGGTCAAGGGGCCGCTGAAGATCGTGGCGCCCGTCGCCCTCGGCCAGCATCACCTGGCGGACATCGCATGCCGCTTCCAGCGAGCGCATCCCGCGGTCACCATCACCTGGCTGCTGCAGGACGAGGCGATCCGCTTTGCGGAGATCGGCTGCGATTGCTGGATCAAGGTGGGGGCGGTCCCGGATGATGCGTTGATCGTCCGCGAACTCGGGCGGGTCGAGCGGCTGCTGGTCGCCGCACCGGACTTGGTCAGCCCGCGGAAGGACTTCACGCCAGAAGAGGTCGCCGGACTGCCTTGCGTCGCGCTGGACCCTTTCGAGGGCAGCCGGATCGGCCTTACTTCCCGGGACCGCGCAACCGCAACGCTCACGCCGCACGTAAGCTTCTCCACGAACAGCATCTTCGCGCAGCATCGTGCGGCGTTGAACGGCGCAGGGTTCGCCGTAATGCCACGGTGGTTCGTCGAAGCCGATCTTGAAACGGGCCGCCTGGTCGACCTGCTGCCAGACTGGCGGGCAGCGACATTGACCATCAACGCCGCCTTCATGCCGACCAGGTTTCAGCCGCGGCGTCTGGCCCTGTTTCTCGATCGTCTAACAACGGATGTCCCCGGCATTCCGGGAATCGGGCGCTAACGAGTGTCGGCCTCTCTGTGTGGATATGGCACGGCGGAGGACAGATCCGAACACAGACATCGCAGGCTGAAATGGCCTTCGCAGGCCAGCCGTTGGGCCGGCGGCGTCAGTTCATCGGCTCGAAATCGTCCTGATCGGAAGTCGTCTCTTCCTCATCCTCGCCGACGATCTCCGTCGCCGTCGGTGCATCAAGCCCGCATCGCTTTTCCGTCGCGGTGCGCATCAGCGCATTGCGCTCGCCCTTCAGCCGGGCGACATAGCTGGCAACGTTCCCGCCCGACAGCGTGGAAACCGGAAGACCCAGGAAGATGACGCCGACAATGTCGTCCGAACGGGCTTCCCGCTGCTGTTGGGTGGCCTGGGAAAGAGCGGCGCTGTTCCTGGACAACTCTTCACCCAGTTGATCACATTCGAGATCTTGGTATTGAATATTACTTACATACTGCGGCTGTATGCTCTCAGGGCTTTGAGCGCAGGCGGTCAAAACTAAGAGAGATGCAAACATTGGTGTGAGTTTTTTCATTTTCTCTCTCCACAGCCAGCAAAACTCGACTCGTGCTCGCCGTGCCAAATCGACGATCTCTGATCGGCTGAGTCGTCAGTAGACATGGTTAACGCAGGGAAAGTTGTGCCGAGCGGCACACTGAAGATCGCCTTACGATCATCAGCGCACACAATTGCATTGTCAACCAGTACAGTTGGCAGAACTAGATCGCCCTAAGGCTGCGGCAGTATGTGTTCGATACTAAATAATATTTACTGAGGTGTGACGCTGCCAATTCAATAGGGACCGGTTCGCATGAATTCGTCAGCGGGCAGACTCTCTCCGGCCAAAACCATCCAACGTCGTCTGGAAACCGTACAACCTGACAAGTGCCGAAGATGGCGCGGGCCGATCCTGAGCGGAGGCACGCCCAAGGGCTAAGGGAACACGCGCGAAAGGATGTGCCTCATGCGGGTCTTGATATCAGTCGTGATGGCATTGGCAGTCTGCGGACAGGCGGCGGCTGAGACCGCCTACGACTTCTCTTTCGCCGGCATAGCCGGAGACACGCTGGCATTGTCGGAGTATGAGGGCCGACCGATCCTGATCACGAACACGGCTTCGCGCTGCGGCTTCACTTATCAGTACGACGGCCTGCAGACGGTCTGGGAGACGTATCGCGACCAGGGCCTCGTGGTGATCGGTGTACCGTCGAACGACTTCCGGCAGGAACTCGCGAGCGAGGAAGAGGTCCGCCGGTTCTGCGAAGTGAACTTCGCAATCGACTTCCCCATGACCGCGATCACCCAGGTCTCCGGGCCGGACGCTCACCCGTTCTTCCAGTGGATCGAGACCCAGAACGCGAGCCAGCCGACCTGGAACTTCAAGGAGTACCTGATCGGCCCTGATGGGGCGCTGGTCGCGGAGTTCTCAACCACGACGAACCCCACCGATCCGCAAGTCCTTTCCGCCATCGAGAGTGTGCTGCAGCCGTAAGGTGGGACTGCCGGGGTGCGGTTTGGCTATGCTGCTGGGATGCCGCATCAGCGCTCGGAACTGTCAGTGTCGGCTGTCGTCGCCCAACTGCGAGCCTTGGGGCTCCGCGACGGCGACGTCCTATTGGTTCACACGTCATTTCGAGCAGTCAGGCCGGTCGAGCGTGGGCCGGAAGGGCTGATCCAGGCTCTCTGCCGCGCCGCCGGACCATCGGGAACGGTCGTCATGCCGTCGTGGACCGGCGAAGACGACCGGCCGTTCGATCCGGCCACAACGCCGACACCGCCGGATCTGGGCATCGTCGCGGGCACCTTCTGGAAGATGCCCGGCGTTCTTCGCGGTGGCCATCCGTTCGCCTTTGCGGCCAAAGGGCCAAAGGCGCAGGAGATTCTGGCCGATGATCTGGTGCTGCCGCCGCACCAACCGGCGAGCCCGGTCGGTCGGGTTCTAGACTGCGACGGCAGCATTCTGCTGTTGGGCGTCAACCACGATGCGAACACGACCCTGCATCTCGCGGAACTGATGGCAGGCGTTCCTTATGGCGTGCCTAAGCACATCACGGCACTGCGCGACGGCATGCCCACACGGCTCGACTACCTGGAAAACGACCACTGCTGCGAGCTGTTCCGACTGGCCGATGGCTGGATGGCCGGGCACGGTCTGCAGATGGAGGGGCCGGTCGGGCATGCGCCGTCGAAGCTGATGCGCGCACGCGACCTGATCGAGACGGTATTGGTGCAGCTCAAGCGGGACCCGCTGAGCTTTCTCCATCCGGCTGACGCAGGCTGCGAAGACTGCGCCATGGCGCGGATGAGCATCGCCTCTTGAGGCTGCACAGACGGGATAATCGAACCCACAATCGATCTCTGGTCTCGGGCCGTTCAATCTTATGGCGAGGTTGTCAGCGTGATCACCGTCGGCGTCTTCTTTGAGATCATTCTGCTGACGATCGGTGCACTGCTGCCGATCATGAACCCATTCGCCATGGCACCCCTGTTCATCTCGCTGACCGGGTCGATGGATGACAAGAGGCGCAGGCGCCAGGCGCTGAAGGGATGCCTTTTCGCGTTCGCCGTTCTGACCACATTCCTCATGATCGGCACGGCCATCGTGGAATTCTTCGGGATCTCCATCGCGGGTATCCGGGTCGCCGGCGGGCTGATCATCACCGTGATCGGCATGCGCATGTTGTTTCCCGACATCGCCATGCCGGCGCAGAACGGGACCGGAGACGAGGCAGCAGCGGATATCTCATTCACGCCGCTGGCCGTGCCGAGCATCGCGGGACCGGGATCCATCTCGGTCGTCCTGGCTGCCGCCAGCCAGGTCAGAAGCGATCACCCCGCCGAGGCGTCGATTATCCTCCCGGCCGTGGTTGTGGGCATTGCGCTCTGTACGCTGATCGCGTTTTTCGTGTTCGCCGCAGCGGGCTATATGGTGCGGTTTCTCGGCCGCGGCGGCATCGATGCGATGACCCGGATCTTCGGGTTCCTGTTGATCTGCATCGCCATGCAGTTCCTGATGACCGGCATCAACGATTTCTTCCAGATCGTGCCGGATGCCTGACAAGAAGCGGGGAGGCCGCCTGTCCGGCAGCCTCCCCTCAAGATGTTACACGCTCCGGGACATCACGCCCGGGGGCGAACGTCAGCGCGGTTCTGACGCCAGGCCCTTCCAGATCGCGTAGCAGGCCAGCAGCAGAACCACGGTGAAGGGGAACCCGGTCGAGACCGCCATGGCCTGCAGCGCCCCAAGGCCGCCGCCCAGCAACAGGGCGATCGCCACCAGTCCCTCGAAGGTGCACCAGAACACCCGCTGCGGCAGCGGTGCGTTGATCTTGCCGCCGGCCGTGATCGTGTCGATCACCAGCGAGCCGCTGTCCGACGAGGTGACGAAGAAGACGATCACCAGCACGATGCCGATGAACGAGGTGATCGCCGTCAGCGGCAGCTCCGCCAGCATGGTGAACAGTTTCAATTCCAGGTCCGCGTCGGCCACGGCCTGATAGCCGTCATTGACGATCTGGCTGATCGCCGTGCCGCCGAACACGGTCATCCACAGGACGCAGACCAGCGTGGGGATGATCAGCACGCAGATGATGAACTCGCGCACCGTGCGGCCGCGTGACACGCGCGCGATGAACATGCCCACGAACGGCGACCAGGACACCCACCAGGCCCAATAGAATGCCGTCCAGCCCTGCGAGAAATTGGCGTCTTCCCGGCCCACCGGGTTCGACAGCGCAAACAGGTTTTCGCCATAGGCCGCAAGGCCGGTGAAGAAGCCGGCCAGGATATCCAGGGTCGGCCCGACGGCGATGACGAAGACCAGCAGCAACAGCGCCAGCACCATGTTGATCTCGGACAGCCGCTTCACGCCGGCATCGAGGCCGGCCAGGACCGAGATCAGGGCCACGGCCGTGATGCCGACGATCAACAGGATCTTCGACGTATCGGAGACCGTCCAGCCGAACAGGAAGTCCAGCCCGGCATTGGCCTGCTCCGCCCCGAAGCCGAGCGACGTGGCCAAGCCGAACAGCGTTGCGAACACGGCCAGGGTGTCGATGATGTGCCCGGTCCAGCCCCAAACCCGCTCGCCGAAGATCGGATAGAAGATCGAGCGGATCGTGAGCGGCAGGCCCTTGTTGTAGGAGAAAATGGCGAGCGCCAGTGCCACCACGGCGTAGATCGCCCAGGGGTGCAGCCCCCAGTGGAAGATGGTGGCCGCCATGCCCAGACGGGCGGCGGCTTCGGCGTCTTCCGCCGCGGCGCCAAGCGGTGCCCAGTCGGTGCGCACGCCGTCTTCAACGCTGGTGCCGCCCAACGATGAGTTGAAATGCGAAATCGGTTCGGCGACGCCGAAGAACATCAACCCGATGCCCATGCCGGCGGCGAACAGCATGGCGAACCAGCCGGCATAGGAATAGTCCGGCTTCGCATGGGTGCCGCCGATGCGCACCTTGCCCACCGGCGAGACGATCAGCAGAAGGCAGAAAAGCACGAAAATATTGGCTGCCCCGAGGAAGAACCAGTCGAGCGTCGATGTCAGCCAGACCCGGAGACTGTTGAACACCGGCTCGACATCGTTCTGAAAGGCGAGGGCTGCGAAGACGAAGACGAAGATGGTCAGGCCCGAGATCAAGAACACCGGGTTGTGGATATCGAGGCCGAACGGCCCCAGGCGCGCCCGGATGTTGTCCCGGCCGATCTCGTATTCCGTATCGATCGGATTGGCATGTCCGTCCGGATTCCGGATGGCTGTATCGGTCACGTCTTCTGCCTCCCTTTCTTGACTGTTGGCTGGGCTCTGCTTGAATTCGCCGGCACTGTCTTAGCGGATGACGATCACCGGCTGTTATCCGTCGCTGGAGCGTGCCCGTTGTCTCCGGCCTTCGCTTGCAAAGCGCCGGTGGGTCGCTCGAATTTTATGACGGTATCGTGAATACTGGCGAAGCGCCAGAGCAGCATTGGACGTCGAAGGTTCAAAAATCGGCGACGGATGACCAACAGACGGCGTTGGCAGGGGCCGGGCCGCTACTCCAGGCCGGCAAAGAATCCCCAGATGACCTCGCCCGCGTCGATATCCTGATTGACGGGGCCGAGAATTCGTTCGAGCCATCGCAGGCCGGCCCTTACGGGGCGGATCTGGGGCCAGACATGGCCGCCGCCGTCCATCGTGTAGAAGACGACCGGCGCACGGGGCGCACAGCCCTGGAAGACGTCCCGCCGAACCGTCGAGGCGTCATCGGTCGTAAGATCGGGCATCTGCTCAACGCCCGGCGTGGCAGCGCAGCCGTTGTGGCGGGCCCAGAATGCCGCCGTCTCGGGCGCGGACATCCGGGGCTCCGCCGTCACGCCGCGCACCGTAACGGTGCCGCCGTAGTAGGGCACGAACGGATCCGCAGTGCCGGCAACGATCTGGACGGCAATCGGCTGTGTGGGCTGGCAGACCCGTTCCGGCTGGACCAGCATCGTCGCGATCACCGGGGCGATGGCAGCCACGCGGTGGCTCAGCTCGCAGCCGATGCGATACGACATGTAGCCGCCGTTCGATGCGCCCGTTACGAAGACGCGCTGCGGATCCCCGTTGTGCTCAGCGATCACGACGTCGATCAACCGGTCGACGAAGCCGACATCGTCGACATTCAGCGTGCCGCCGCCGTCGCCGCCGAAATAGATCGTGCGATAGTCGTTCCAGTTGTCGCCGACGGCATCGGGTGCGACCAGGATCGCCCCTTCCCGTTCGGCGATCGCGGGCAGCGTGGTCTGCCGCCAAACCTGCCTGGCCGACTGGGTGCCGCCGTGCAGCAGGATGATGATCGGTGCCGGCTTCGACGCGGACTGGGGCGCCGCTTGGATCAGATAGCTTCGCTCGATGCCGCCATGCATCAGCGTCCGCCGCTCCCGCGCCTCGGCATCAACCCCACCTGCAAGGACGATGATGAGGACCCAGAGGGCAGGGATGATCGTGCGGATCGGCATGTTCAGCCCCTTCTCAGACTCAGCCCGACGGCTCGGTCAACCGTCAGTCCAACGCCGGCATCTCCCGGCGGAACAGCTCCGCCTCCACGGCGGCGGGGTCAGCCTGGAACGCCCGCGCCGCCGCGTGACCGGAATAGACCGCCGCGGCGATCAATCCCGGGGCGAGCGCATCGCCGACGGTCTTCACCGTACGGATGCCGGCGGCCGCCCGTCTGTTAGGGTCTTCACGCAGGGCCTGCGCCAGCCCGTCATTTGGCAGTCGCTCGGTGACCGTCACGACGCTGTCGCACACCATCTGCACCGTACGGCCTGTGTACACGCAGTCCAGCGTCGCCTGGCCGGACTCCACCGCAACCAAGCCGCGAGCCGTGACGATGTCGACGCCGACCTCAAGGAGCCGGCGCTGGATGCGCGGCTGTTCCAGGGTGTTTACGCACCAGGCCGATACCTCGGCTGCCGGTGTCACAAGCACGACGTCCCGCCCGGCACCCTTCAGGGCTTCGGCAATCGCGCCGCCCAGATAGGCGTGGTCGTCGTCATAGATCAGCACACGACCCTCGGGCAGCCGCCCGGCCAGGATGTCATCGGGGGTGAAGGCCCCGTCGAGGCCCGGGATCGGCCGGCGCGCCCGACGCCCCACCCCGTCGCGCCGCCAAACGGACCCGGTGGCGACGAAGACATGGGCGAAGCTGAATTCCAGCACCTGATCCGCCGTCAGCGTGCTGTCGAGATAGATCTCGACATTCTGCATGCGCTTCAGTGCGTAGGTCCGATAGTCGGCGACGCGGATCCAGCTGCCCAGGCCCGGCAACGCGGCCTCAGCCCTAGCCCGTCCGCCCAGGTCGGTGCTTGCTTCGGCCAGGGTCACGGGGTAGCCGCGGCGGGCGAGCTGCAGGGCGCATTCCAAGCCGGCGGGGCCGGCGCCGATCACCAGGACGGGATCGTCGGATGCCGCTGCTGCAATCCGCTCCGGATGCCAGCCGCGGCGCCACTCCTCGCCCATGGTCGGGTTCTGGGTGCAGCGCATCGGCACACACTGATTGTCGCCGGCAACACAGATATTGCAGCCGATGCATTCGCGGATCTCCTCGATCCGACCCTCGCGAATCTTCGCCGGCAGAAACGGGTCGGCGATCGATGGGCGGGCCGCGCCGATCAGGTCCAGCACGCCGCGGCGGATCTGCGAGACCATGGCGTCGGGCGAGGTGAAGCGGCCGACACCGACCACGGGTTTGTCGGTGAGGCGCTTGACGAAGGCAGTGTAAGGCTCCTGGTAGCCCTCGTCGGGGCTGAAGCGGGCGGTCACGCTGTCGTTGGCCCAGCCGGAAAGGTGCAGATCCCAGAGATCCGGCAAGTCGGCCAGCATGGCCACGATCTCCGCCGCCTCGCCATCGGCTTGCAGTCCCTCCGGCCCCATCAGTTCGTCGACGGCAAAGCGGAAGGCGACGGCGCAGCGGTCACCCACGGCGTCTTTTGTATCCTCCAACAGTTCCCGCGTCAGGCGGACACGATTGGCCAGGCTGCCGCCGTATTCGTCGCTCCGCCCGTTGTATCGCGGCAGCATGAAATGGAAGGGCAGGGTCATGTTGTGGCCGGCGTAGACATAGACGATGTCGAAGCCGGCATCGGCCGCCCTCTGCGCGGCGGCCCGATGCCACCGGCGAAACGCGCGGATGTCGGCGGCGTCCATCGCCCGCGCCTGCACGGGATGCAGGCTGTCGACCACCATGTGCGACGGCGCTAGTGGGGGCGTGCGGGTCAGCAGATTGGCGGCATGCTGTCCGTTATGCGCCAGCTCCACCGCGGCCAGGCTGCCATGGGTATGCACGGCCTCGGTCATCAGCCTCAGGGCCGGGATATCGCGATCGTCCCAGATCCGCTGTTCTACCGACGGCGCGATGTCCGATGTGGGGTGGATTTCTGTTTCCTCTGTGCTGACCACTCCCCAACCGCCTTCGGCCTTTATGCCGCGCATGGCGGCGTGGGCGCGCGGGCGCAGATGGCCCATGCCGTTGCAATGCGGCACCTGGTAGAACCGGTTGGGCGCCAGCTTCGGGCCGATCTGCACCGGCTCGAAAAGCGTTGCGTAAGGGCCTTGCCCGTCGTCCATTCGGTCATCCTTTCCGGCGGGCGCATCTCGTCGTTCACGCGATATTGCCCCGGCGGCGCTGCAATCCGTGTTACACTATTGTGTCAGACAGGTGGCCTTCGCCCGACGATGCGGGGTGGTCAGCGCCGTCGGGCTTGCGGTGTTGTCGGTTTCGGATTTCCTCAAGAGGGCCGCCGGACCGGAGGTGCTTGGAATGTCGGGACTTGCCTTTTGGCACACCGACCCGCGGCACGACCAAAGCCATGACGTGCACGGGTCTGCAACCCACCCGCAGGGGCGGCTTTCGGGATGGAGCCACCCCGCGATCGGCGACCTGTTGGTGCTGGCGATCCTGGTGCTGTTGCTGTTCGCCTGACCTGCGGCCGTAGATCAGCCCTGCCGGCTGCGCACGATGGGGCGGCCGAATTCCGCCGGCGGCAGCGGCACGATCGGACCGCCGGGCATCAGCGGGCGGGCGGCGAAACGCTCAAGGCTGATCATGCGGTCGTACATGACCAGGCCGCCGGTCAGCGACAGGTTCAGCGAAAACCGGGTCGGGATCTTCACGGTCAGCTCCGCCCGCGCCAAAAGGGCGTCGGACAGTCCGTACCGCTCAGACCCCAGCACATAGGCCGCCTGCCGCGGATGGCGGAAGCTCGGGAGATCGATGGCGTCCTCCGTCATCTCCACGGCGACCAGTGTGCAGCCGCTGGGCAGCATCAGCGAGGCGACGTCGGGGAACAGGTAGAAGGGCACTTGGCCGATCGCATCGCTGGGGTCTGTGCTCTCGATCTCGTCCAGATCGGCGGCCGGCGCGATGACGAACGCAAACGCCGCACCAAAAGCGTGTGCCGTACGCAGCATTGCACCGACATTGCGCGGCTTGCTGACCCCTTCTACACCAACGGCGAAATACCCTCTCATCCCCACCAACCTCTCGAATGGCCGAAGACCTTGCCCGCCGGACCGGCCCCGTGCAAGGTCTTGCGCCCATCTTCGTCGCGTGTAACCGGAACCCTTGATGCCCCATGCCTCACAGATCGCGCCTCCCGCACCGCGGGTCACATCTGACTCGCCCGTTCTGGTGGAGGTGACGCGGGGGCCGATTGTCGAGTGCCGCCATCACGGACGCGCGGTGATCGCCGATGCACGGGGGCGCGTGGCCGGCTATTGGGGCGACTTCGAGCGGCCGGTCTACCCCCGATCCGCGATCAAGCCCCTACAGGCTCTGGCGATCGTGGAAAGCGGCGCCGCCGACGCGCTGGCCGTCAGCGATGAAGAGCTGGCGCTTGCCTGTGCGTCGCATCTGGGCGAACCCGTACACACCGAAGCTGTCGCGCGCTGGCTCGACCGCATCGGCCTTTCGGCCAACGACCTGGAATGCGGGCCGCATGCGCCGGCCGACGCGAAGGCTGCGGAAGACCTGGCGCGGCGCGGTGTGACGCCGACGCCGGTGCATAACAACTGCTCTGGCAAGCATGCCGGCATGCTGGCGACCGCCCACCACAAAGGCGACCCGACCAAGGGTTATGCCGATTTCACCCATCCGGTGCAGCAGCGCATCTTGGGCATTCTGGAAATGATGACGGGGCAGGATCTGGGGCATGCGCCGCGGGCGCGCGACGGCTGTTCGATCCCGACCATCGCCGTATCGCTGGGTGGGCTTGCCGTCGCCATGGCACGTATGGCAGATCCCGCCGGCCTGGCGGACCGCCGCATTGAAGCGGTCATGCAGGTGCGCAGCGCTTGGGGCGGGCACCCCTATATGGTTGGCGGACGAACGCGGTTCGACACGGCGCTGATAGCGGGCACCGGCGGCCGGGTGCTGACCAAGACGGGGGCGGAGGGCGTCTACTGTGCCTGTCTGCCGGAACTGGGCCTCGGTATCGCGCTGAAGATCGATGACGGAGCTGCACGCGCCTCACAGGTCGCCATGACGGCGCTGTTGCGCCATGTCGGCGCGCTCGACGGCGTCGCTGCGGAGCAGGTGGCGGCGTGGATGGCACCGACACTCACGAACCATAGAGGGTTCGAGATCGGCGAGGTCCGGCCAACGCAGGGGTTTCCGGTGTGAGTGACGAGGCCGTTGCGGCCCAGTACGAGGCCTATCCCTATCCCACGCGCAACCCGCAGGACGAGAAGACGCGCCTGATCGAGGGCTCGCCCAGCCATCTCGACGAGGTGTGCCACTACATCTTTGCCGGCCGCCTGCCGAAGGGCCGGACGTTCAGGGCGCTGATTGCCGGCGGCGGCACCGGGGACGCCGCGATCATGCTGGCGCAGCATGCCGCCGACTGGGGGCTGGACGCAGAGATCGTCTATCTGGATCTCTCCGTAACGGCCCGTGCGGTTGCCGAGTCACGCGCCGCCGCGCGTGGTCTGTCGTCGATCCGCTTCCTTACCGGCTCGATTCTGGATGCAGCGGCACTTGCGCCAGGTCCGTACGACTACATCGACTGCTGTGGCGTGCTGCACCATCTGGCTGACCCAGCGGCCGGGCTGCGGGCACTTGTCGATGTGATGTCGCCGACCGGCGGTATGGGCCTGATGGTCTACGCGCCTTTTGGCCGGGATGGAGTCTATCCGCTGCAATCGGCGCTGCGCCGGCTGGGGCAGGATCTGCCACCGTCCGACCGTGTGGCCATCGCCCGGCAACTGCTGCCGGTCCTGCCCGAGACGAACGGGTTCGTCCGCAACCCCTGGGTCGGGGACCACAGGATGAGCGATGCCGGGCTCTACGACCTGCTGCTGCATGAACGCGACCGGGCGTTCACCGTCATGGAGCTGGCTGAGATGGTGGAGGCGGCGGGGCTGGAAATCGCGGCCTTCATGCAGCCGATCCGCTACCGGCCGGAGATCTATGTGAAGCAGCCGCGGCTGCTGTCCCGCGCCCAGGCCTTGCCGCCGTTGGATCAGGCGGCTCTGGCCGAGGAACTTGCCGGGAACATGAAGGTCCACATCGTCTATGTGGTGGGTCAGGGGCGCTCATCCGAGGCCGTGGCCGACCTGGAGGATGCAGAGCTGTGCCCGACTTTGACGGATCGGAGCCTCATGGACTGGGTCCGATCGTTCCGTCCCGGCAATGTACTATCGGGGGATCTTGATGGGGTCGCGCTTCGGCTACCGATGCCGAGGCTGACGGGCGCGATCTTGTCGCGCATCGACGGGCGAACGGATCTGCCAGCCCTTCACCGGGCCGTCGCCGCCGCCGGTCCCCGCGAGCTGACCTGGCGCGACTTCCAGATGCAGTTCACGCAACTCTACGCGGCCTTCAACGGCGCGGGGAAACTGCATCTCCGCCGCCCGTGAGCCTGCCATACAGCAAGGCTCTCAAGCCCGCCAGAACGGCTTGTCGATCTCGTGGCGCAGCGAATCCCGGTCCACGCCGATGTCGCGCAGCAGATGGTCATCCAGTTCGGCCAGCTGCCGGCGCGCCCGCGCCCGCTCCTGCCACACATGCATCGTGTGCACGATCTCATGCAGGGCATGCCCGATGCCGTGGGACAGATCCCGGTGATGCTCGTGAGCAATCGTCGTACGCATATTCGGTCACCTTATAGAATATTGTTGCCGGACCACCGTTCCGGCTGGGTCGTATTCCCAAAATGGTTTGAAAAACATGGGCTTTCAAAGGATGATTTCTCATGGAGATATAAGGTGAATTCATGTATTATCGAAGCGTTAACACTCTGCCCGGCGTTGTGAAACCGCCATGGTCGCCCTTCCATCGCTGAACGCCTTGCGGGTCTTCGAAGCTGCGGGCCGCCATCTGTCGTTCACGCGTGCCGCGCAAGAGCTGAACGTGACCCAAGCCGCAGTCAGCCATAGCGTGAAGAGTCTGGAGACCCATCTGGGCGTGCGCCTGTTCCGCCGCAGCGCGCGTGGCCTGTTGCTGACGGATGCCGGCCAGACCTATCTGCCGGAGGTGCGCGAGGCGTTCCGCCGCCTGGCGGTCGCGACCGACAGGCTGGTGGCGCATGAGGCCGGGGGCGCGCTGAAGGTCAGCGTGCTGCCGTCCTTCGCTGCGCGATGGCTGGTACCGCGCCTGCGCCAATTCCGCCAGCGCCATCCAGAGATCGACATTCTGGTCTCCGCCGACGATGCACCGGTCAGCTTCGACCGGGACGACGTGGATGTCGCCATCCGCTATGGCACGGGGCGCTATCCCGGCTTGCGGGTCGAGGCGTTCATGGAGGAAGAGGTGTTTCCCGTGCTGAGCCCGGCGCTACGCGATGGGGCCGCGACATTGGATCGGCCGGCGGACCTCGTGCACTTCACGTTGCTGCACGACGACCTGAACGTGACCTGGGCCCATTGGCTGAAGGCGGCCGGCGTGAGCGACGTCGATCCGAACCGCGGGCCGGCCTTCACCGATTCCAGCATGCTGCTGCAGGCGGCAGTGGACGGCCAGGGCGTGGCCCTGGGGCGCAGCGCACTTGCGCAGGACGACCTGGTGGCAGGGCGGTTGGTACGCCCGTTCGCGCTCAGCCTGCCCAGCGAGTATGCCTATTTCGTCGTCTATCCCGAACACACGGCCAACCGGCAGAAAATCAGAGCGTTCCGCGATTGGCTGTTCGCTGAAGCAGGACCGCAGGCCGGCGCGGACACAGACGACTGACAGCGAGCATCGGTCACCCGCAAGCCTACGGGGGTGGACTCACGCCGCGCACAGCCGATCGACGGGGAAACAGACGGCGACGCGTGTGCCACCGCCCGGTTCGGCGGTGAGCGTCAGCGTACCGCCATGCATCTCGGCCAGCCGCTGCGACAGCGGCAGGCCGATGCCGGCGCCATCGCGGTCGCGGGTGAGGGTACTGCCGACCTGGCCGAACATGGTCATCACGTGTTCGATGTCGCCGGGTGGTATGCCGATGCCGGTATCCGCAACAATCAGCGTGAGGGATCCGCCGGTATCGGCCGAGGCAGAGATCGTGACGCTGCCGCCGGGTGGCGTGAACTTGATCGCGTTGGAGAGCAGGTTCAGCAGGATCTGCTTCACCCTGACCTCGTCCGCCCGCAAGTAAGGCAGGTCATCGGGGACATCGAGAGCGAGCGTGAGCCCGGCATGGTCCACGCGTTCCCGGACCATGGTCCGGCAGGACTCGATAAGGCACCGGACATCGATCTCGCTTTCCTCCAACCGCAGGCTGCCGATCTCCACTCGCGATACATCGAGCAGATCGCTGATCACGGTCAGCAGATGCGTTCCAGACTCGTTGATGAGATGCGCGTAGTCGGCGTAGCGCGCATCGCCCAACTGCCCGAAGGTCTCGGTCTCCATGATCTGTGAGAAGCCGATGATGGAGTTGAGGGGCGTACGCAGCTCATGGCTCATATTGGCCAGGAACTCCGTCTTGGACCGGTTGGCCGCCTCAGCTTCCGTCTTCGCCGCCTGCAGCGCCAGGCTGGCCTGCCGGGCCGCCATGCCCATGCCGAGGACACCCGCCACCCGACCAAGGAAGGCTTCGGCTTCGGCTTCCCGGCGGTGGCCCGCCGGGAGGTAGAGGACGATTACGCCGGCCACCTGCCCGCCGATGATGATCGGCACGCTGTAATGGCCATGGGGCGTCATGCCATCGAAGCGGGTCTCGTGGCGATGATCGACGCAGTCGGCGAACTGGATCTCGCATTCAGCGGCGGCACGACCGCACAGGCAGGTGCCGAAGGGCACCGCTCTGCACAATGTCGCCAACTCCGGCGCCATATTGAAATTGGCCGTCAGGCGAAGCACCCGGCCGCCGGTGTCTGACGATCGGGCGACGAAGATACCGCCCTGCGTGATCGGGCTGAGCCACGGTACTGAGCGGACCAGCATCTCCAACGATGCCTGCAGGTAGTCGTCGATCGGATCGGTGACGAGGGCGAGATGGAGCAGCCTGCCCAGGGCCGTCTCTTCAGCCGCCGAGCGCCGCAGCCGTGCTTCGGAGCGGCTGCGTTCAGTGATGTCGTGGGCGACCCAGAGAACGCTCAGCTGCCCGCTCAGTTCGACATGCTCGGCAGAGACGAGCACGTGCCGTATGGCTCCGTCCCTGGATCGCCACGTCGCCTGGTGGTCTCGCGCCCTGCCGTGGTTTTCCAGCTCGCGGATGATCGCGTTGCGGTCTTCGATATCCGCCCATAGGCCGAGCTCGAGGCCGGACCTGCCGACCGCCTCGTCCCGCGCGAATCCCAGAACCGATAGCCACGCTTCGTTGACGTCCAGAATCCGGCCGGTCCGCTGATCCGTGATGTTGCTGAGGCCGGGGCTGCAGTGGAATGCCTTGGAGAACATTTCTTCCGAGCGCCGCAAGGCCTCGCGAGCCGCCACCTCGTCCGTGATGTCGACGATGTAGCTGTCGAAATAGGTACGCCCGGACGTCGCGTCGTGGACGTTCCAGCCGATCTCGCGGATGAAGCGAAGCTGCCCGGTCACCGGATGGCTGATCCGGTACTCGATGGCGAAGGGCACATCCTCGGTCTTCCGCAGCCTTTCCGCCGCCAGATAGGCGTCGCGATCCTCTGGATGCACCGACTCGTACCAGAGCGGGACGTTCGCCCGCTCTTGTTGCACGGTACCGGCAATAGTCTGCGCGTCCGCCCCCCAGATGAAGGCGCCGGGGCGGTCCTTCTCCGACCGGCAGAATATGATTCCACGCATGTTCTCGACCAGCGAACGGAACCGTTCACCGCTCTCGTGCGTCGCCTGCTCCGCCCGCTGCCGATCCTCCATCTCCCGCTTGGCCTGCCAGAGGTGATGGCGCTGAACAATGACGATCAGCCCGAGGGCGACCACCATGGAGAACACATGGGCAAGCAGGAAACCCCACGGGGCAAACCACTCCGCCTGCCGCAGAAACGGATAGTCGAGGCGATGCAGACCCCACAGCACGAAAGCGGTTCCGGTGAAGGGGTAGCCGGCATGATGACCGTCGCTGCGATGCCTGATCAGAACCCAGCCCGTATAGATCATGGCAGCGCCCGAGAAGGCGTAGAGGGGTGCTGTCTGAACCAGGAACCCAGCCGCACCGAATACCGTGACAGCGGCCCAGGCCATGGTCAGGGCGCACAGCCCGATCACCCATCGCGGCGACAGCCGCCGTCCGAGATACGCCAGCGTGCCGGCCAGCAGGAACACGACCGAATGGGCTTGCAGGGTCTCACCGAGGAAAACGGCAACCTCATGCCCCACAAGGGGTGTCGAAAAGAACGCCGCATGACGCAGTACATTGAGACCAAAGGCGGCAGCCCACCATCGCACGCCGCGTGGCGCATTTGGCACTCTTGCCAGATAAACCAGCACGCCGAACAGCACCGCGGTTCCCGCAAGTGCCGACAGCACCGCCGTTGGGATCGAGAAGGTCATCATTGGCGGCCCATCATGCGTCGCCAAGGGGCCATCAAACGTCGCCGCACCGTCGCCGGACTAAGTCCGCGCATCATTCCTCTTCCGGGCAGTTCGAGCGAAAGCTCACGGGGCCGATTGCACCGGTGCAAACTGGAGGCTGCGCAAGGGGCAGCACCGAGTGTCTTTGCATCGATATCTAACGAGTCTGCGGTAGATCTCTAAAACGGTAAACAGTGTTGATCGGGTGAATTTCGAATTTAATGAGGGACGCCATAGAGCTTCGGCCAATCTGGTTGCTGCAATCCAGAACGCTCTATCTGTAGCCAGTCATGTATAAAAGAGTCTTAACCGAAGCCTCTGGTTGGCCGCGAACCAGGCCGGTCCTGCCTGCCGAAGTCTACGGGCCGGTCGTCCCCCGGCTTTTGGGCAAGGGGGCTCAAGAAAGCGTGCCGCCGCTGCTCGCGCGATGCCTCGGCCCGTCGCCCTAAGATGGCTCGGGCCGAGGCCAGGGTCGCGGGCGGCAGCGTCAGAGCGGCGCGTAGGTCAAGCTGGGACCGGATTTCACGATCCGCTCGCGGAAGAGGTCGAGCGTCTCGTAGTCGGCCGACAGCACGGTTGAGACACCGACCACGGTCGCCACGGCCTCTTCCGGCGTCAGCACGACCTTGACGTATCCGTTGTGGAAGCCTTCGGTCCAGTGGACTTCCGGCATGTGCTCCATATAGATCGCGTCCAGCCGCTGCCCGACCTCGGGCTCAAGGCCGTAGTCGACATATTCGCTGGGCGAGGAGATGCCGGCCGTTCCCAGTTCCACCCCCATCGGGCGACCCTCGGCGTCGGCCAGCGCGCTCGCCCAGAACTGGTGGGTATCGCCCGTCAGAACCAGAAGATCCTCGGCGCCCGCCTCCCGGCACAGGGCATAGAACGCCTCTCGGGCCGCCGGATAGCCGTCCCAGGTGTCGTTGTACCAGGGCAGGTTCCACTGCCCGTTGAAGGCGAGATACTTCAGGCCATCCGGCAGTTCGCTCTCCGCGATTCCCAGCGACGTGATGTCGGGGATGTGGAACCGGACCATCGGGCTCGCCGTCCCGATCAAGCGCCACGGCTCGCTGGCTTCGACCGAGCTTACGATGGCCTCACGCAGATCCGCTTCCATCTCGGGGGCAAGCATCCGGCGGTTGGGGTCGCCGAGAATCTCGGTGACGTAGCGCCCGCGGTCTTCCGGCGAATTGAGTTCGCCGTCAGCGGGATAACGTGGCTGCTCGTCACGGCCGGAATGGCGGGTCTCGAGGGTCACCATTGTCGCCAGATCGCCGAAGCGATAGGTGCGCCAGTAGTCTCCAAGCGCCTGGCCCGGCGCGGGATCGCGGATCGGCATCCACTCGAAATAGGCCCGAAGCCCGGCTTCGCGTCGCGTTTCCCAGTCGCCCTCGGTATCGGGCTGGTGGTTGCCCGCGCCGCCGGTCCAGGGATTGTTGGTCACCTCGTGGTCGTCCCAGCAGGCGATGAAGCAATGGGCGCCGTGCATGGCCTGCAGGCCCGGGTCCGACTTGTACTGGGCATGGCGCTGGCGATAGTCCTCCAGCGTCACGATCTCCTTGTCCGGCAAGCTCTGGCGCCCCAGTTCCGTCGCGATCGGGTCGCCCCAGCCTTCGGTGGAGTACTCGTAGATGTAGTCGCCGGTGTGGAAGACGAAGTCGATCTCGTCGTCCTGCGCCATCGCGTCATAGGCCGTGAAATGCCCAAGCGGGTAGTTGGAGCATGAGGCGACCGCGATGCCCAGCCGGTCGAGCGGTCCTTCCGGCAGCGTCTTGGTGCGGCCCGCGGGTGACGTCTCGTCGCCCACCAAGAACCGGTAGTGGTAGGTGGCCCCGGGTTCCAGCCCCTCTGCCACGACCTTCACCGTGAAGTCCCGCTCAGCCGAGGTGGTCGTTTCGCCCTCTGTCACGATCGAGGCGAAGTCGGCATCCGCCGCGAGCTGCCATTGCACCGGCGTATCAGCCTGTTCCGTGGTCAGCCGGGTCCAGAGCACGACGCTGCTCCGGTCCGGGTCGCCGCTGGCGACGCCATGCTGGAAGACGCCATCCGCTGCCACCGCTTGCCGCCCTTCGGCCTGGCGGACAGCAGCGCCCGCTGCGGTGGTGACGGCAATCATCTTCAGGATTGTCCGTCGGTTCACCTCTGTCATCTGGATCGCTCCCTTGCTTCACATGCGGTGGTTATGGAAGGCGCGCCTGCGGGCGTCTGGGATGCGGCGGCAGCGGGACATGCGCCGGATTGGCGATGTCATCATGCCCGCTCCATGCGCCCAGCAGTCTCGCTTCGCCGTGCCTCTTTTTCGGATGCATCTCACGGCATCCGGCCAGGACCATAGCAACCGTCCATGACTCGCCGGTGACAGGCAGGTGCTGCTCCGATGACTCCGATCGCCTGCCCGGACCGGATCGGGCGGCTACGCGCTAAGGGCTGCCGGTGACCCCGGAGGCACGACGAACGGAACTGATGAGGCGACGTACTGAACCGAGAATTTCTGTCCGAAGCGTCACAATGAGCGGCCGAAACCCGTTGCGAGGATCAGGCGCATCTGAAACCATTGCGTTCATGTATCAGCAGTGGAGCTCGCTTCGTGTCATACAATCCGAACATCAGCAGTGCAGCGGCCCCGTCGCAAGGCAGGGCGCTTGGAGTGGGCTCGACTGTATGTGGCGTCATCTCGATTCTTTTTTTGGCGATTATATTCGCTCCACTTGGTTTGCTTTTTGGAATATTCGCACTTTCCAGCAAAGAGTATGTTTTCTCCACAATCGGGATAGTCGCATCGATTGCGGGGCTAGTAACATCTCCGATGGTTTGGGTGGTCGTGGCCTTCATCTTGGGTAGCTCGTGACACCAGCGCGTCCCACGCGGAAATGGGGTCAGGTGCCAATCGCGATCATCAACGCGAGGTTCTCCGGCTTCCCAGAATAGGAAAGCAGCCGTGGCGCGCGTGTGTGCCCCGGCCCCCTCGTCGACACCCTGGCCGGCAAAGTTGATTGCCTTTGAAGACGCTGTTTGGGAGGGCGCGGGTTAACCGCCCCTCAGCCATTCGTGGACCGGGTAGTACGCAGTCCCGGGGGTGGGCGCAGCATGCTCGCCGTCCCGTTCCAGACAATCGGACGGCGACATGCCGAAACGGTCGCGAAAACTGCGATGGAAGTTCCCGGGATGGTCGAAGCCCCAGCGTTCGGCAATGCGCCGGACCGCTCCACGTCTCGCAGGCGCCGCCATCAGGTCGGCAAAGCATCGGTCGAGCCGCCGGTTGGTGATGAACCGGATCACACCGCCGTCCCGCTGAAACTCGCGGTAAAGAACGGATCGGGACAAACCAAGCTCGCCACAGATCTGCGCCGGGGACAGGTCCAGATCGGTCAAGTGGCGGGAGATAAAGGTCCGCAGCAGCGGTCGTCTGTCGACATACTTTTGCTCCGCCGATCGCGTGTCGGGCGCATTCAGCATCAATGTTCGCACGAGGGCGAGGAAGGCGGCAGAGAGTTCCCGGGCATCCGGCTGCTCGCGGGCGACGGCGACGCGGAATGCGCCGTGCGCCAAGTCCAGCATCTTCCCCTGCGGACTGGCCACCGGGACACTCCGGTAGGGCGGATCGCGTGATGGGTCATAGCCGATCAGGTCATGGGGAATGCAGACGCCGGCCGTGGCGACGCCTTTGGTAATTGACCGGTAACGCCGGGACATGTCGATCAGGTGAATTGAAGCCTGGTTGATATGCGCTGGAACATCCGCGGCGAGACCCCGTCCCTCACCGTCGAGATAGCGCTCGTAGAGCAGATAGTCGTGGTCGACACCTCCGATCCTGGCCGGGTCGTGATCGAATTTCTGTGGAGAAAACTTCGCCTTCGTGCAAATCAGGCGATCGTACCGCTGCACTTCGGCCTCTGCCGCGAAGTCACTGATGTCGGTCAGCGGTGTGACTTGATAAAATACACGCGCGATGTCTTGCCATTCATCAAATGAATATTCCATTCTTCAATCCTCTTTTTTTGTATATTTACTCCAATTCTACTCTTGTCCTCGTTCTGAGATTTCGTCCGACGGATTCGTCGATCCGCCATGACGTCGCTTCAATCTGATATCCGAGCCAGGCGGGAGAGGTGACGCCGGACGAGCGCCGGTCTTGGGACGCAGTGAGCACGAACTTCGGCACGAAGCGCGCATGACACTGGTTAAGACCTATAACACATTCACGATGCGCGACAATGCCGCTCAAGGCTTCTGTCGTCATGGGGAGGATAACCGGTCTCGGCCGCCCTACTGGGCAATGGTAGAGCGGCAAGCGGCCAAACGCAGGG
>JANQQD010000126.1 GCA_028285185.1 Anaerolineae bacterium | reverse complement strand
GCGGTCTACGGGCAGTTTGTAAGCATTACAAGCTTGGACCGGCTATACCGGGTTCGGCCGGTTTCGACCTTGACACGCATCAATTACCGCTGCCGCTCCGGCACGGCCGTCCAGCATTACAGGTTGTAAGAATTGTATCTGGGCTCGCGAACCCGGTGTTGTCAAGGTCAGGGTCGGGCCGTGGACAGTATTGATGTGGACGCCGGTCATCGGTCGTCCTGGCACCGACGCGCGCGTGCCGTGGCTAGTGCGGTGGTCTGCTGTGCCGCCCGCCCATCATGCCGTCATGGCGCCAGTGATTTGTCCCGCCGACTGCGGCAATCGTCTCGGCTCAAGCTGCCGTGCCGCCGACCGTCAGGCCGTCGATCCGCAAGGTCGGCTGGCCCACGCCGACGGGCACGCCCTGGCCCTCCTTGCCGCAGGTACCGACACCCGGGTCAAGCGCCATGTCGTTGCCCACCATGGCCACCTTGGTCAGGATATCGGGACCGTTGCCGATCAGCGTGGCATTCTTCACCGGCCGGCCGACCTTGCCGTCTTCGATCAGGTAGGCTTCGGATGCGGAGAACACGAACTTGCCGTTGGTGATGTCCACCTGTCCGCCGCCGAAATTGACGGCATAGAGCCCGTTGCGGACCGAACTGACGATCTCATCCCGGTCATAGGCGCCGCTGGCCATCACCGTATTGGTCATCCGCGGCATGGGATGGTGGGCGAAGCTCTGGCGCCGGCCGTTACCGGTCGGGGGGACCCCCATCAGCCGCGCATTCAGCCGATCCTGCATATAGCCCACAAGAATCCCGTCCTCGATCAGCGTCGTGCATTGGGCGGGCGTGCCCTCGTCGTCGATCGAGAGCGAGCCGCGTCGGTCGGTCAGGGTGCCGTCGTCGACCACGGTGACGCCCGGGGCCGCGATCCGCTGTCCCATCAACCCGGCGAAGGCCGACATGCCCTTGCGGTTGAAGTCGCCTTCCAGACCATGGCCGATGGCCTCGTGCAAGAGTATGCCGGGCCAGCCGTTGCCCAGCACCACGGTCATCTCTCCGGCCGGCGCCTCGGCGGCGTCCAGCTTCACCAGGGCCTGGCGCACCGCCTCATCCGCGGCGTGTCGCCAGCAAGCCGCGTCGAACAGCCCGTCATAGGTGACCCGGCCACCGGTGCCGTGGCTGCCGGTTTCCATGCGGTCGCCGTCGCCGCAGACGACGGAGACGTTCAGGCGCACCAGCGGGCGTATGTCGGCGGCGTAGCTGCCCTCGCCGCGCACGATCCGCACCGCCTGCCATTCGCCGGTGACCGACGCCATTACCTGACGCACGCGCGGGTCGCGCGCACGGGCGTAGGCGTCGATCTCCGCCAACAGTGCCACCTTGTCGGCAAAGGCAATCGCCGGCAGCGGATTGGCATCGGTATAGAGGCTGCGATTGGTGCCACGGGCCGGCTCGGCCATCGTGCCGCCATGGCCGCGACAGACGGCGCTGACGGTGTCGGCGGCGCGCGCGATGGCGTCCTCCGACAATTCCGAGGCGTGGGCATAACCGGTAGCCTCGCCCGCCGTGGCGCGCAGCCCGAAGCCCTGCATGGTGTCGAAGGCGCCGCTCTTCAGCTTGCCGTCGTCCCAGGACAGGCCCTCGCTCTGCCGGTACTCCAGGAACAGCTCGCCATCGTCGGCGCCGGAAAGGGCGTCAGCCACAAGCCGGTCGACGCGGTCGCGGTCCAGCCCGGCGCTGCGGAAGAAGAGGTCTTCGGTGGTGGCGTTTGCGCTCATGGTCTGGTCCGGCTCTAGGGCGGTGTGGGCGACATGCGCCGACAACAGACAGGTGATTTGGGTCCGGCATCGCCGGGCGGCAAGGCGGCGGTGGCTCGGGTCTCGCCATCAGGGGGGCGATTGCCTAATGTCACCGCCACGGACAGGGTACAGGCAAGAAGGGGTGCGGGGGATGGGCAATCACAAGATCGTGGCGCCGGTGGCCGGCGCGGTCGTGGCGGTCGGGCTCTATCTCGGGCTCGGCTGGCTCTGGCTGGCGATCCCGGCCGGCCTGGTGGCCTGGGGGGCACTTTACGTGATGATGGCGCCGGAAGGCGC
>JANQQD010000112.1 GCA_028285185.1 Anaerolineae bacterium | reverse complement strand
GCCCTGCACGCAGCGACCGAAATAGTACCCCAGGTTGCCGGGCTTGCCTCGAACGACATCAGCCGATGTCGTGGCGAATTTCTCCAACAGCCTATCGGCACATCCAGGCTTGGCCCGAACCTCGAAGACCCGCAACAATGGCCCATCCGCCGCCATGCCGTGCTCCGACAAATCGCATTCCGGTCGGATCAGGCATAGCACGCTGGTGCGCTTGGCGCATGTATCGGCCCGCAGTCGGCGCAGCCGCGCCGCAGGCCCGGACGACTACGCCGCGTGGGCCAGGTTCTTCAGCTTGCTGGGGTCCTTCACCAGCAGGTGCCCCAATCCTTCGCGGACCGTCTCGGGCGTGAAGTGGGCCGGTATGCCCTTGAACCGGCACGAATTGATTACGTGCTCGCAAATGAACTTCGGCTGATACCCGGCCAGGGCATCACCGTTGCGGCTGACGACTTCGTCGATCACCGTGTCGACGACCTCATCCGTCAGCTCCAGCGCGTATTTCTTCGCGACGATCTGGAAGATCTGGCGGAAGACCTGCCGCGATGGTCCCACAGTCTCTAGTTTGTAGGGAATACGGCGCAAGAAGGCTGGATCCATCAGGTCCGTGGGATTGAGGTTGGTGGCGAAGATGATCAGCTCGTCGAAGGGCACGGAGAAGGTCCGGCCGCTGTGCAGCTTCATGAAGTCGACGCGGCTCTCAAGCGGAACGATCCAGCGGTTCAGCAGATCGGCCGGCTTGACGAGCTGGCGCCCGAAATCGTCGATCAGGAAGGTTCCGCCGAGGGCCTTCAGATGGATCGGAGCTTCGTAGAACTTGGAGATCGGGTTGAACTCCAGATCCAGCATCTGCAGCGTCAGTTCGCCGCCGACCATCACCAGCGGTCGTTTGCAGGGAACCCACCGGTCATCGATGTCGGTCCGGATAACGCTGGACGCCGGCGCCGTGCCCCCTGCCCCGTGGGGCTGGTGAACGCTCGGGTCGAACACCTTCATGATGCTTCCGTCGACGTCCACGGCATACGGTATGTAGATGGTCCCTTCGAACAGGCTGCCGATACGCTCCGCCAGCGACGTCTTGCCGTTACCCGGCGGGCCATAGAGCAGCATCGACTTGCCGGAATTGATGGCGGGCCCGATGCTCTGGATGAACTGGTCGGTGACGACCATGTCGCCAAAGGCCGCCTCGACCTGCGCCTGGTTGACCCGCTCGTTGCTGATCTTCTGGGCGATGATCCGTTTCTGGTATGCGCGCAAGGAAACGGGTGCGGGCCCGACATACCCGCTCTGCTCCAGCGCTTCTTTGGCGAAGCGGCGGCCGAAGTCGCTGAGCCCGTATGCCAGTTCGCCGGCAGCACCGTTTGTGGTCTGCCCGAGCACGACCACCATCTTCTGCGCCGTGCCCTCTTCGATCAGCTTCATGATCACGTTGAAGGGCAGCTTCAGAGAATCCCGCATCTCCGACGCGGTCCGCAGATCCTCCGCATAGATGGTTTTCACCAGCATCTTCAGCAGCTGACCGGGCGGCAGCTCGGTCTCTTCGACCGTGCGCGGGGCTCGGGGCCGCGTGTTCAAGACCGCATCGAGCTGATCTTGTGTGACCGCCCCCAGGGCGACCAGGTTCTGGCCCAAGACGCCGCCGTGCTGTTGCTGGCGCGCCATCGCATTGGCGATATCGGCTTCGGTTACCATACCCTTGGCGATCAGAATCTCGCCCAACTTGACCTTCTCGGTCGACAGCATGAAGTGGCCCCCATCCAGTTGGCGCGGCCGCAGAGAACCGGAAGCCCAGCACCCGAGGCGCGACGGCATCGGCGCTTGGGATCCTCGGTGTACAAAGCGGCAAACGTCGCCATTTGGCGCCGCCGCCTTCTCAGCACCCAATTTACGGGCGAGTTCTTGCGGTTCGGTAAAAGGCCGCAGGTCATACGGCGGCCATAGGCTCTCACGAACGCTCCAGGAAACGGTTGATGACGTTGCGCGTGACCTGCTCGACCGCCGCATCGTGCCGGATCAGCCCGGCGACCCACTCGGTGGTGCCGGCATGGAAGACGTGCCCCTCGCCCCTGGTGAATCCCACGATCATGCCTGAGCCGCGGTCCGCACGGGCAAGGGCGTCCTCGCTGTCTGTTCCAAACCGCAGGCGTGCCAGGAAGCGGGCGTCGTCGTCGCCGACAAAGGCGTCTCCTTCTTGCGGTCCCGAACCACCATCCTCGCGCAGCCGGGCGAGGCCGAGCGCAAGGATCTCGAGGGCCTCAGGCAGGTCCGGCTTCGCCACCGGGAAGGGGAGCCCGTCTTCGATCCGATAGTCCAGCCCGTCGACCTCGTAGCCGAAGATCCGCCCGTCCGCCCCCAGGATGTCGCCATAGCCGAGACCGGTGCCGGTGAAGGCCCAGTGCTCGGGACGATAGAGCGAGAAACCGCCGGGTCCCCGGGCTGCCAGCCCACCCCAGCCGGCATAGAGGCCACGGCTGCCGTCAAGGCCGAAGGTGGCATGGCCCGGCCGGCCTAGAACCGCCGCCTCCCAGCAATTCGTCGTCAGGTGGCGCTCTGGGCCGTTCCGCAATGGGTCTTCAGTCTCGGCGAGGTATTTGTGACAGGTCTGGACGCGGCCATTCTGTTCCAGCCGGATCTGCCAGAAGAAGTTCCCTGCGAACCTCGCAACTCGGCCGCCGCGATCGACATAGCCGTCGACCGCATCGCGCATCGCCCAGCTCCAGTATTCGTCATGGCCGAGGAGGATGAGGCAAGCGGTCCCGTCCAGCACATCGGGGCGGTAGTGCAGATCCTGCTGCGTGGCGATGTCGAGGGCATAGCCTTGAGCCTCGACCCAGTGCGCGAAGTGCTTCTCATAGCTGGCCCAGCCTGCCGATGCGTATTTCTTGGAGTATCCGTGGCGCCAGGCCCAATCCATATGCGGATAGCGAACTGGTGCGCCGAACGGGGGCGGCCGGTCTGGCACGGTACGCGGCGCCTCGGGAGGCAGCGCGACGAAGCCGCGGGCAAACGGGCGCCGGGTGCTGAGATGCGGCGAAAAACGTTTGCTCCGGGGATCGACAACCCCTTCGTAATGGTTGGACCCACCCCAATCGTTGTAGGCGGTCCAGGTGGCATCCGACGTGACCAGCAGCAATCGGCCCGACCGCGGCCCCGGTGTCGGGCGCACGACGATCAGATGCGTGGCGGCCTGGCCTTCTGCGTCCGGTGTGCAGGGCCGAACGGTGATCCGGTAGACACCCGACGGCCATTCGGCTCCGATCGTGAATTCGGCGACGGCTGGCCAATCGCATCCGGTCGCCGACGCGCTCTCGGGCGTATCGGACCAGGTCACGGCAACGGACCGCAGCTCCAGCATCAAGGCCGGACGGCGCGTCTCCGACTGGACCTGGACGTCGACAAGGACCTCGGTGGAGATCGCGAAGAGCGTGACCTTCTCGCCGGCGGCATAGGACAGCCGGTCGGTATAGCACCAGGTCTCCGGCACGCCGTCGCCGCGCCCCGGAAACTCGAACCATTGGCGGGCATGGACCGGTCTGTCGCAGTCGCCCCGCAGCACGAAGGCCGGGTTCTGTGGAAGGCGGGTACGCGGCAACCCGGCAGTGTCGGCAGAGGACAAGACTGATCGCTCCGGAGCATCCCCTTGGCCTGTGCTCGCCTTACCGTAGGAAGGCGCCGCTTGTCCGGGGGCTGCCCAATCCTACAGACTTGGCCCGCTATTGTCGGGGCGTTCGTCGGACGGCCTCGCTGAACCGTTCGGATGCGGCCCCATGACCGACCGTCCATTGTCGCATATTCGCGTGCTGGATTTCGGCCAGTACCTGGCGGGGCCCCTGGCCGGCATGATGCTGGCCGATATGGGGGCGGAGGTGATCCGCATTGATCCCCCCGCCAGGCCCGCGTTCAGGGACCCTGCGACCGACATGCTGTCGCGGGGCAAATCCTCGCTTGTTCTGGACCTGAAGACCGAGGCTGGCCGCAGTACCGCGATGGCGCTGGCTGAGCGCAGCGACGTGGTTATCGAGAACTTCCGCCCAGGCGTGATGGACCGGCTTGGCCTGGGCGCAGAGACCCTGCGCGCAGCGAATGACCGTCTGGTCTATCTGTCGCTGCCGGGCTTTGCCTCGACCGACCCCGATTTTGCGGATCTGCCAGCCTGGGAGGCGGTGATCGCTGCCGCGACCGGACAGTTCACCGACATGGGCCTGAACCGCCGGCTGATGGGCATCAATCCCTCGTTCACGCCGCTGGCCCTGGCGTCCGCCTATGGGGCCGCCTTCGGCGCCATGGCGGTGCTGTTTGCGTTGTGGGCACGCGATCGTCTGGGTGGCGACCATATCGAAGTACCCCTGGCTTCCGCCCTGCTTGAAGGGTTGGCCTACAACTGCCAGCAGGTCGAAGACTACCCCGCGCGCTATAAATCCCCGCGTGAGGTGGAGCTGGGCAGGCGTGCGGCGGCCGGCCTGCCGATGGACTTGAGCTTCGACGCGCTGTCGGAGCTTCTCGACCCCTTCTACCGGACCTATCCCTGCGCGGACGGCCGCGGCTTCTACGTGGTTTCGGGCAGTGTCGCGGACCACCCCCGCCGCGTGCTGACGACGCTCGGCCTCGACGCCCTGCTGGCGCGGCTGCCGGACTTCAGCGCCTATCTCGACACGGCCGACTGGCCGGCGGAGTGGACCTTGCGCAACTACCCTGTCGGGCCGAGTGACCGCGCGCGGGTTGCGGCAGCCATGAAAGCCGCGTTCCTCACCCGGCCTGCACATGAATGGGAAGCGCTGTTCGGCGCCGCAAAGGCTCCCGCAACGGCGCAGCGGTCGACCCGGGAATGGCTGTGCGACCCCCATGCGCTTGCGTCAGGCCTGATCCTGGAAGTCGACGATCCGCGCTATGGCCGGATGCGCCAGATGGGCAACGTGGCCTGGCTGTCGGAGGATGCAGGCGCGACGGACAAGGCCGCGGGGCCTTCCGCGGACAACGCGCGCCCCGCCCTTTCCCGCATTCTCGCAGAACCTCCGCGGGGTGGTGACGGGACGGCCAGCGGCGGCGGCTGGCTGGACGGCCTCCGCGTGCTGGACATGACGAATGTCATCGCCGGCCCGACCATTGCGTCGACCCTCGCCCGCTTCGGCGCCGCCGTGACATTGGTGCAGCCGGTTGAACCGAATGTCGACCCCTGGAACGCCGTCGTATTCGGCCTGCATGCCCATCGCGGCAAAGAGAGCATCCTGCTGAACCTGTCGACTGCGGCGGGGCGCCAGGCACTGGATCGCCTGATCGCCGAGGCTGACGTGATCACGATGAATGCCACCGACGCCCAGCGTGATGCGCTGGGGCTGTCGCCCGCGCGACTGCGCGCCATCAACCGGCGCTTGATCCTGGTGCAGCTCGACGCCTTCGGCGGTCCTAGGCGCGGGCCGAAATCCGATCACCTGGGCTACGACGACACGGCGCAAGCGGCGACCGGTGTCATGCTGCGCTTCGGCGGCGACATGCGAACGCCCGAAGAGCATGCCCATTTCGGCACTATCGACGTGCTGACCGGGTTCTGCGCCTGCGTGGCTCTCGGCGGCGCGTTGGCCAGGTTGAAGCGGACGGGCGACGGCGGTGTCGCGCGCGCCTCGCTGGCTGGCGCCGGCAACCTGATCCAGGCACAGTTCATGTTCGATTATCCGGGCCGGCGCCCGTTCGACGAGCCGTCCGGTCGCGATGCCAGGGGTTGGGGGCCGTTCTACCACTGCTATGAAGCGGCGGACGGTTGGATCTTCTTCGCTGCCCCGAAAGAGGGCCATGCTGCGCTAAGGGCCATCCCTGCCCTTTCGGATCTTGCAGACCTGCAGCATGACGAACTGCGCGATGCCCTCGCCGCCCGCATTCGCACCCACGGGGCCGATCATTGGCGGAAAGCTTTCGCCGGCACGTCAGCGGCTGTCATACGCCTGGCATCGCTGTTCGAGACCCGGGATTCATCCTTGCATCGGGAAAGCGATGGTCCAGCCCCGTTCACGCGGTCGACTTTCCATGTGATCCGTCACGATCGGCATCCCATGGGCCGCTGGTGCGACCTTGTCGCGCCGATCGCCGTACGCCCCAGATCTGCGAGCATCACGATCCCCGGCCCAATGCCGAAATACGGCCAACACACCAGGGCGGTACTGGAACGCGTCGGCTACGACGCAGACGCGATCGACGCCATGTTGGCCGAGCGTGTGGCCGGCCTCGCCTGGTCCGATCGATTTCTGCCGGAGTGACCGGCCCGCCTCTGCTGCGAGGCCGGAGACGTTGTCGGAGCGCGGAAGTCCGTGAGCTATTCAGCCGGCTGTGGGCGTCCGGGATGAACCGGGTGGTCGACCCGGCGCAACAGATACCGGGCCATCAGCTCGCCGTAGCTGCGGAACAGGCCGGCGCCGCGCGCCGCCGTATCAGCGCCGTCGATCTCCCGGTTGACGGCCGGCAGGTCATACCAAGGTGCCGCCGGCCGCGTGTGGTGGGCGACATGCAGATTATTGTTGAGATAGAGCAGAGACATCACCGGCCCCGCCGTCACCACGGCCGACGCCCCCTGGCCCTCGTCCCGCGGCGCCCGGTGTTCGGCGAAAGACCGCATCAAGGTCAGGGCCAGGCCCGGATAGGCGAAGCAGGCGAGGTAGAGCCACAATGGCATCCCGGCCACGACCGTGGCCCAGAGCAGAATGGCTGCGGAGGCCGCAACATGCGCAAGCCAGATCCGCCGCCGCCAGCGGTCGCCGCGCAGCAGGCTTGCCGCCTCGCCGCGCCAGAACTGCGCGACGGCAAAGACGGGGCCGAGCACCAGCCGGCCCAGCAAGGTCTGGTTGGCCAGGGTGAGCCATCTGAGCGGTGACGACATCCGTTCCCACGCCTCCGGCGTGACATAGAAGCTCTCGGGATCGACCCCGGGCAGCGTCAGCCGGCTGTTGCGGTGGTGGACGAGGTGAAGGGCCCTGTAGATCGGGTAGGGCATCCACAGCCCCAGCGGAGCCCAGCCGATGGCGGCGTTGATCCTGCGCGACGATGTCGGGTGGCCATGGATCGTTTCGTGCTGCAGCGAGCCATGCCAGGCAACCAGCCAGCCGCCGATCAGGAACAGCGCCCACCACGGCAGCTTGTCATGGAACCAGGTGGCTGCCGCCCAGCCCCCGTAGATGGCAATGGCCACCAGCATGGTTGGCCATTCCACGCGCAATGGTTGTGTCACTCTCCGCCGCATTTCTGTTCAGGGACGCAAAGGATCAGATGCCCATTGTTGTCGTTAAAAATAACGCTAAACAACGGTAGTATGAGCACACTCTGCCGCACTTGCGCACATAGCGCGGCATATGGTGATATATCGCATCGAATGTGCATTAGCGCACATATGGTGTGTAGAAGCCTAATGGATCGTCGAGACTTTCTTGAGCAATTCCGGAGTCGGCTGGATCAGGTGATCGTCGACAGCGGCCTCAGCCGCGGTGCGTTCGCCCAGGCCGTCGGCATGGACCGGTCGACACTGTCGCAGCTGCTGTCGCCCACGAACGACCGGCTGCCGCGGGTCGAGACGCTGGCGGCCATAGCGGCTGCCCGCCAGGTCAGCGTGGACTGGCTCTTGGGGCTCAGCCAAGAGGGGCATCTCGGTGCCGACATCATGCCCCAGGGGCCGAGCATCGAACGCGGCACCGCGATGATGACGGCGGAACGCCTGCGCGCCTGGCATACGGAGGCAATCGGCTACAAGATCCGCTATGTCCCCTCTACCCTGCCGGATCTGCTGAAGACGAAAGAGGTGATCGATTACGAGCTTGAGTTCTTCGCCGGCACCAGCCCGGCGGAGGGGCTGCAAACGGCGGTCGACCGCCTTGCCTATCAGCGCAGGCCCGAAACCGATATGGAGGCCTGCAACTCGCTGCAGATGATCGAGGGCTTCGCCGGGGGCGAGGGCATCTGGCATGGCCTGGCCGCCCGGGTCCGCGCAGACCAGCTGACGGCGATGGCCGATCTGGCAGAGGAGCTCTATCCCACCTTCCGCTGGTTTCTGTTCGACGGGCTGGAGCGCTATTCCGTTCCGGTCACGATCTTCGGCCCCCAGCGCGCGGCGATCTATGTCGGCCAGATGTTCTTCGTCTTCCATTCCATCGAGCACATCCGCGCCCTGACGGAGCATTTCGACAGCCTGATCCGCTGCGCTCTGATCCAGCCGCCGGACGTTCCCGGATTCTTGCGCGGGCTTGCGGAGCGGGCGCGCCGGAGCGGGTAATGCGGAACGCCGTGGACGGAGCCTTCAATTCGAAGGTGCTTCCTGTTCACCCCGAAAGCCCCACGCCAACCCGCGCGGCGCGACGCAGGATGGAGCACACGCTTTGCGATGCCAGGTACTGCCAACCCCTAAGGTCTGGTGGTCTATTTCACGTAGCACAGCGTCACGACTGGATTGCTACTGCGCGGTGCTGCCCGAAAGTGTCCGAGCGGCGTCCATATAGGCCGCGACCAACTCGCCCATGGCATTGTTGCGTGCAGTCCAGTTGAGGTCGTCACTGCTCGAAATGGCGGCTGCAAGCCCGGCGAGCGCAGTATGCGTGCCCTCGGCATTGCCGACTTCAGCCATAGCCTGCGCAATCTCGCGGTGCGCCGGCAGCCGGGCCTGCCAATCTGCAACCTCTGTCACCAAGGCCAGCGCATCGTCCAGGTCGCTCGCAGCACCCGCTGCATCTCCAGCCGCGGACCGTGCCGCCGCCACATGGCCCAGTGCCGTGGCGCTCAAAGTCTCCTCCCAGGCGATTGCCTCGGCGGCCGCCCTGCCGGCGTCCACCTCGCCCGCTCGGGCATAGCCGAGGGCGAGGGCGTAGCGCACGCGGTCCAGCGCCGGTGGGAACGCGCCCTGTTCCTCCAGCGCATCCAACAATCCGGCGGCTTCGCCAAACAGGCCAGCCTCCGCGAAACCCTCTGCGGTATTCGCAGCAACTTCTTGCCTGGCGAAGTGATCGTCCGGCACCGTCGAAAGGGTCGCCTGCGCTGCTGCCACGTCGCCGGCGCGCGCCTGGGCCGGCGCCAAGACGAGGGCCCGGTCGAACGGATCCAAGTCTGCTATTCCCTCCAGGAGCCGGTTCACAGCCGCCAGGTCGCCGGCACGAGCGTACTCTGCGGCGATCTGCAACAGCATTTGCGCCCGGAAGCGGTCATCGTCGAGGTGGCTGGCGATCGCCTCCGCCGTATCGAGCATGCCGACAGCCGTGAACTGCTCCGACATGCCAGCGAGAGGAAAGGTCGGAGGCACTCCCTCCGCGGCCTCGCCCTGTGCCTCCAGCCGCGCCAGAGCGCTGGACACGGTCTGGTGGGCCAGTTCGTCGAAGCCATTGGCGGCCAAGTCGCGGGCAAGCCCAAAAAGGTAAAACACGTCAACGTCTGCAACCTGGTCCAGCGCGGCATCGAGGTGCTCCCGCGTCTGCCGGCCTTCATCGGCGAGGCCGAGAGCGTCCTGCACCGTCGCCAGCCGTGCGAGATCGACCGCACCAAGCGCTTCGTACGGCTGCTCTTCCAGCAGCGACAGGGCGGACTCCAGCACGAGCCTGCCCTCTAACCCCAGTCCGACATCCGCCATGGCTTCGGCGATGCGGAACAACACAGGTGTCCGCGGCCCGTCGGCATCGAGCTGACCGGCGGCGGCCAGCGCCCCGTCGAACAGCACGCACACGCCGGGATTCTCACCGCACCAAGCCTCCCGCTCTGCGGCTGCCGCAGCCTCGGCGGCCTGATCTGCACGGGTAAACACGATCTGGCGCGACAGCGAGGTCGGCGGGCGGCGGCGGAAATCGGTGATCAACAGCCGGTCAGGTCCGTCCAGCACGGCAGCGGTGGTGCTGATCTGGTCGGCCACATGGACCGCGATGATCCACACGGGCGTGCCGTCGATCTCCGGGTCGTCCTCAATAGACCAGAACAGCGGCCCCATGGCGCCCGCCCCGGTCGCCGGGATCGGCAGCAATCTGAGCTGGTGGTTCTCCTCAAAAGACAGTCGGACCCGCTCATCGTCCAGCTCGCCATCCCAGGCACCCAGGATGGCGGCCTCGTTCTGGTCGTGCAGGGTAGTCGGCGGTGCCGGCCGGCCGGCGCCGGCGGTGATGGTCTCCACGCGGGCAAAGGTTAGCGGGTTTGCCAGCATGTCCGGCGCCAGAAGAGCCGGGATCGCCTCTTCCGTCCGGGGGCTGGTGTGGATCTGGTCGGGGCCGTCGAGCACCACGAGCTGGTACACTGGGTTGGAGCGTTCTCCCTCTACGCGCAAGATCACCGCCGATGTGCCGTCGCCGAGTGTGATGGGGGCGAACACGCGCCAGTCGAAATCGAACCGCGTGAAGGCGTCGCCATCCGCTTGGATGGTCTGATGCGTACCAGTGCCGTCCGGCAGAAACGTCTGCCGGTCGACCATGTCCTCGTTGATGCGCCATTCCCAAACGCCGTAGAGCGCCGCACCGTCATCGGCCTGAGCCGATGCGGACGGCGCGTGATAGAGAAACAGAACCGATACGAAGACAGCAAGACAGGCGGACGGGCGTCCGGACATGGCAAATCTCCGGGAATCCAAGGCTCGGCTGTGTGGTGAGCCGATCGATCCTGCGCTTGAGGAAGAGCAAGAAACGGAAAACTGCTTCGGGAAATACTGAAACGAAGATGGCGGTTGTGTGGCGTGGGCGCAATAATCGCTCGTATTGGCAGATGAAGCGTCGTTATGGCGTTGGTGGTTTGAGGGGGTGCAGCGCGGTGGGCCGCCGCCTCGACTTCCGACGGACACAGTTGACGCCGGACCGCTGCGGGTCGACCTTGCGGGGCTTGCGATCCGTAACGACGGTGACGGGCGTTTCCTCAAGGCGATGAGCAGCAAGAACGGTTCGGCCAGGCAGGCCCGCTTGGCGGGCTTGCGCGAGGCCCTGGGTGCCCCCGCACTGGTGCTGGGCGCGAGCTATCTCGGCTTCGGCTCTCTGGTGCGGGCCAGCGACATGTCGGTCGACCTGGCACTCTATTCGACTGCCACCGCCTGGGCGCTGCCAGGCCAGGTGGCGGCGGTGGAGCTGACGGCCGCGGGTGCGTCGCTTCTGGTGGTCGGCGTCGCGGTGGCGCTGACCAACGCGCGGCTCTTGCCGCTGGTGTTGACGTTGCTGCCGGCGCTGGGCAAGCGGGACATCCCCAAATGGCGGCTATACGCCGTTGCGCACATCATCGCCGTGACCTCATGGGTGCATGCGCTGCGGCGGTTCCCCGAATTGAACCCCGAACACAGGCTCAGTTACCTCGCAGCGTTCGGCGGGACACTGTGGGTCGTCAGCATCGCCATGACGGCGGTGGGCTATGGGCTGGCGGGCGCCGTGCCGGCGGAGATCTCGCTTGGCCTCGTGTTCCTGAACCCCGTCTATTTCCTGCTGCTGCTGTCGGGCGAACTGCGCAGCCGTTCCTACCTGCTGGCGATGGTGCTGGGCGCCGCGCTGGCGCCGGTCCTGCATCTGGTCAGCGCCGATTGGGGTTTGCTGGTCACCGGCATCGTGGCGGGCACTGTCGCGTTCTGGGCGGGCCGGCTGGCTACCCGGCGATCGGGGCCGCGATCATGATGGATCCCTGGCTGGTGTTTGCCGCACTGACGATCGGGGCTGCCGTGACCTATACTTGGCGGGCCGTCGGTGTCGCTCTGGCCGGTCGCATCGACCCAGAAGGCGTGGTGATCGACTGGGTCGGCTGCGTCGCCTATGCGCTGCTGGCCGGGCTGATCTGCCGGATGATCGTGCTGCCCATAGGGCCTCTGGCAGAGGCCACTCTGGAGGCACGCCTCGGCGCCGTCGGCATTGCGCTGGTCGTTTACTTCGGCGGTGGGCGGCGCCTATTGCTGGGCGTGGTCTCGGGCTCGCTGGCGCTGATGGGCCTGGCCGCCTGGCTTGGTCCCTGAATATCAGGACCAGCCGCCGTCGATCGGCAGCACGCGCCCGGTCATGAAGCCGCCATGGGGCGACACGAGATAGGCGATCAGGGCCGCCACCTCATCGCCGCGGCCGAGCCGGCCCAACGGCACATTCTTTAGAATCTTCGCCTTGGCCTCCGGGTCGGCCAAGAGTTGCGGCGGGAAATAGCTCGGGCTCTCCACGAAGTTCGGGGCCACGGCGTTAACTTCGATGTTATAGGACGCCAGCTCGCGGCCGAGGGTCACGGCCAGCGCATTGGCCCCGCCGCGCGCGGTGGCATAGGCCGCATAGTTGGGGATGCCGCGCAACGGCGCCGCAGAGGTGACCAGAACGATCTTGCCGCGACCCTGCGCCTTCATCGTGGGCACGCAGGCGGCAACAAGCGCGAAGGGCCGAACCACCAGCGCTTCCAGCGCGTCGCGCAGGTCGGCGACTGACGCCGTCTCGATCGGCGCGCGCACGGCCGGGAAGGGATCGTTGCTGACCAGAGAATCGAGCCGGCCGTGATGGGCAAGGACATCCGCCAGAATGGCCTCGGGGCTCTGGACGGCCGTCGCCCGAACCCCCGGAACCTCTTCCTCGAACGCGCGCCGCGTTTCTTCGGCTTCGAAGCTGGGATCGTGGCAGATGACCGTGGCGCCAGCCAGTTGCAGGGTCCTGACGGTGGCCGGCCCAACGAAGTGCCGCACATAGGTGACCAGCACGATCTCGCCTTGAAGCGCCAATCCGTCCATCGCATCCTCCCGCTCAGCGGTCCGTCTGCACCCCCGGCGTCACCTGCCGGTCTGATATGCCAGACGCAGCACGTCGAACAGATCCAGGATCCGCGCGACGTAGTGATCGCGCACCACGAAACGGCCGGCGGTGCCCGTCAGCTCGCGGTCCAGCGCGTCGACCATACGGTTCAGCCGGCGGCGGTGAATGCCCAGGCGACGCTGCAGCGGATCGGTGAGCACGCCCGAGAAGGCCGTGAGCATGGCCGCGATCCCCATCAGGCTGCCGGTGACCCCGGCCACGAACGCAGCAGACGCCGAGACCGGAAGCATGCCGTACCAGAGGCTGCCGGCCGCCGCGCCCAGGGGGAAGCTGGAAACGGCCAAGGTCTGTGAGGCTGCGTTCGCGATCGCCGGGCCCAGCGAAAGCATGCCCGGCGTCAGCTGCTTGAAGGCGATGGCACCGACCCCGGCCGAAATCAGCGCATTGGCCAGGTCCGCCGCGGCCACCCGCGTGGTGGCATAGGACGACAGTGTTTCCGTTAGCCACTGGCGGAATTCGGGGTCTTCGGCCCGGCGGCCGATTTCCATTAGCGCCCGGGTCAGCTCCTCGTCGACACGCGGATCGGTGAAGATCGCCTCCGCCAAGGCGTCACGCTCGAAACTGCGGTTCGGTTGCTGGTAGGGCAGCTCAAGGAACTCGGTCATCAGCCGCCATTCCACCTCGCGCCCGACGGCTGAGGTGAAGAACAGGCGCCGCGACCCGAGCCAGCGTCCGGCGCGCTTCATGCCGACCGCACGCGCACCGGAGCCGACAAGCTGCACCGTCAGATGCGGGACCGCCAGCGCGAGGTTGGCCGGGGCGCGCAGCAGGTCCCACCCGGCGGCGCGGCTATGCAGCTCCATCGCGGCCGAGACGGAAAAGGTGCGGTCGATGAAGGTGTCGACACGGTCGCGGCGGGCGTCGATGTAGCGGGCCGTCGCATCGGCCACCACGGCTTCCGCCAATTCTCTGTTCATGGACGCCA
>JANQQD010000109.1 GCA_028285185.1 Anaerolineae bacterium | reverse complement strand
TCGACCTGATGGAACACTGCCGAGACGGCGGTGCGGGCGGTCTGCGCCGTTCTCAGCGCCATCTGGCGGTCTTCGTCGGTGATGCGGTCGCCTTCGTCGAGAAGGGCCTTCAGCCGATCACTAAGGGATGAGCGATGCTGCGTGTATTCGAAGTCGAGCGCCCGTCGAGCCTCAGCCTTCATGATCACCGCGTGCGCCGCCTGCCCCGCGGCCACCGCGTCCGGAAGCGCGATCGGCTTGACCATGGCACCTGCCCGCTCCGACGCACGGGCGGCACGTTCTAGGGCCTCTAGCATGACGTCAGACGCCTGCAGCCCTGCCCAGCCGCTGCAAAGGCCGATGCGCGGCGTGGCGACTGAGTCGAAATCCGGCACTGCATCGCCCGTCAGGCCAGCGGCAACGAACGCCACGTCGGCAACTGTTGCCGCAAAGAGGCCGACTGTATCCAGCGAAGGAGCTGCCGGCTTAACGTCGCCGATCGGCAGCCAGCCGAAGGACGGCTTATAGCCGGCGACGCCGCAGAACGCGGCCGGTCGGATCATCGAACCGCCAGTCTGGGTTCCGAAGGCGAAGGCCACCATGCCGGTGGCGACCGCGGCGGCGGACCCCGACGACGAACCACCCGGCGTGCGGCTTGGGTCATGCGGATTGCGGGTCGCCGGCCCTTCCATCAGGGCGAATTCGGCAAGAGCGGTCTTGCCGATCAAGAGCGCACCGGCCGCCTTCGCCTGACGCACTATAGCGGCATCTTCAGACGGCCTGTGGCCATCGTAGATGGACGATCCATGGGACGTCGGCAGCGATGCCGTGTCGAAGTTGTCCTTCACCGCAAAGGGTACGCAGCGCAGCGGCCCGGACGCAGCCCGCGCGGCGGCTCGGGCCGCATTGAGATCCTGTGCCGTGAAGGCGAGGACGGCTGGTTCCCTCTTAGCGATGGCCTGCTCAACCCGGTCCAGGATCGCGTCAGCGCCGACGCGGCCCTCCGCAACGTCCCGCGCGATCTTCGCCGCACTCAGCACCGCCGTCTCACGCCGTTGCCAGGCGCGGGATCGCGGAGATCAGCGAGCGGCTGTAGGGATGCTGCGGTTCCTCCAGCACCTGCCTGGTGCCCGCCCGTTCGACGATCCGTCCCCGGTGCATTACGGCGATGTCGTCGGCAATGAACCGGATCACCTCCAGGTCGTGGCCGATGAACAGCAGCGAGAGCCGGCGGCTCTTCTGCAGGCGCTTCAGCAGGTCGAGCACCTGGAACTGTACGTGCACGTCCAGGGCGGAGACGATCTCGTCGCAGATCAGCAGTGTGGGCTCCGGTGTCAGGGCTCGGGCGATGCAGACGCGCTGCCGCTGGCCGCCGCTCAGCTGATGCGGATAGCGCGACAGCATTTCGGCGTCCAGCCCCACCTCCTCCAACCCCATGACCATCCGCGCCCGAATGCCTTCGGGCGGCCGCAGCGCCAGCGTCACGAACGGCTCCATCAAAGCATCGGCGACCGTCAGACGCGGATTGAGCGACCCATAGGGGTTCTGCAGCACGATCTGGCAGTGACGCCGGAAGGCACGCGGCGGCCGCCACCGATCGGCGGCAAGCGAACGGCCGAGCAGACGAATGTCGCCCCCGCTCGGCCGGACGAGGCCGACCACGGCCTTGCCGATTGTGCTCTTGCCGCTGCCGGACTCGCCCACCAGCCCCAAGGTGGTGCCGCGCGCAATTGTCAGAGAGACGGCATCGACGGCGCGAACCTTGGCGGTGCGAAATCCCCGGCCGGCATAGTCGACCGTCAGGCCGTCGAGGTGCAGGACGGGTTCGGGAGCCGCGTCGCAGGTCTGACAGTCGGAGCTCGTCTCATGCAGACGCCTGCGAGCGGCAATCAGCATCTGGGCGTATTGGCTGCGCGGCCTTGTCAGCACCTGCTGCATCGGTCCGGCTTCCACCATCCGGCCCTGGCGCATGACCATGACATCGTGGGCCATGGAGGAAACGACGGCGAGATCATGCGAGATGAAGACCATCGCCAGGCCGCGGCGCTCTTGAAGCTCGCGCAGCAGCGTCAGGATCTGCGCCTGCACGGTGACGTCCAGCGCTGTCGTCGGCTCGTCCGCCACCAGCACTTCCGGGTTTCCGGCCAGCGCCATGGCGATCATCACCCGCTGCTGCTGACCGCCGGACAGCTCATGCGGATAGCGCCGGCCGATACGGTCCGGCTCCGGCAACCCCACTTCGGCAAACAGGCCGTCGACCTGTGCCTGGATCTTGCTGTCGCGCCGGGCTGCATGACGGCGGACCGCCTCGCCGACCTGCCGGCCGACCGGCAAAAGCGGGTGAAGGCAGGCCATCGGCTCCTGAAACACGATCGCAAGCGCGCCGCCCCTCAGGGCACGCATGCGATCCTCCGGCAGTGCCAGCAAGTCCTGGCCGCGGTAGAGAACGCGGCTGGCATCGTCGACCTCTGCCGCCGCCGGCAGCAGGCGCAAAAGCGCAAGGCCGGTCAGCGACTTGCCCGAACCGGATTCGCCGACGATGCCGAGGGTACGGCCAGCCTCCAACCGCCATGTGACATCGTCGACGGCCCGCACCGGGCCCGTCGGACCGGGGAAGGAGATACCGAGACGCCGCACGTCCAAGAGAGTGGCCATCGCCCCTCGCTCACCGTTCGGGGCGTGGATCGATCAGGCGATGGGCCAGATCGGTGGCGGAGTTGATCAGGATGACGGACACCGCGAGGAACAGCACGACCGCCTGGATCAGCGGATAGTCGCGACCGTTGATGGCGTTGAAAGCGAGGCTGCCGACGCCCGGCAGGCCGAACAGCACCTCCATGGTCAGCGCCCCGCCGATGAACGACGCCGCGACCAGCCCGGTCATGGCCAGCAGCACGGGCGCCGCAGCGGGTAACACATGAACGATGACGATGCGCAACGGGTGCAGGCCCTTGGCCCTCGCCGTGCGCACATAGGCCGCCGTGCCCAGCTCCTTCATCTCCTCGTGCAGCGGCTTGACGATCTGCCCGGCCGCATCCACGCCCAGGATCACGACAGGCACGATGAAATTGCCGAGCACCGGCAGCCACCCAAGCCAGAGCGAGAACACCAGGATGCCGACCAATCCGGCGCAGAAGGTCGGCACGGAAATCGACCAGATGTTGAGCGCATCGACTATCGAGACGAAGACCGACTGCGGCCTGAGCGTTGCCAGCAGCGACACGGACACGGCCAGGGTAAAGCCCAACAGCAGGCTTGCTCCGGCAAGCCGCAGCGTCACCGGGATCGCGTGCCACAAGAGATCGGCGGCCGGCACCCGGAAGCGAAGCGACTCCCCAAAGTCGCCCTGCAGCACGCCGATGCACCAGGCACGGAACTGGTCGAACCACGAGACGGTGAGGCCCAGATTGGCCCGCAGCGCTTCGGCCTGCGCATCCGTCAGGCCGCCTTCGATCGCCAGAACGTCGACCACGTCGCCCGGCACGACCCGCACCAAGAGGAAGACGAGTATGGTGATCCCGGCGATCAACGTCGCCGCACGGGTCAGGTGCCACAGGACGGTCAGGACGGTCGTCATCGACCGGCCCTCCGTCGCCGCTCATCGGCGCGCAACGGATCGACCCGTGCGCGCAGATGGTTACCGAGCAGCGCCAGTGCCAGCGTCAGCGTCGACAGCGCCAGGACGGGGATCAGCACGGCGTGCGGCGCGCGCTCGAAAAGCGGCGTGCCGTCGGCGATCATGCGCCCCCAGGTGGGCGTATCCGGCGACACGCCTAGGCCAAGGAAGCTCAGCACCGATTCCGTAACGATGCAGCGCGGCAGGATCACGGCCGCCAGCGTGATCACGGCGCCGATGATGTTGGGCAGGGCGTGGCGGTAGAGGATACGCAGGCGCCCCGCGCCGAACGTGCGTGCGACGGTGATATAGTCCGCCGCCATCTCCCGCATCCAGGCGGCGCGCGCGACATAGGCGAAGAACGGGGCAAAGGCGATACCGAGCGCGATCATCACCGACGATATGGCCGGCCCCAGCGCCACGATCAGGATCAGCGCCAGCAGCACATCGGGCAAGGCGCGGATGAAATCGATCAGCCCGTAGACCGGGACGGACAACCACGGGCCGACAGCCAGCGCAGTCAGGCCCAGAACAGCGCCGAACAGGAGCGCGCTGACCACACCCCCCAGCCCGACCATCAGGGTCAGCCTGGCGCCATATAGCAGACGGGCCAGAACGTCTCGGCCGAAATTGTCGGTGCCGGCCAGATGCTCCGCACTGGGCGGAACATTGCGGTTCAGCAGGTCCTGCTGGAACGGGTCCTGCGGGACCAGCACCGACCCTATGGCCACGGCCCCTAAGAAGACGGCAAGAACAACCAGGCTGAACAGCAACGTAGCGGGCAGGCGGCCGATGGTCTCCGTCCAACGCCCGCCGCGCCTGAGGCGGTCCGAACCGGTGTCGCCGGTCCGGACCGCCGGGTCGCCCACCACGGGTTCGGACGACGTCGTCATTACTCGGCCAGCCAGGCGTGGGCGAGGCCGCCGCCGGCGTAGTGGGGACCGAAGGTGAAACCGAACTCGAACCCTTGGACCTCGTTCCGCACGCCGAACAGGGTCGGCGCGTGGCCCGTCACGACGGTCCAGTAGTTGTCCATAACCATCTGCCAGGCATCGAGGTAGTGCTGGCGGCGGCGCTCCGGATCGGCCTCGGCCACGGCGGCGGAGACCAGGCGATCATACTCCTCGTCCTGCACACCGCCCCACAGCACCGGGTTGGGGCCGTCCGACATCATGCGGACAAAGCGCAGGAACACATCGGCCCGCGGCCCCGACGCCATCGGCGCCAAGTCCCAGTCGTACTGCCCCAGGCGCTGCTGTGCGCCGAGGTCATCCAGGGCCGCGTGTTCGATCTCGAAGCCCAGCTCGCGAACCATCTGCACCGCGACTTCGGCATAGGGTCGCTGCCAAGAGACGACCTGCAGCGTGACCGCCGACGGGTCCACGCCCTCCTCCTCCAGGATCTGCCGGGCCAGCTCCAGGTTCGGGGCGGCGTGAGCATCGCCCTCGTGCAGGGCCTCATCGAAATGGAAGTTGCCGGGGATCACCATCTGGTTGGTCACGATCCCCTGTTCGCCCGCGATGAAGTCCATATAGGCCGACTTGTTGAGCGCATAAGTGATCGCCTCGCGCACACGGACATTGTCCAGCGGCGGGTTGGGCGACCGGTTGTTGAACGACCAGAAGAACCAGGTCGTGTCTTTCAGGTTCTGGATGGCGATGTTGCCGTCGGCCTCCACCATCGGCAGCTGATCGCGCGAGACTCGGCCGATATGCAGGTCGCCCGAGCGCAGCGCCAGGCTCTGGTCCGCACCGTCGTGCAGGTCGAACTCCACGGCGTCGAGATACGGGCGGTCGCCGTCCCAATAGCCTTCGAAGGCCGGGGCCATCAGGCTGACATTCGGGGTCCACTCGCCGAAGGTGAACGGCCCCGTGCCGATTGGCTGCGTGATCGTCTCGTCCCAGCCGGGCGAATTGGGGGAGAGGATCCAGAGCTCGGAGATCAGGTTCAGAAACGGCGCATAAGGGGCGTTCATGGTGACGACAAAGGTGCTTTCGTCCGGCGCCTCGAAGGTCTCGGTGAACTGCATGGCGCTGGCCAGCCAGCCGCCTTCCACGTTCTGGCGCACGCGCTCGAAATTCGCCCGAACCTCTTCAGCCGTCAGACGGTCGCCGTTGTGGAAGGTGACCCCGTCGCGGATGCGGAAGGTGTAGGACAGGCCGTCATCAGAGACATCGAAGCTCTCGGCCAGCCAGGGAACCGCGCTGCCGTCTGGCGCGATGCTGGTCAGTGCCTCCACATAGACCTGCTGGACACCGATGGAGCCGGTGTGGCGGTGGGGGTCGGCCGTGTCGAGGCCGAGCGTGGCGATCCGCAGCACGCCGCCACGCACGGGCTCGTCCGCCGCCGCGCCGGTCGGCGACACGATGGCCGTGGATGCCAGGAACAGGGCCGTGCTGGCGGCGAGCAGAGCTCGCCGGCCGATCCCAAAGGGGCTGATCATCACCTTCACTCCTCATCCTCGTGGTCTTGCAAGACTGGACTCGTGGTGATCTGCAACGGACCGGAGTGCGGTGCACCGCCTGTGAACAGGCCTCACAGATGCTGAGGCGACCAGCCCCGGTTCGGAAGTGCGGCCAGTGTTGCTGCAGTGCGGCCAACAGGTAAATGGAGATTACGTCTACCTCATGTGAGCAAATCTCACATGGAGATAGAGTGTCATCAAATTGTCAAAAAGTATTGTTGGCAAAAGAGAACAATGCCCGTCAGCGCAGTCATGTGAGAAAGCCACAGAAAGCTGATCATATCACGCGGCATTTCATCGCCGGGTGATAGACATGATCGCCATACAGGTTTTGGTTTCTGGGAGATCCAGATCACCCGCGGACCCGCAGTGGCCGAGGAGCTATTGCAGCGGCCGACCGTCCATGCCGTCATGCGACAGGCCAAGATGGGCAACAACCGTCGGCGCCAGATCGACCGGCGACGTGTGGACTGGCTGGGAGAAGCCGGCGCTGAACCGGGCACCGGAGACCATCAGGACGGGCGCCTGTTCGTAAATACCAAGACCACCGTGCTGGCCGCAGCCGACTGGGACGCCTTTGCCTGACGGCGCTGCCGCGATCAGGCTCTTGCCCGGAATGCCGAACGCGTTCGGGTCAGCATCCGACCGCATGGTGACCGCAATCGTCAGGCGATGTGACCCATTCTGGCCGACGCTCGCCAGGTCGTCCGCGGCGATCACTCGGTCGATCCACGGACAGGAAGACAAGAAGCCGGCGATCTCGGCCGCTCGGTGGCGATGCTCGGGATCGAGATAGATCAGGGCCGCCGTGCCATTGGCGGCGACCGTGACATCCTCTGAACCGTCGCCCGCCTTCAGCCGCGCGGCGACCAACTCCGCCGACACGTCGATCGCGCCGGCGACGGTCTGGTGCCCATGGTCTGAGCCAACGATCAGCAGCACGTCGTCGCCCTGGTCGCGCAACCGCTCAACGGCGCCGATCACCCATCCGGCGTGGCGATCGGCCTCGGCCAGCGCGGCAAGATGCGCGGGTGAGCCCAACGGCACGGCGTGCTGGGTCGTGTCCGGGTGGCCCAGCCACAGTATCGCGACCGCCGGCCGACGGCGGCGCAGCACTTCGTCGATGAACCGTTCGGTCATCACCCGGTCGCCGTCGAGGCCAGGGCCGATCGCCAGATGATCGGCGTCGCCCACCGGCACCCGGCCGGGCCCGAAGCTGCCGGCACGGTGGTAGACATGGCCGTGCCCGTCCGGGTCGTGCGCGTAGGCGGCACCGGGTGAGACGTTGGAGAAGAGGATCAGGCCGCCGACCTCTCGCACCCTCTCCGCAAGCGTCGGTTCGCCAAGGGCACGGCCTGTGACGCGCCGCTTGTGCTGCAGGAAGTCCGGATGGCCGGCATCGTGCACCACCAGGCGGTCCTGTTCGACCAGCGCCATGGTATTGCCCGCCAGCTCATGGCGGGCCGGATAGCATCCGGTCGCCATCGAGGCCGAGGCCACGCGCGTGGTTGACGGAAAGACGGAGCGGTGATGGGGAAACCAGACGGCGGACTGGGCGAACGCGGCCAGATGGGGTGTATGGGCGGCATTCACCATGTCGCGGCGCAGACCATCCAGGATGACGATCACGGCCCGGCGCATCATGACCCCTCCACCCAGTTCAGCACGGCGTCGAAGATGTCGTAGTTGTTGAGGCCAGCCTGCGCCGCCTGGGCATAGGCGGCCGAGATCTGCTCCGACACGATGAACGGCACGGACCGTTCCGCCAGCCCGCCGTGGGAGCGCAGGCGCGTACCAGCGAGCTGCGAAAGATCGTGGTCGCCCGATCGGGCGCCGATCGCCACGCCGGCGCTGGCGATCACCACTACGTCGCCCTCACGGTCTGGCGGCAGGGCGAAGCGGGCGCAGGCCTCCTCCTGCGGCAAAGCCTGGTCGACCTGCGGCAGCGCACGCACGAACGCCAGGATCTCGCCCGGATCGAGGCCGTGGTCCTGCACATACAGCCGGACGAAGCCGCCGAGTGCGCCGTGATGGCGCACGTAAGGGTCAGTGATCGGACAGATCACCCGAACGGCATCGGTGCCGAAGGCGGCATCGAGATGATCGCCGAGAAAGAGGACATTCGGCACCCCATCCGGACCCGCCATGTCGCTCATGCCGTGATCCGCGACGATCCCGACGACGGCGCCAAGCGCCGTCAGCCGGGCCAGGCGCGCGTCAACGGCCGACATGAAGGCATTCGCTTCCGGCGTACCGGGCGCGTGCATGTGCTGCACGTAGTCCGACAGCGATAGGTACAGCAGCTCCGCCCTGCCCTGTTCGAGCAGCCGGACACCGGCGTCGAGGACGAACAGCGACAAATCGGCGGAATAGGGGTTGGGCGCAGGACGCCCGACCAGGCCGGTCACATCGGCGATGCCGTGTTCGGCTTCGATGCAGGCGTCCGCGGCTTCGGCGGAGAAGCTGATGCCCTGAAGGTCGCGCCCAAGCGCTTTGCGCAGCTTGTCCTTCGCGGTAATCGCGGCGACCCGGACCCCGACCCGCGCAAAGCCGGCCAGAATGGTCGGCGCGCGCATCGACGCACCGTCGGTCATCATCTCGGTCTGCCCGGTCTCCCGGTCGAGATAGAAGTTGCCCGACACCCCATGCACAGCCGGAGGCACACCGGTGACGATGGAGATGTTGTTGGGATTGGTGAAGGTCGGCATGGCCGCAAGCGCGATGGCGCTGAACCCCTCCTGCACCATGCGGTCCAGCACCGGCACGGCCCCGGCGGCCCGCGCCGCATCGATATAATCCGGGTCGCATCCGTCGAAGCAGATGACGACAGCCGGCCGCTGCGGCCAACGATAGCTGCGGCCATTGATCCGCAAGGGGACTTCAGTCGTCTGCCCGGCCAACGTCATCGCGATGCTTTCAAACCACTGTCACACACCGGTACGCACGCCGGTGTTACGCTAGGGTCGGGAGCGCCGAGACGGCGCAGCCCCGGCGGCTAAGTGCCGGGAGTGTCGCTGGACCGCCGCCAACGGGTAAATGGAGTTTCAGTCGGCGATGTGTGAGGTGGCCTCACATGACGGGTAGGCGGATGATCCCACCCCTGAAGGCCCTCGCGACGCTGGAATGCGTCGTCCGGCACCGCAGCGTCAGCCTGGCCGCGGAAGAGCTGTGCGTGACGCACGGCGCCGTCAGCAAACAGCTGACGACCCTTGCCGCCTGGATCGGCCAGCCCCTGTTCCTCGATAATCGGCGCCGTATGGTGCCGACGCCGGCGGCCCTGCGCCTCGCCAAGGGGGTCGAGACGGGCATGTCGACGATCTATCAGGCGCTGGACGACGTGCAGGCGGCGACCGCCGAAGAGTGCGATCTGCGGGTGATCGCGCCGGCCACGTTGGCCATGTACTGGCTGATCCCGCGGCTGCCGACGCTGCGCCGCTCCGGCCTGAAGATCAAGGCGCATGTCCGCTACACGCACACCTACGACAGCTGGCAGGATCTGCCCTTCGACGTTGCGATCCGTACCGACCGGGAGCCGCCCTCGGTCTACCGGCGATCGCCGCTGTTCAGTGACGTGCTCGGGCTGGTCGCGGCGCCGGCCGTGGCCGCGACAGTCCGGTCGAGCGACGACCTGTGCCGGCTGACCGTGCTGGAAAGCGAGACCAGGCCGGGCGAGCTCGATGCCTGGCTCTCCGCCTTCGGCGGCAACCGGTCCGATCTCGGAGCGATTGAGACGTACGAGCACAACTATGTCGCCATTGAGGCTGCGGTGACCGGCCAGGGCGCGGTGGTCGCGCCGCTGGCAGTCGTCGGCACCCATCTTGCGCGCAGCACCTTGGCGCAAGTTCTGCCCGAAGTGACCGTTCCCGGCCCCGACTTCGCCGCGATCTACGACCCGCGGTCGGCTGGCGGTCGCCATGCGCGCAGCTTCGCCAACTGGCTCCGGACCCTGGCCCCGTCCACGGACGCGCCGGCACTGAACAGCTAGGCGGACAAACACGATAGGTACGGTGTGACAGTCATCATTGACGGCCCACCGCCACATCAAGACAAACTTCGATGTGATCAAATACTCACTCAGTAATACCATTCGATGCCCATGTTATCCTTGTGACACGCGTCACTGAGCTTTTGCAATTATCAAATCATCCTCCAGCTCGCTTTGGCCATACCGCATCTGGAGGACCAATCCATGCGTATTCGCGGCACTGCGTTCAACGACCATCTTTACGGCGGCAGCGGCGGTACCAATGACTGGATCTATGCCTATGCCGGTAACGACTGGGTCTCCCCCGGCGGCGGCAACGATGTCGTCTGGGCCGGTCCCGGCGACGACATGGTCTTCGGCGGTATGGGCGACGATGCCCTGTTCGGCGAAGACGGCGACGATCTGCTCTATGGCCAGTGGGGCCGTGACTGGATCATGGGCGGCAACGGCAACGACCTCATCTATGGCGGCGACGACAACGATACGCTTTACGGCGACGCCGGCAACGACAGGATCAACGGCGATGCCGGCGACGACTTCATTTCCGGCGGCACCGGCAACGACACGCTACGCGGCGGCACCGGTAACGACACCGTCAAGGGCGACAACGGCCGCGACCTGATCTACGGCGACGACGGCAACGACGAACTGCATGGCGGCAACGACAACGACCAGATCTACGGCGGCAACCATCAGGATGAGCTCTATGGCGATGCCGGCGACGACTGGCTCTATGGCCAGGACGGGCTGGACTATCTGGTCGGCGGTACCGGCAACGACCGACTTTACGGCGGGGCCAACAACGATCAGCTTTTCGGCGAAGACGGCAATGACCGCCTCTACGGCAATGACGGCTCTGACCGGCTCTTCGGCCAGAACGGCAACGACTATCTCTATGGTCACGCCGACAACGATTGGCTCTACGGCGGCGACGGCAATGACGTGGCCGATGGCGGCAGCGGCAATGACCGGGTCTACGGCAACTACGGCAACGACCGGCTCTTCGGCGGCACGGGCAACGACACCGTCTACGGCGGCGACCAGGATGACAGCATCTACGGCGGCGACGGCAATGACATAGTCAGCGGCGACAACGGCAATGATTACGTCTCCGGCGGCAATGGCAACGACTGGGTCTATGGCGGTGCCGGCAACGACACGCTGAACGGCAACGCCGGCACCGACCGCCTCTATGCCCACAGCGGCAACGACACGCTCTATGTCGGCCCGACCGACACCGCCGATGGCGGCAGCGGCGCCGACACTTTCATCTTCGATGGCATCCCCGCGGTTTCGGCCAGCCGGTCCGTGATCCGCGACTTCACGCCGGCCGAAGGTGATCTTCTCGACGTCTCGCTGGTGCTGAATGCGGCCGGTTACGCCGGCGCCGACCCCTTCGGCGACGGCTATCTGCGGCTGATCGCCGACGGCACAGATACGCGCTTGCAGATCGATGCCGACGGTCCCGGCGGCGCCGGCTTCACCGATCTGGCCCTGTTGGAAGACATCCTACCCGGCGGCATCAACACTGTGACCGACTTCCTGGTCTAGGGCCCCTAAGACCAGACCCGGCCGAAAACGAACCCCGCCAGCACGGCCCACGCGAACCACCGCTGGTCCTTGAAGCGGGCGAGACAGTCGGCCGGGTCGTCCGGCCTCCAACGTCCGAGCTGGACGATCAGGAACAGCGCGCCCAGCCCGACGAACGGCAGGAACAAGAAAGACAGTCCAGCCGCAACACCGGCGATGGCAATGCCGACGAAAGTGACGGAATAGAAGACCAGCACTAGCGGCTTGCTGGCGGACCCGAACTTCAGGGCCGTGGACTTCACGCCGATCCGGGCATCGTCATCCTTGTCCTGATGGGCATAGATGGTGTCATAGCCGATCGTCCAGGCGGCAGCGGAGAGGTAGAGGATGATCGCAGGCCAGCCGAGCGAACCGGTCACCGCGGTCCAGCCGACCAGCGCCCCCCAGTTGAAGGTGATGCCCAGGAACGCCTGCGGCCACCATGTGACCCGCTTCATCAGCGGATAGGGGAACACCAGCACCAGCGATGCCATGCCGACCCAAATCGTCGTCGCATTGAACTGCAGCAGGATGGCGAGCCCAACTGCGAGCTGCAGCGCCAGGAAAGTGAGCGCCTGGAACACGCTGATGCGGCCGCTGGCGATCGGCCGCGTGCGGGTACGCGCCACCTGCGCATCGATCTTCCGGTCGATAAGGTCGTTGATGGTGCAGCCGGCCCCACGCATGACGACGGAGCCGACGAAGAACAGCACCGCGAACCAGAGATCCTGCCAGCCATAGCCTTCCGCGCGGGGCGCCAGAGCCAAGCCCCACCAGCAGGGGAACAGCAGCAGCCACCAGCCTATCGGCCGGTCGAGCCGCATCAGCGTCAGATAGGGCTCGATTGCCGGCGGAGCGTGGCGCGCGATCCAGGAATCTCTGGCGATGTCGACCGCGTCGTCGGCGTCGGGGATTGCGGCCTTGTCCGGCTCAGCGGCCGTCAACGCCCTAGCCGCCGATGCCGTAGTCGCGGGCCCAGCCCAGGCCGTCGAGCGTGCCGTCGGCGGGCCGGTATTCGCAGCCGATCCACCCGTCGTACCCGAGCTGATCGATCAGGCCGAAAAGGTAGGGATAGTTGATCTCCCCCACCGACGGCTCGTGGCGACCCGGCACGCCGGCGATCTGGATGTGGCCGACCAGCGGGAACAGGCCCTGCAGCCGTGTGGCC
>JANQQD010000093.1 GCA_028285185.1 Anaerolineae bacterium | reverse complement strand
CGATCCACGCCATCTTGCCGTGCTCGTCCAACTTCGCTGCCAGTTCCATCGGACCCTCTATGTAAATGTTTTTTACATTCACATAGCTGGCGATGTTTCATGCCTGTGTCAAGGGGGATTCGAGCCAGCTCGCCACACTATCGGTCCGGCCCGAGGCCGAGCCCCTGCAGATAGACCAGGACGGCCGCTTCCAAGAGCTCCTCCGGCGCCATGGGCAGCTTGCGGCGGGCCGCATCGCCGCGTGCGAACAGCGACGCGATGCCGTGCGCCAGCGACCAGACATGCAGGGCGACCATCAGCGCCGGCGGCCGGCCCTCGCGCGGCAGCAGGGCACAAACGGCCTCCGCCCCCTGGCGCAGCACGGCGAAGGCGTGATCCGATGCCTGCTGCAGTTCGGGGCTGGCGTCGGGCGGAAGCTGCGCCTCGAACATGGCGGCGTAATAGGCGGGCTCGGACCTGGCGAAGGCCAGGTAGGCGCGGCCGACGGCGTCGAACGCCGTCAGCGGGTCGGGCGCACCGTCGTTCCAGGCGTGCGACAGGGCCTCCGCGAAATGCTCGAAGCCGCGGCAGGCCACATCCGCCATCAGTTCGTCGCGGTCGCGGAAATGGCGATAGGGCGCTGCTGCGCTGACGCCGGCCGACCGGGCCGCCTCGGCAAAGGTGAAGCCGGCGGGGCCCTTTGTGGCGATCAGGTCCAGCGCGGCCGCAATCAGGGCCTCGCGCAGATTGCCGTGGTGATAGCTGCGCCGCCCACCGGGGCGCTTCGACCAGTTCATGTGAATGGGTTTTACTTCATCACCGCCGTCGGCGCAGCGTCAATCGTCCACCCGTCGCACGTGGACGGTGCGGCCCAAGGCCAAGGCGCCAGCCGCAGCCTTCACATCTCCCATCGTGAATGGTTTGTGCGGCGCGGTGCCGTGACGAAGCTGCAGAACCGCGCCGCACAACTCGTACACCCTCAGTCCAGGCTGGAGATGATATTTGTGATCTTGTAAGGCGGCCCCTTGAAGTAATCCATCAGCGCCTTCTTCCAGTTCGCCGGCATCTGAACCGTGCCGGGAACGGTCCCCGACTTGTCATCGGCCGTGGCTCTGGAAAAACTATGCGAAGGCAATCCGCAGTCGCCGACGTCCCAGCCTGCGCCACCCCTCATGTTCATGGTGTTGGAAGACCCCTTCAGCATGCCGAAGCCTTTGCCCGCATGCTCGGCGATCTTGATCAGTGTAAATCCGAGCAGATTATCCTGATCCAGTTCGTATTTTACCTGAATCCGTTCGTGAGTTGTGCTCCCGGTCGTGATGTCGAGCCAGTTTGCCTTGCAAGACTTCCATGGAGTCGTCTGATGGAGATTGATCACGGGGCCTGAGACTTTATTCGTCTTCTCATCAGTGTCAAACGTCACCCCTGACACATATCGATTCCGATTCCGCTGACCGGTATTCTTCTTCGCAGAGTCGGTCTGAGGATCGATGGGAAGAATATACACCTTCTTATTGTGGGTATCCAAAACACCGATAAACCATTGCCCAGGCTTTGCTTGCTTGTAGTCTTGGAGATTGAGATCTTCGTGACCCAACTCACTTGTGGGAACCTTATTGTACGGCATACCTGCCTCCATAGGTTCAATCTGGGAAAGGTCGCTCAGCGGACAGGATCAAGGCACGCACCTATGGGCTGCCGATGCTGTCTCACGCTGGCGCGAAAATGATGCTATCGAAGACCGTAAGTTGCAACCGGCTCGCGCTCGGCGGAAGCCGCTGGGCCTGTTCCGGTCGACTGCGAGACGTCCGCCGGCACTGCAAGAACGAGAGGGCCCGTCGAGCGGAGCCCCACCGCCTGTTAGGCGGTGGCCGTCTCGTGATGGTGGCCCTGATCGGACCCGAGCCGGTCGACGAAGGATGGGTGGGGTCCGGCCGGCACCTCTCCCACCTCGTTCAGCGAAACCTGGATATGATGGCCCGGCGCTTTTCGCGAGGCCTCTTTCGCCAGATACATGCGGGCGTCGGCCCATTGGACCAGCGTGTCGACACTTGTGAACTCGTCCGGCCCGATCTGCGCGATGCCGATGCTGAAGGTGACGCCGTCGGTGTCGCTCTCGTCGAACCGCTTGATCAGCCGGCGGCACAGCTCAAGTGCTTGCGCCGTGTCGGTATGCGGCAGCACCAGCGAGAACTCGTCGCCGCCATATCGGCAGGGGAAATCGACCGACCGCACAGTTTCTAAAAGTGTGCGCCCGACGATCGCCAGCGTGGCATCGCCGGTGCGATGGCCGTACCGGTCATTCACGTCCTTGAACCGGTTCAGGTCGATGTAAACCAGGCAAAGGGCGTGGCGGTAACGCGTCGCCGACTCCACCTCGCGGGACAGCAGCTCATAGAAGGTCGCCTGATTATACAGGCCGGTCAGCGAGTCCCGGCGCGACAGCTCATAGAGTTGGCGCGTGCGGTCGGCCACCTTGTCTTCCAGCGTGCTGGCGTAGCGTTCGACCTCTTGCCGGGCGTGGTCCACCTGCCCCACCAGCGTGTGGATATAGGTGTCGAACACAAGCGCCATGTCGAACATCAGAAGCTTGCGCAAGGCCTCTTTGCGGCGCGCGCAGACTTCGTCGCCGGCAATTGCGCGGTCTGCGTCGATGGTACGGACCAGCAGGCCTTGAAGCAGGTTCACCGCCGCCAAGTAGAGCTGCGGTGTCACGCCGATCCGCTGATGGATCAGGCCGATGCGCAGCCGGGAATTGGCGTAATCGGCACCGTAGTTGCCGGAGAACAGGTCCATCACATAGAGGCGCATGGTCCCGTGCAGACGCTTCAGCCCCTCTGAATCGCCGATGATACGCGCTACCTCCGGCTGCTTGACCTGCGCGGCATAGAAATCGGCCACGATCTCGTCGACACGAGCCTTCATCAGGGGCATCAGCGCGCTCAACAACCGGGTATCGTCATCGGTCAGCCCGATCAGGGCCTTGCGGCGCTCGATCTCGCGCTCCGTCATGCACATCTGGTCCATCAGCATCTGATCGGTCAGAGACGGCATCGGGAGCCCCGTTGGCGGGTCGCCCGATGATCCGGCCCCCGCACCCTTTGAGATTACGCTGGTATGTACGGTATCGGTCTAACCTTTCGACACCATTGACGATAGTTAGTTAGAAATCGATACAATCACCAGTTTGGCGGTCTCGCGCCACCCTCCGATCTGCCTGATCGCGGACCAAAAGCGCCGGAGCGATGCAAAAGTCGCCGGAGATGCTATCCTTGATCGTAGCGAAGTTATCTTGCGCCCAAGAGCAACCAAATTGTCACCAAATTTCCGTGATCCCTACGGATGCGGGCCGAACTTGAGGAGACGGCATGGCAACGGCAAAGACGGCACGGCGAAGCCGACCCGGCGCGGTCGGCGGCTTGGCGGCGGGCAGCCTGATGCTGCTGCTGGCAGCTTGCCAGACTGAGAGTGCTGCGCCTGCGGCTTCGGCCACCGCGGCCGCGCCGCAGGGCGCGCAGACGCAGGTGGCAAGTGCCCCGCTGGTCGGCACGCTGGCAGAGGCACGCAGCTGCGGTGCCGCGCTCGGCACGGCGGCCCGGTGCAATTTCATCCAGGACGACCGCGAGTTCTCCCTGCTGCGCACCCAGATACTGCAGACGCTTGGCGGCGGTGCGCTGTCGACGGCAGAGCGGGGAGAAGTGGCGATGGCGTTCGACAGTGCTGCGATCGAACAGCTCTATGCGGTGGAGACCTGCCAGATCCCAGAGAACCAGGTGCCGCAGTTCGAGGCCTATGTGGAACAGGCCCTGACGCCTTGTGTCGGCGCCGGATCGCGCTGACCACACGAGCGAACGGAAGAGACAGGAGAGGCAAGAAATGACCTTCACCAAGCATGTCCTGGGCGCCGCCGCGGTTGCCCTCTCAGCCATGACAACGGGTGCAGCCGCACAGTCGACGGGTCAGGACCTGGCCCAGATCATCGCGCACCAGCCCTATTCCCCTGCGGCGTCCGCCGCGATCCGGGAATCCATCGTCTCGTCGATCCTCTCGCAGAACGGCGATCCCCAGTTGCAGGCCCTGGCTCAGCAGCGGTCGGCGGCCGGCGGACGGGTGTTCGGGCCGGACGACCTGGCAGCGTTCCTCAGCACCACGGGCGTAGAGGCACGCATACAGGCGCCCACAGTGGCGCCAGCGGCCAGGGTCGCGCCAGCTGCGACCACTGTCCCGACGACCGAGGCCGAAACGCCGGTGCAAGCCGCGCCGGCGGAAGAGACGACGCGCGCCGCCGTCAGCACGCCGCCCGGCAGCAGCGGCGGCGACTTCGACTGGCTGGGCACGCCGTCCGTCGACGGCAGTGGCGGTGGCGGCGGCGGAGGGGGCGGCGGCTGGTAGCCGGGCCGCTTCGGCAGCTTCGGCGCCGCGGCTGTGCGGTCTCACCGCTGATCGGATTGTCGGATGATGGGCAGGCGTTTCGGGGCACTGATGCTCGCGCTGGTCGTCGCGGCCGCAGTCTGGCGGCCTGCGCCGGTCGGCGCTGATGACGGGCGGCGGGTGGCCCTGGTCATCGGCAACGGCCAGTATGAACACATCACCGAGCTGCCAAACCCCCCGGCCGATGCCCGGGACATGGGCCAAGCCCTGCGCGACATCGGCTTCGAAGTGGTCGAGGCGATCGACGCCGACTATCTCGGCATGCAGGATGCCTTCCGCCAGTTCGGCGCCGAGATCGAGGGCGCGGATATCGCGCTGGTCTTCTTCGCCGGCCATGGCTTGCAGGTGGCCGGCGAGAACTATCTGCTGCCCACCTCAGCCGAGGTGGAGCAGGAACGCGACCTGCGCTACGAAGCGTTTCCGCTTTCGATGGTGACGACGGAGATCGAGCTGGGGCAGCCGCGCACCAGCCTGATCATCCTGGACGCCTGCCGCGACAATCCAATCACCCGTACGCTGACGCGCCGGGCCGAGCAGTTGGGCCGGTCGGCCGCGGTCGGTCGTGGGCTTGCCCCCACCCGCGGCACCTCGGGCATGCTGATCGCCTATGCCACCGCGCCCGGCGACGTGGCGCTGGACGGCGAGGGAGACAACAGCCCCTTCACCACGGCGCTGTTGCAGCACATTACAGAGCCGGGCTTGGAGGTTGGCCTGTTGTTCCGCCGCGTGCGCGAGAGCGTGATCGCGGCCACCCGCGGCCAGCAGGTCCCCTGGGTGGAAGAGGCGCTGATCGGCGAGCTCTATCTGACCCCGCCGGAGGCCGTGGCGAACCCCGATCAGGAGATCCTAGCCCGGTTCGATGCGGCCATGGCGCTGCCCACACCGGAAGAGCAGGCGGCGGCGCTGGCCGCCTTCATTGCCGACCATCCCGACCATCGACTGGCGGCTGTGGCCGAGCGGCGCCTGCAGTCGATGACCGCTGCCGGGCCGTCGGAGGTCGACCGCGCGGAGCAGGAAACGGTCGTGTGGCAGTCGACCCAGCGGATCGAGATGCCGGAACAGGCGATCGCGGCCCTGCAATACTATCTGACGACCTATCCCAACGGCGCCTATGTGGCCCTGGCAGAGCTGCAGATCTCGGGGCTCGAGGCCCGTCTGGCGCGGGAAGCGGCAGAGGCCGAGCCGGCGGATCCGCAGGATCAGGCGAGCGCCATCGAGGTCGCCTTCTGGAACGCCATCGCAGACAGCGACGATCCGTCGGAGTTCCTGGCCTACCTTGACCGGTTTCCCGACGGTGCCTTCGCCGTGCTGGCGGAAAATGCGCTGGCCGAGCTTGAAGTCCAGGTCGCTGCCGCGCCGACGGAGCGCGGCGGCGACACCGAGATCGAAGTCGCCGTTGCCACGCCGCCGGACGCCCCGGCGCTGATCCAGCCCTTCCCCCTGCACTCGGTGATCGGCGTCGGACCTGTGCCGATCGACCTGGGGGCCGTGCCGGGTCCGATCCGCGTTGACTCCCTGCCGGACAACGGAGTCGTGGCCGCAGACGGCAGCCCGGTGGCCGCGGGCGATACGCTGCTGCCGGCGCAGGCCAGGGCCCTGACCTTCGAGCCCGGTGACAGCGCCATGGATAGCGAAAGTGCGCTGGCCTACCGCCTCGCCGACCGGCCAGAGACCGATGCCGTGAGCCTGACGCTGACCGTGGACGTGCACGAATGCGACCGGCTGGCGGGTGCGCGGCTGGATACCCAAGGCGTCGTGCCCGGCAACATCGTCAACGAGATCCGGGTGGCCCAGGCGGTGGATGCCTGCCAGTCCGCGATGAACGTCTATCCCGATGTACCGCGCTTCGTCTTCCAGCTCGGCCGCGCCCTGGACGCCGGCGGAGAGTTCGCCGAAGCGGCCGGTTGGTACCGGCAGGCGGCCGAAGACGGCTACCTCTTGGCTATCAACAATCTGGGCTATCTCTACCAGTACGGCCGCGGCGTGCCGGTGAACCATGAGGAGGCGTTTCGTCTGTTCCAAGAAGCCGCGGACGGCGGCGACGCCTATGCCTTCAACAATCTCGGCAAGCTTTATCAGCAGGGCCAGGGCGTGCCGCGCAACTATAGCGAGGCCGTGACCTGGTTCCGCCGTGCCGCGGCGGCCGGGCACACCTTCGGCTTCAACAATCTGGGCTGGATGTACCAGAACGGCTACGGCGTGCCGCGCGACTATGAGGAGGCGTTGCGCCAGTACCGCCAGGCGGCCGATGCCGGTGACATCTTCGGCTACAACAATGTGGGCGTGATGTACGCGAATGGGCTGGGGGTGGCGCAGGACTATGCCGAGGCTGCCCGCTGGTATCGCATGGCGGCGGAAGAAGGCCAGAGCCTGGCGCAGAACAATCTGGGCCTCCTGTACCAGAACGGTCAGGGGGTCGACCAGGATCTCGCCGAAGCCGCGCGCTGGTATGAGGCGGCGGCACTTCAGGGTCATGCCTGGGCCCAGAACAACCTGGGCTGGCTCTACCATACCGGCGGGGGCGTGCCGCGCGACTTCGCCCGGGCCGCGCGCTGGTATGTCCGTGCGATGGTCCACCGCAATCGCGACGCCAGCCGCGCGGCGGCGGAGAACCTGGCGACACTGCCCAACGCCGCCTTGATCACGCTGGCGCAACAGCTGTTGGTCGAGCAGGGGTACGACCCCGGCGAGGTGGACGGCATGACCGGCGAGGTGACGCGCAGCGCCATCCGCGCCTACCAGAGCGATGTCGGCCTCACGCCGGCCGACGGCCAGGTCACGATCGACCTCTTGATGGACCTGGTGGAGCGCAGCTGACGCGCTACTGTCGTTCCCGCGCAGGCGGGAACCTCATGGGACCGGGTACGGAAATCGGCCGGAGACCTCCGCCTTCGCGGAGGTGACGGAAACGGGTTCTGAGGAAGACCTACTCCCGCTCCGCCCAGGGGATATCGACAAGCGCGGCGGCGTCGCCCGGCGTATGGGGCAATCGGGCGGCGAAGGCGTCGCAGCGCATGTCCCATCGCGTCAGCATCGGCATGTCGGCATCGACCTCTTCCGGCGGAAACGCGAAATAGCGCAGCAGCGAAAGCCGCCAGGCGCCGTTATCCTCCGGGTCGTCGGCCGTCAGGTAGTAGAGCACGCCCTTGTGGAACGGACGGTTGCGGGTTCGCACATGTTCCGTCAGATGGGCCGCCATGCGCTTCAGGTCTCGCCAGCAACCCGCCACATCGCCTGCGGCGCGGTAATGCCGCGACAGCGTGAGAAACGCGGAATATCGGGCCGGGTTGTCGGCATCATCCAGGTGCTTCGACACGGGGAACGAAATCGACAGGCTGCCGACGCGGGCATCTTCCTCTGGAATTACGGTCTGGCGGTCCTCCCAGAACAGCGCGCCCAACAGCCTGGCACGCATCATCGGGTCCGATTGCGATTGCATCTCGTTCAGGAAGCCGTAGGCGACGGACTTCGTCGGGAAGGTGATCAGCATGTCGGCCAAGGCGCCGGTCGCTGCCCCTGTGCGCTGCCCATCCACCGGGCCGTATGGCGACAGGATCGCGACCAGCTCGTCGAGCTGTGCGGCAGGCCAAGCCTCCGCCGGTCGCAGGTTGACAGTGATGCGCTCGCCGCCCATGTCCACCCCCCCCCCTTTTCTGTCCGCCCGGTTGCCGATCTTCATTGCCGATGCGGTCTCAAGTGCCGCCATGGGCCGTCGGTCTCTCCGGTCGGTGCCCCTACTGTCAGGCCGGTGCCCGCCGGCCGTCAAGGTCGGTGGGTACGTATGCGCCACCTTGGGGTGACAGCGTTCGGGCACACCGGCTATGTCTGGGCAGCGTCCGCCGCCGACCCCGGCGGGGCGGTGCCAGGAAAGGAACCTCCATGTCCACAGCCTTGTTCGATCTCACGGGCCGGACGGCCCTGGTGACCGGGTCCAGCCGCGGCATCGGCCGCGACATCGCCGGCACCCTGGCGGCCGCGGGCGCCCGCATCCTCGTCAACGGCCGGGATGCCGCGGCCGTTGACGAGGCTGCCGCCGCGCTCCGCAGCGGGGGTGCTGACGCGCGCAGCTATCCTTTCGACGTTTCGGACGAAGCCGCGATCGACGCAGCACTTGCCGCCATCGACCGCGAGGTCGGCCCGATCGACATCCTAGTCAACAACGCCGGCATCCAGCGCCGCATGCCCATGACCGAAGTGCCGCTGGAGACCTGGGCAGAGGTGCTGCAGACCAACCTCACGGCCGTCTTCCTGGTCGCCCGCGCGGTCGCCCGCGGCATGATCGAGCGTCGGGCCGGCAAGATCATCAATATCTGCTCGGTACAGAGCGAACTGGGCCGCCCGACCATCGGCCCCTACACGGCCTCAAAAGGGGCCGTGAAGATGCTGACCAAGGCCATGTGCGCGGAATGGGCCCAGTACAACATTCAGGCCAACGGCCTGGGGCCCGGCTATATCGCGACGGACATGACCAAGGCGCTGCGTGAGGACGCAAAGTTCGATGCCTGGCTGCGCGCCCGCACGCCGTCGGGCCGCTGGGGCCAGCCGGAGGAACTGGGCGGGGCGGCCGTGTTCCTCGCCTCGCGGGCATCGGACTTCGTCAACGGCCAGGTGATCTATGTGGATGGCGGCCTGCTGTCCGTCGTCTAGCGCATTGCCCGGTGCTGTGCTCGAGCGATAGGCTGGTGCCATGGACACGCCCGACAGCCACGCCCGTTCGCTAGACTTCGAAGGCGCGAAGCTGGGCCTGCATCCGGTGGAGAAGTATCAGCTCGACTCCGCCAAGATGCTGGCCACGGCCTTCAAGCTCGCCGCCCAGTTCCTGCTCCTGGGCACCGTGCTGTTGGCCTACGGCCTGGCGGAGTTCGCCTATGAGCCGTTCGCGCCGGAGGCGGCCAAATACGTGCCCGCGGTGCTGGCCGCCATCGCCGGAACCGCGCTCGCCATGATCTTCTTCGGCCTCTACCGCGCGATCAGCCTGCTGCTGGCCATCCAGAACGACATCAAGGACCTGCGCCGGGACTTGGATGCCCGGAGGTAGCGGCCAGAACTCTGCAGAAAGAGCGGGAAACCTGCACGTGGTCGCGGGAATACCGCCTGCGAGCCCGACGGCGATCGATTCCCGGTTTCGGCCCTGAACCGACGAGGACGACTGGTGTCAGGTCGTCCGCTTACGTGACTACAGCCAGCAGACATGTCGCAGATGATTGTATGGCTTCGAATTCGTAGTACTGCCGACCTTCGAGAATCCGAACGCAACTTGCCTTTCGGAGATCAGGTCTGATGAAACCGTTTTCGGAGGCTGAGCAGGTCGGCAGCGGCGGTTGAATGCCCTTAGCCCCACCACTTCGGAAATCGAACGACAAATGCTCACTTGGGGTCGTCAATGCTGACGCGTGCGACCCAATACTCCGTGATCGATCGTACGCGTTATTCGCGCTGCCAGGTAGGCACGCCATCCGCCATGCGGTGTGATGTCCTCGGCCCCATCGATACCCGCGCTTTCGCACAAAAACCCTGTGACGGTGCTGCCGTCCTCCAGTCGAACCCTTCCCAGACCCAATGGCGCAGGTATTTCCGCCATGAGATCGCCGAGCCGGGCGCGAGGCATCGCCCATACTTCAAGCTCGACCGCGTCGCCGCCTTCCATGCGGACCAGTCCGGGACGCTCCGGAGGTCCGCCGGGCAAGGCGAAGAGCTTGTATGCGGGAGCGGTCTTGGCGGCGCGCAAGAACCGCGCGCCACGATCGGTAAGCGCCGCGTTTAGTGGCAGGCCCGACATATGGGCTCCACATACCGCCACCGCGATCTCGTCGGGTTGTGCGGCTGTCATTGCTGAACTGCTGACGGAAGATCCAAAGAACCGCGCCGCTTCCGCCGCCAGCCGCCCGTCCGCTCCAGAGCGGCCAATGAAGGTCACGCTTCCGGGCCGGCCATCGGCGCGCGGTGCGGTCGGCACCGCCAAAGCAGAAAGGTCAAGAAGGTTCACAAAGTTGGTGTATGTCCCGAGATTGGCATTCGGTGCTATCGGGTCCTCAGCGAGATCCTTGACCGAGTAGAAGGTTGGCACCGTTGGAATGCACAGCATGTCGAAGGGCGCGATCAGCGCATCGCACGCTCGTTTGAGTTCGGCGAGCCGATAGTGCCCCCGAAAGGCGTCCGTGGCGGTCATTCCCGCCGCGCGGCCCACGACCTCGCGGGTGACCGGATGCAGAGCGTCGGGTTGGTGCTTGAGGAGTTCCTCGACCACCGCATACCGCTCGGCGACCCAGGCGCCGTCATAAAGCATCTCGGCCACTGCATGGAACGGCGAGAAGTCGATCTCGACGACGAGCGCCCCGCTTGCCCTCAACTGTGCGCAGGTCTCAGCGAACCACTCGGCTTGCGTCCGATCCCCGAAAAACCTCAGGCCGGACGTCTCCGGCACCGCAATTCTCGGCGCTGGCAACGGTGCGCCTAAGGCAGCGACTGGACGCTTTCGCGAATAGGGGTCATCGCCGTCGTAGGCCGCAGCCACACGCAGGACCAGATAGGCATCGGCTACCGACGTGGCGAAGATCGAGACCGCATCGAGCGTCCGGCATGCAGGCACGACACCGCGCGTGGATAGAACGCCAAGCGACGGTTTCAGCCCCACGATCCCATTGAGGGCCGCCGGAACCCGACCCGAACCGGCTGTGTCGGTGCCGAGCGCAAAGGGCACCAGCCCATGTGCCACGGCAACGGCGGATCCGGACGAAGAGCCACCCGGTACGATCTCAGGATCGAGCGCATTGCGCGGCGGGGGATAGGGGCTGCGGACGCCGACCAAGCCTGTTGCGAATTGGTCGAGATTGGTCTTGCCGACCGGAACGGCACCGGCCGCTTTCAGCCGCGCAACGACGAATGCGTCCTTCTCCGGCTGGTACGCATAGGCCGGGCAGGCGGCCGTGGTCGGCATGCCGGCCACATCGATATTGTCTTTCACGGCAAAAGGCATGCCCCAAAGCGGCTTCTCGGGATCGAACGGCCCCAGAGCCTGGGCTTCCGCCAGGAGGACGGACTTGTCCGGCAAGTGAATGAAGATGCCGGGATCATTCACTTCGGCCAGCCGAGCCAGAAATTCGACGATCACTTCGGCGGGCGTCACGCCCTTAGCATAGGCGGCCCGCAGATCGGAAAGGCTGAACGGCAGCGCCGAAAGTGGTCGCCCAGTCGATTCCCTCATCGGTCTCTTGTCGGCTGTCGTGGTGGTTGGGTTACTCGGCGGCTTGCGTCTTCGGCGCGGCCGCCGGAGGATGTGGCGCCGCCCGCAAGAGTTCGCGCGTGTAGGGGTGGTCAGGTTCGGACATGACCCTGGCTGACGGACCCTGTTCCACGATTTCGCCTGCCTTCATCACGATCACATGGTCGCAAAGAAGCCGTACGACGTTCAGGTCGTGGCTGACGAACAGGTAGGTCATTCCAAGGCGGGCACGAAGGTCAGCCAGAAGGTTCAGGACGATGGCTTGAATGGACACGTCGAGCGCGGCTGTCGGTTCGTCCAGGATCAAGAGCGCAGGGTCGAGAGCAATGGCGCGTGCGATCCCGACCCGCGCCTTCTGACCGCCGGATAACTGATGGGGAAAGCGGTCAAGCAGCGGCCGCGGCAGTCCGGTGAGGTCAGCCAACTCGTCCACCCGTGCACGACATGCGGCCCGGTCCATGCCGCCGATCCGCCGCAGGGGTTCGGAGATTGCGTTGCGCGCCGTATGGCGGGGATTGAGGCTGCCGGTGGCGTCCTGGAACACCATCTGAATGGCGCCACGACGGTCGTCGCGGATGAAATCGTTGGCGGGTATGGCGCCGATATCCTGACCGCGAAAGCGGATCTCCCCACTTGTCGGGTCGAAAAGGCGAACAATCATCGACGACGTGGTGGATTTGCCACAGCCGGATTCGCCAACGAGTCCAACGCTTTGGCCGGCGCGGATCGTGAAGTCGATCCCCTTGACCGCATGAACCGGGCCGGACTTGCCGGCATAGGTCTTTGTCAGCCCGCGCACTTCGAGCAGCGGCGTGTCGGCAATCCGATGCGGCTGAAGCGGCGTCCGTGCCGTTTCAGGCAGCAAGTCGCGGATACTGGCACCGGGGCGCGGCGTGGCGTCGACAAGCCGGCGCGTATAGGGATGCGCGGGCTCGGCGAAGACCTCTTCGGCCCGGCCGGTTTCGACGATTTCGCCATTCTTCATGACGGCAAGCCGGTCGCAGTATTCCGCCGCCAACCCCAGATCGTGGGTGATCAGGATCGACGACATGCCCCGGTCACGGATCAGGTCACGGCAGAGATCCATCACCGCCTTCTGCGTGGTGATATCAAGGCCGGTCGTTGGTTCGTCCGCGATCAACAGGCGCGGGTCACAGGCCAGCGCAATGGCGATCACAACCCGCTGGCACATCCCGCCCGAAAGCTCGAAGGGATAGGCGTCGTAGCGCGCCGCGGCGTCATTGATCCGCACATCTTCCAGCGCCTTGATGGCCTTGGCGCGAGCATCATGTCGGGTCGCCCGGCCGTGCTGGCGCAGGACATCTTCAATCTGCTTGCCGACTTTGCGGATCGGGTTCAGCGCCTCGCGCGGGTTCTGGAAGATCATCGAGATCTCGCGCCCGCGCATGTCGAGCATGTCTCGCTCGGCGGCCCGGCGCAGGTCGACACCGTCATAGACGATCTCGCCCGCCGCGATCGTGCCGCCGGCGTCGAGGATGCGCATCAGCGCATAAGAGGTGACCGACTTGCCCGAACCACTCTCGCCGACGATGCCGAGCGTCTCGCCTTTGGCAAGCGACAGACTGACACCGCGCACCGCGTGAACCGTGCCGCGCCGGGTCCGGAAGTTCACCGCAAGATCGTCGATGTCGAGCATCTCGGCCTAGGTCCTCCGCCTTGGATCAACCAGATCGCGCAGGCCGTCGCCCATCAGGTTGAAGGTGAAGACCGCCAGCATCAGCCAGAGACCCGGAAACAGTGCGACCCACCATTGGCCCGAAACGATGAAGTTGGCGCCCTCGGCCACCATGATCCCCCACTCCGGTGTCGGAGGACGGACGCCCAAGCCGATGAAGGAAAGCCCCGCGGCATTGAGGATGGCCCAGCCGAGATTGAGCGAGACCTGCACCATCATCGGCGGCAGCGCGTTCGGGAAGATGTGAAAGGCGACCACGCGGATGTGCGAGTTGCCGGCAAGGCGGGCGGACTGCACGAAACCCGCCTCGCGCCGAATGTTCACTTCGGCCCGCACAACGCGGGCATAGAACGGGATGTTGATGATCGCCGTGGCGTAGATGATGTTCTCGACCGTGTTGCCGAGTGCGGCGACGATGCCCATGGCGAGCACGAAGAGCGGAAACGCCATGATGGTGTCGAAGAGGCGGTTGAGGATCGCGTCCCACCAGCCGCCCCAATAGCCCGCGATGGCACCCAGGACGCCGCCGATGACGAAGGACAGCGCCACGGCCGCAACGGAGATGGTGAGATCGAGCCGGGTCGCCACGATGACGCGCGAGAAGACGTCCCGGCCGAGGCTGTCCGTGCCGAACCAGTGATGCCAGCTTGGCGGTTGCAGCGCGTTGGCCGCGTTGGTCGCCAGCGGATCGTAGGGAACCAGCGCTGGTCCGAAGATCGCCGACAGGACCAGGAACGCAAACATCGAGAACGCAACGAGCGTCACAGGATTGTCGCGCAGCACATAGGCGATATGCGCCCAGCGGCTCTGCTGCCGGGGGATGGCCACATCGCTCATTTCGCGCCGAACCCGATGCGCGGATCGATCAGCGCATAGCTGAGATCGATGACGAGGTTCAACAGAACGAACAGGACCGCCATGGCCAGGACGAAGCCCTGCACGGCGGCATAGTCCGACGCCACGAGGGCTTCCACCGCGTAAGAGCCGATCCCCGGCCAGGCAAAGACCTTTTCGACGAGGACGTTCGCACCGAGGACGAAGGAAAAGACCATCCCCAGCGTTGTGACCACCGGCAAGAGCGCGTTGCCAAAGGCGTATCGGTAACGCACCGTGCGCGGGGTCAACCCGGCCGCCCGTGCCGTGCGGATATAGTCCGAGGAAAGTGCAGAGAGCATCGCCGCCCGCGTCATCCTGGCGATCGGCGCGAGCGTGAAGAGCGCCAGCGTGATGGCCGGCAGGGCGAGCTGCCGTGCAGCTGCGAAGAAGGTCTCGGTATCTCCCGCGATCAGGCTGTCGATCAGATAGAAGCCTGTGACATGGGGCGGCGAGAGATAGATGAAGTCGAGCCGCCCCAGCGGAGACGGCGCCCAACCGAGCACGTAGTAGAAAATGTAGATCAGCAGGATGCCCGTAAAGAAGGTCGGCAGCGAAACGCCGGCGGTGACCAGCACCCGGCAGAGATGATCCACCCATGATCCCTGCTTGACCGCCGCCCAGACGCCAAGCGGCACCGCAATCAGGCAAGAGATGATGAGCGCCGTCAGGGTCAATTCCAGCGATGCCGGGAGGCGTTCAGCCAGATCCGTCAGAACGGGCTGACCGGTGTTGAGCGAGACCCCGAGATCACCGCGCAAAAGGTCGCCGGCATAGAGCAAGAGCTGCTCGAAAACGCTCCGATCCAGACCCAGGCGCTCGCGGGTTTCGGCGATCGAGGCCTCATCGGCCAGCACGCCAGCGAAATAGGCCGCCGGATCGCCCGGCAGAGCGCGGGTCAGCACGAAGCTGATCAGCACCACGCCGATTAGTACCGGCAAGGTCTGCGCGATGCGCAGACCTATCGCCGTGAGTGTCCGTTGGAGATTGCCGGGGCCGGCGTCGCTGCGAAGACGGGTCAAGAGGCCCATTTTCGGACGGACACCGAGCCGATCGTTCATGCCGATTGCCGGGTCAGGCTGCGGGCATCGAGCTGACGGTGGAACCAGAACTGGTAGCCATCGGCCCCGTTCATCGCGACGTTCAGCGCCGGCTGGTAAAGCGGGATGCGCGGCAGATCCTCGATGGCGATCGCAAACATCCGCTGTACGTTGCCCGCATAGTCGGGATGGTCCATCGGCATATGGAGAGTCGCCTCGACCAGACTCTCAATCTCTTCATTGCGATAGTTCGAAGAGTTGAAGAGGTTGCCTTCAACATAGGCCCAGAAGAAATAATAGTCGGGCGTGTCGAGCCAGCCGCCGAAGTTTTCAAGGTGAAGCGGCAGCGTCTTCTCAACGAGGGCGGACGTCCGCCAATTCGCGCCCGGGATACGGTCGATGGTCGCCTGAATGCCGATCTCGCCGAGAGCTTCCTGAAGCAGAAGTGCTGTGGGCTCCATCCAATCGGCAAGACCGAGACTGATGGAAAGGGGAACTTCGAACCCATCGGCAAAGCCTGACCGGGCCATATGCTCGCGCGCCATGTCCAGGTCGGTCGCATAGGGGAAGGGGCGCGGCCACGCGATGTCGGAAATCTCCTCCGAACCACCCCAGAGCGGTGCTCCGCGACCATAGGCGGCCGCCTGGAAGATCGCCTCGTACGGCACGGCGTAGGCGACGGCCTTGCGCACATCGGGGTCGCGGAAGGGCTCGAAGCTCGTGTTGAGCGCCACGCAGTGGATGCAGTTGGCTATCGGTGTCGAATGGACGGTCAGGCTTTCAGCTAGTTCCGAAGCATCGCGGTTCGGAATGTCGAAGGACATCTGCACATCGCCGCGCTCAATCAGCGCGCGCCGTGTCGCCTGGCTCGGCACTTCGCGCAGGATGACCCGCTGCACGGCCGGCAATGGTCCGCCGGTCCACTCGTCATTGCGCTCATAGACAAGCTGCTGGCCCTGATCCCAGCGCGCCACGCGGAACGCCCCGGAGCCCGCCGGGTTCTGGTGCAGATATTCCATCGCCCAAGGATCGGCATCCGTCGCGTTCGCGAGCGCCACGGCCGAATTGATGACGAAGGGAACCGGAACGGCCATGTCCGGCAGCGCCAGTTTGGATGGCTGATCGAGGGTGACCGTGAAGGTCTCCTCATCAACCGCGGTGAATTGGTCCGGGCGGCTCATGCCTCCGGCGCGCATCTGCACGGAGGGGAACCCGCCGACGCTGACGGCCCGGTCAAACGACCACTTCACATCCTCCGCAGTGACCTTCGATCCATCCCAGAAGCGCGCATTGGGATTGAGCTTGAAGGTCAAGGTCAGACCGTCATCGGAGACTTCCCAGCTTTCGGCAAGCTCCGGTTCCAGAACCGAATAGTCGAAGGAAACGTCGCCGGACGGCAGGACCTTGGTGCCAAACCGCACCAGCCGGTCATAGCAATTGACGGCCACCTGATAGCTGGCCCGGTTGGTGCCGGTGCGGTGCAGATCAAGACTGTTGATGGTCTGCCCGGTGACGACGACCAAGGTGTCGCCGGCCTGCGCATTGGCGGGCAGGAATTTGAGAAACGGCAGCACAGCGGCGCTGGCCGTTGCGGTTGTCAGGAAGGTCCGGCGGTCGAGGCTCATCGGATGCTCCATCCAGAGGGGACGGTTGGCGCACGATGCGGCTTTTCGGGTGGTTCCGGAAATGCTAATAATTCACCTAACTGGTGCACGAAACGCACCACTCAGGATCTGATGCGCCATCTCGATACCTTCCGCCTGATTGCATCGGTGGCCCGGGCCGGTTCGATCCGAAAAGCCGCCGAGGACAGCAACATCACGGCGTCTGCGCTCAATCGGCGCATTGCCCGCTTCGAGGAGGAGTTTGGCAGCGCCATCTTCGATCGCCTGCCGCGAGGGGTACGGTTGAACACGGTCGGCGAGATGGTGCTTCAACACTACATGTCGCAGAAATCGGACCTGGAGCGGCTCAAGAGCCGGGTCGCCGATCTCGCCGGAGAGCGCCGCGGCCATGTGACCATTGCCTGCAGCCAGGCACTGCTACCGTACTTCCTGCCTGAGCAGATCGCGCTCTATCGGCGCAGTCACCCCGGCGTGACCTTTTCAATCCATGTCCGGGATCGCGAACAGGCAGAGCGAGAGCTTGCCCAGTTTGCCTGTGACCTGGCGCTCGTGTTCGAGCCCATCCTTCTTGTGGACTTTGACGTGCTGCATTCGGTGCACCAACCGATCCATGCGATCTTGTCACCGGACCATCCGCTTGCTGCAAACAGGGAACTGCGCCTGCGTGACTGCCTGGACCACGACCATGTGGCGCCATCGATGCAGTACGGCGTGCGCGCTATCCTCGAACTTGCCGCAAAGCGAATAGGCCGCCGCGTGGCGCCTCGGGTCGAAACCGACTCCTTCGAACTGATCCGCCACTACGTGCTGCACGAGAACCTTGTGGGCTTCCAGATTGCTGCAGGCTTGCGAAGTGATCGCGGCTTCGTTGTCCGAAAGATTGCGCAGCAGGATCTACCCCATGGCCATCTGCTCTTGGGACAGCACAAGGGTGGCTCTTTATCCGTGGCCAGCTACCGCTTTGCTCAACAGCTTGCCGCGTCGCTTGAGGCGTTGCCGGGGATCGCCCACTAGGAGCCTGCTCAAGTAACGCCGAGCGGTTTTTCAGACAGCTGAATGGTCAGTTGCCGGTCTGCGCCGTGCCCACCCTCACGACCGCAACTGTCCCCATTTGGCCGAAAGCAGCGCGCTCGGGCGCCAGTTAGATAATGCCACCGACAACCGGATACGTCGCTTTCGGCTGCTGGCATGGCCCAGCCACCGGGGCGACGTTACGGTCGTCGGAACACCGCCACCAGCTCCACATGCGCCGACCACAGGAACTGGTCTATCGGCGTGATGCTTTCCAGGCGATAGCCGCCTTCGGTCAGGATGCGGGCGTCGCGGGCGAAGCTGGCGGGGTTGCACGATACGGCGACTACCGTCGGCACGCCGCCGGCAGCAAGGCGGCCAGCCTGGTCGCGAGCTCCAGGGCGCGGCGGGTCGAACACGACAGCGTCGAAGGCCCGAAGCTCGCTTTCCGTCAGCGGATCTTCGTAGAGATTGCGGCCCCTCGCCTGGATGCGCCCATCCAGCCCGGCCTGCCGGGCGCCGGCACGCAACGCCTCGATCGCCTCACCATCGCCGTCGACAGCCACCACCGAAGCGGCGCGCGCCAGCGCGAAGGTTAAGGTGCCGGCCCCGCAGAACAGATCGGCGACCCTGGCGCTGTCGCCGACCGCGCTAACGACGGCCTCGGCCATCGCGGCTTCCGCCTCTGCCGTCGCCTGCAGAAAGCCGCCGGGCGGCACCGTCACGGGCACGCCGCCCAGCCGCACGGTGCCGGCGCGCCGATGGGCGATCGGTTCCGCCTGGCTGCCCGGTGCCGCACGCCAGCTGAGACGCGCCGCATCAACTCTCTCAGCGAACCGCGCAAGCGCCTCGCGGGCGGTCAGATCGGGCGGCGGCCCGCCGACAAGCACCAGATCCAGACCGTCATCCAGCGTGGTTACCGCGATGTCGCGCGTTTCGCCCCGCCGCAGCAGCCCCGTCAGCAACTGCCGCAGATCCGGCAGGATGGCGATGATCTCAGGCCGCGCCACTGCGCAGGCCTCGACATCGACGATCCGGTTCGATGCCCGCTCGTTGAAACCGAGGAAGAGGCGCGTCTCGCCGCGCCGGGCGGCCATCGTCACGCGCCGGCGGGACTGCGGGGGGACCGCGATCACCGGTCCGACGGGCGCGCTGCCCAAGCCCTGGCGGTCCAGCGCCTCGGCCACAAGCCGGCGCTTCCAGTCGCTCTGGACGTCGGGCGTCAGATGTTGGATCAGGCATCCGCCGCAGGGGCCGAAATGCGGGCATGGAGGCTCGGCCCGACCGTCGCCCGGATGCAGCAGCTCCACCGAAGCCCCGGCCGCCACCCCGCGCGCGGTTTCGTCCAGCGTCACCCTTACGCGGTCGCCGGGGGCCGTCTGCGGGATGAAAATCGTGGCATCCGCGGCCTTGGCGATACCGTCGCCGCGGCCGCCGATCGCGTCGACCGTCAGCTCCACAACGCGCCCCGGGGACAGACTGGCGGGACCGGATTGTCCGTGTGCTCGATTCATGGCATCCGGCTTTGCCACGGGCCGGCCGCCGGAGACAAGAGGTCCGGCATCGAAATGTGGTACGGCCGATCCTATGTTCTAATCGTCCGACCCGCCCTGGGGTCGTGCCAGCCCGTTGCTTCAGAAGTGACCGATGTTTGACCCTTCCGCCTTCGTCGCCCGCTGCCGGGGCATGATCGCAGCGCCCGACGCAACGATCCGCGACCATGTGAGACCAGTGCCGCCCTGGGGCGTGGCCGCGCGCGAACACGCGGTGCCGCTGATCGTCCTGACAGCGGCCATGTCGACTGTCATGATCTGGCTATTCCCGCCGCAGCTCCTTGCCGCTCACGCCGAGGCCGGATTGGAGTTGCTGCTGCTGCAGTTTGTCATGGAGATCGTCGTCAACTTCGTCGGCGTGGCCGTCATCTCAGGGGTGGTCATGTTCTTCGCCGGCGTCTTCGGCGGCCAGGCGACTTTCAACGCCGCCTTCGTGATGGTTGCGCTCGCCTCCACGCCTTACCTCCTGGCCAAGACCGTCGTGACCTTGCCCATCATCGGCGCCTTCGTGTTTCTTGCCGGGCTGATCTACACGCTTGTGCTGCTCTACAAGGCGGCCCCCATTGCGCTGCAATTGCCGTGGCAGAACCGCGGCAAGCATTTCGCCATGTCCCTCCTGTCGCTTCTGATGATCGCGATGCTGGCCCGCACGGCATTCGGGCCGGCTCACCCGTAGGGCTGCAGCCGGCGACGCTGCGCCGGGGTCAACGGCTTCGGCGCGCGCTGCCGCTCGTCGAACAGCACCGTGACGGTCTCTGCCGTGGCCACGCAGACACGGTCATGAAAGATCGCTTGGACCGACCGGACGGTCGCCGCGTCCATCTGCAGCACGCGGCTGCCGATCCTGAGCTCTGCCGGATAGGACAGATCGGCAAGCCGGTCGATCGCCAGGTGACCGAGGGTGGTCGAGACGGGCGCCCCATCCTCCAGAAGACCGGCCGTTTCGAAAAGCGCTGCGCGCGCCTCTTCGAAATAGATGCCGATCGCGTCGCCGCCCACCCGACCCGTGGCGTCGATATCCGCCGCCCGGACGCAGTCATTCCACCAGAACCGATACGTTCCGGGATCTTTGAGGTTCAGCTCCGCCAGCGTGTCTCCCGGCACCAATGGCCTCATGGCTTCTCGAACAGCAGCAGCTTTGACATGAACACATGGTCCAGGGCCACGAAACTCAGCCCTGTATCGCGAAACAGTCCGATCAAATCGTCCTGAGTATACTCTTCATAGTAGGGTTCATGGAAGGCTCTCGGGAAATACTCGAGCAATCCGTCGAAACTTGGGCGGTCTCCCAGTTGCAGGCTGTCGAGGAAGATCAGCTGCCCGCCGGGCTTCAGCACGCGCGCCATCTCCGCTGCTACGGCGCGGCGCACCTCGTTCGGCAGCTCGTGGAACAGGAAGATGCAGGTCACGAGATCGGCCGTGGCGTCGGCAAGCGGCATCCGTTCGCCCTGCGCCTGTAGGAGCTGCGTGCGCGGCCAAGGGGCGAGCCGCCGGCCCGCCTCCTGCAGATAGGGATGCGACAGGTCGACCCCGACGGTCGACATCATCGGATGGGTGTCCTTCAGAAAGGTCAGGAACTGCCCCGTGCCGCAGGCCACGTCGACCAGCCGCACGGCCTCTGCCGGGCGGGCGCCAAGGTAGTGATGGATCGGCACCAGGACCTGGCGGCGCATGGCATCGGCACCGCCACCGAACAGCACTTCGACCTGATGGTCATAGAGGCGGGCGGAGTCGGCAGACAGATAGCCGTCGGTCTGGAAGTGGAAGTTCTGCAGGTAATAGTCGGGCAGCCCTGCAGTGGCCCGGTCAGCCGTCTCCCGCACCTCGTCGCCGTGTCGCTCGCGCCGGCGGCGGTTGACCGTCGGCAGATCGCGGAAGAACCCGCGTGCATCGGCCAGCAGCTGTCGCGGCCTCGGCATCACGTCGTGCGGCAGGCGGTAATAGCCGGCGCGGACATTCTGCCAGTCGCGGACGAACAGCCGGCGCAGTTCCGCCACGATCGCGGCGGTCTGCGGCACGTTGCGCCGGCTCTTCGCCTTGGGCATGGAGCCGCGCGAGGTGCGGACCGACATCCGGTACTCGGCAAGAAACCACCCGACCCGCGCGGTCTGCGACATCGCGAACGCCATCCGGTCCAGTGCCGTCACCATCGAGAGTGCTCCCGTGTTGTTTCGGGCCGCCGCCGATATCGGACCTGCCGGAAAAGTCTGGCCAGCCGATGGCAAAGGTTCGGCGACGCTCGATCCGCCCATCCCCTCGACGAACGGCATTTTCGAACAATCTTACCGATCGACAGCGGTTGGGCGGAGGATCGGGCGGAATGGACAAGGTATCGATGACGGAAGATGGGGCGGAATCCGTCTGGGACTACCCCCGCCCGCCGCGTATCGAAGCCGTGCGGTCCCGTTTGGTGGTGGAGGTGCACGGGCGCGTCGTTGCCGAAACCACGGACGGCCTGCGGGTGCTGGAGACCAGCCATCCGCCGACGTATTACATTCCGCCTGCCGATGTGGCGCGCGAATTGCTGCAGCCCGGCAACCGCACTTCGGTCTGCGAATTCAAAGGGCCGGCCGTCTATTGGGACCTGATGATCGGGCGCTACCGAGTGGCCGACATTGCCTGGAGCTATCCTCAGCCCTGGCGCGGCTATGAGCGGCTGGCAGACCATTTCTGCTTCTATGCCAGCAGGTGCGACCGCTGCTCCGTCGATGGCGAGGTGGTGGCCGCCCAGCCCGGCGACTTCTACGGCGGCTGGATCACGCGCGGCGTTCGCGGCCCGTTCAAAGGCGGCCCCGGCACCGCGGGATGGTGACGTGTCGGGCGCCCAGCAGCGCTCTCGGCGGGGACCGATTTGCGCCACGTCAATGCGCCGATGAACGGCGATATGGTTGCTTGCCAAGGTAACCAATCCCTGTTTCACCAGTGAACCAATAAGGACCCGGGCGCCATGGGTGCATTCAACACGCTCGACGACATCGACGTGGCCGGCAAGACGGTGCTTGTCCGCGGCGATCTGAACGTCCCGATGAAAGACGGCGCGGTCACCGACACGACCCGGCTCGACCGCCTGGTTCCGACCTTGACCGAGCTTGCCGGCAAAGGCGCCAAGGTGGTGATGCTGAGCCATTTCGGCCGCCCCAAGGGCACCCGCAAGCTCGAATTCACCTTGAAGCCGGTTGCAGACGCGCTGGCCACGGCGCTCGGCAAGCCCGTCGCCTTTGCCGACGATTGCATCGGCCCCGTGGCGGAAGCCGCCGTCGCCGCACTGGAGCCGGGCGGGTTCCTGGTGCTGGAGAACCTGCGCTTCTATGCGGAGGAAGAGAAGAACGACGCCGATTTCGCGGCCAAGCTGGGCGCGCTCGGCGACATCTATGTGAACGACGCCTTCTCTGCCGCCCACCGTGCGCATGCCTCCACCGAGGCGATCGCCCGGGTCCTGCCTGCGGCCGCCGGCCGGCTGATGCAGGCCGAGCTGGAGGCCCTGACCGACGCGCTGGAGGCGCCGCAGCGCCCGGTGCTGGCCGTGGTCGGGGGTGCCAAGATCTCCACCAAGCTCGACCTGTTGGGCAACCTGGTCTCCAAGGTCGACATGCTGGCGCTGGGCGGCGGCATGGCCAACACCTTCCTCTATGCCCAGGGTAAGGATCTCGGCGCCAGCCTGTGCGAGAAGGACATGGCGGACGAAGCGCGCACCATCATGGGCAAGGCGGCGGATGCTGGCTGTGAGATCCTGCTGCCGACCGACGGCGTGGTGGGCAAGGAGTTCAAGGCGGGCACGCCCAGCGAGACGCTTTCGGTCGATGCCGTGCCGGCCGACGGCATGGTGTTGGATATCGGCCCCGCCTCCGCAGAAATGCTGAAGGGCAAGCTCGCCGACTGCAAGACGGTTGTGTGGAACGGCCCGCTGGGCGCGTTCGAGGTGGAGCCCTTCGATGCCGGCACCAATGTGGTGGCGCAAGAGGCGGCGAGCCGCACGGGCGCGGGCGCGCTGTTGACCGTGGCCGGCGGCGGCGACACGGTCGCGGCGCTGGCCCATGCCGGTGTTGGCGACAAGTTCAGCTATGTTTCAACTGCCGGCGGCGCCTTCCTGGAATGGCTGGAAGGCAAAGACCTGCCGGGCGTCGCGGCGCTTAAGAAGTAAGCGCCCTCATCCCCAGAGCACGACCCTCACGCCCGCCGCCGGCCCCGACGGCGGGCGGATTGTTTCCGCCGTTTGGCGCCGAGTAGGGCTGAACCGCAACGCCGCAAGTCGCCGTTATCTTTCACGTCATCTTCGCGAAGGCGAAGATCTCGTTGAGCTCAGCAAACCGGCCGGAGATGCTCGCCTTCGCGAGCATGACGGTATATCCAAGTCATAATGCGCTTTGACGTTGATTGATCTTCGGCGAGCGAATCCCCCGAAAAGCGCTTCGACGTCACTGAAACGCCACCTCCGAGAAACTGCGCAGTTTGCGGCTGTGCAGGCGTTCCATGCCGAGCGTGCGGAGCCTTTCCATCGCCAGCATGCCGATGCGCAGGTGCTGGTCCACCTGGCGGCGGTAGAAGGCGTCGGCCATGTCGGCCAGTTTCAGTTCGCCGTGCAGCGGCTTGTCGGACACGCACAAGAGCGTGCCGTAGGGCACGCGGAAGCGGAAGCCGTTGGCGGCGATGGTGGCGCTTTCCATGTCCAGCGCGATCGCGCGGCTCTGGCTGAAGCGGCGCACGGGTTCGGAATGGTCGCGCAGCTCCCAGTTGCGGTTGTCGATGGTGGCCACGGTGCCCGTGCGCATCACACGCTTTAAGGCGTAACCCGACAGACCCGTGACCTCCGCAACAGAGGTCTCCAATGCCTGCTGAATCTCGGCCAGAGGCGGGATCGGGACCCAGGTCGGCAGGTCGCGGTCCAGCACATGGTCTTCGCGCACATAGCCGTGCGCCAGTACATAGTCGCCGATCTGCTGTGTGTTCCGCACGCCCGCACAGTGACCCAGCATCAGCCAGGCATGCGGGCGCAAGACCGCGATGTGATCGGTTGCTGTCTTGGCGTTGGAGGGGCCGACGCCGATGTTCACCAGCGTGATGCCCTGGCCGCCTTCACGCACCAGATGATAGGCCGGCATCTGCGGCATCCGGGCCGGTGGCGGCACGGTGGGCTGTGCGGCTTGCGGCTGGTTGCCGGCGGCACTAACATGCCTGGTGATCCGGTCACCGGGTTCCACGAACGCCGAATAGTCGCTGTCCGGGGCAGCCATCAGCCCATGCGCCAGCCGGACGAACTCGTCCACATAGAACTGGTAGTTGGTGAACAGCACGTAGTTCTGGAAATGCTGCGGGCTGGTGGCCGTGTAGTGCTGCAGGCGGTGCAGGCTGTAGTCGATCCGCGACGCGGTGAACAGAGCCAGCGGACCGGGCTCGTCCGGCGGTGGCTCGTCGGCGCCGTTGACGATGTTGTCGTCCAGATGTGCGAGATCCGGCACGTCGAAGCAGTCGCGCAAGGCGCGCACCTTCTCCGGCGACATCAGCGCCCCCGGCAACCCGCTCGGGAAGGCGAAGTGTATCGGGATGGGCTGGTCGCTGACGCCGATCTTCAGGGGGCCGAGATTGTTGGCAAGCAGCTGCTCGAACTGGTGTTTCAGATAAGGGCCGAAGATGTCGGGTCGCGTCAGCGTCGTGCGGTAGCGTCCTGGCCGATCGACGAACCCGTACGACAGCCGCAGGTCCTGCGGCAACGGCGCATAACCTTCGACCGCGACCTCGACGAACGGGTAGCAGCCACGCACCCGGCCGGCCATGGTCGTACCGCGGACAAAGCCGTCGAACGCGTCCCGCAGATGGCTGGTGGCCTGGTCATAGAGCCTGGCGACCGCCTCAAGCGCCGCATCCGCCCGGTCGACGAGCATGACGGCGCCAGCGGCCATGTCACCGTTAGGGGTCATCGAGACCCAGGAGAGACCGTGCGAACTGCCGCGGCTCGAACGGCCGCAGGTCGTTCTGACCTTCGCCGACGCCGATTGCGTGCACCGGCAGCCCGAAACGCTCGGCCAGCGAGACAAGCACGCCGCCGCGGGCCGTTCCGTCCAGTTTGGTGACCACCAGGCCGGTCACGTTCACCATCTCACGGAACACTTCGACCTGCGTGTGGGCGTTCTGACCAGTGGTTGCGTCCAGCACCAGGATCACATGATGCGGTGCCGTCTCGTCCTTCTTGTTCAGGACGCGGACGATCTTGTTCAGCTCCGCCATCAGGTCGGCCTTGTTGTGCAGCCGCCCTGCCGTGTCCACGACCATGAGGTCGCTGCCCTGCGCCTTGCCCAGGGTGAAGGCGTCGAAAGCCAGCGCCGCGGCGTCGGAGCCGGGATCACGCGTCAGCACCGGGCAGCCGGCGCGGTTGCCCCAGACCTGTAGCTGCTCGATCGCGGCAGCGCGGAAGGTGTCACCGGCCACCAGCAGGATCTTCAGTCCGGCATGGCGCCACTGGGCCGCCAGCTTGCCGATCGTCGTCGTCTTGCCGGTGCCGTTCACACCGACCACCAACATGATGTTGGGCCGGTGATCCGCCAGGAAATTGACCGGCTGGGCCACCGGCTCCAGGATCTTGGCGATTTCTTCCGCCAGAACCTCGCGCACCTCTTCCGGTGTCACGGTGGCGCCGAAGCGGCTACGGGCCAGTTCGGCCGCCAACTTGGCTGCCGTCGCGGGGCCGAGATCGGCCGCGATCAAGAGCTCTTCCAGCTCTTCCAGCGTCTCGTCATCCAGCTTGCGCTTTGTGAAGATGCCGCCGATGCCGTCGCTCAGCTTCGACGACGACCGGGACAGGCCGGAACGCAGGCGGGAAAACCAGCCGCGGGGTTCACTCTCGGCACTGGTCGGCGTTGTGGTGTCGCTCATGGCTGGCGGGTATAGCCCAAACGGAGCCCGGAATGAATGCCTGCGCTCGGCCTGCGGCAGACATGCAAGGGCCCGCCCCAACCGAGGGCGGGCCCCACACATTTGGTCGCGTCCGGCGGCATCGGCGCTGCCGGACCGCAAACCGCCTTACAGCTCGGCCAGCATGCCTTCTGTGACGGCGACCAGCTCTTTCACCGCGCCCACCGAGTGATCGAACATAGCCTTTTCGTCGTCGTTCATGCTGATCTCCACGATCTTCTCCACGCCGCCGGCACCGATGATCACGGGCACGCCCACATAGATGCCGTCGACGCCGTACTCGCCCGACAGATGGGCGGCACAGGCCAGGAGGCGCTTCTTGTCGTAGAGATAGCTTTCCGCCATGGCGATGGCCGAGGCGGCAGGCGCATAGAACGCCGATCCGGTCTTCAGCAGCGCCACGATCTCGCCGCCGCCGCCGCGGGTGCGCTTGACGATGGCGTCCAGCTTCTCCTGCGTGGTCCAGCCCATGGCCACCAGGTCCGGCAGCGGGATGCCGGCGACGGTGGAATAGCGGACCAGCGGCACCATGGTGTCACCATGCCCGCCCAGCACGAAGGCGCTCACGTCTTCCACAGAGACGTTGAACTCTTCGGCCAGGAAACAGCGGAAGCGCGCGCTGTCCAGCACGCCGGCCATGCCGCAGATCATGTTCGGCGCCAGACCCGCGATCTTCTGCAGGGCACCGACCATGGCATCCAGCGGATTGGTGACGCAGATGACAAAGGCGTTCGGGCAGTACTGCTTGATGGCCTCGCCCACGGCCTTCATCACCTTGGTGTTCGTTCCGATCAGGTCGTCGCGGCTCATGCCAGGCTTGCGCGGGACGCCGGCGGTGACGATCACCACATCGGAACCCGCGATGTCGGCATAGTCGCCGGTGCCCGAATAGGCCGCGTCAAACCCTTCCACCGGGGCCAGCTGGGCGATGTCCAGCGCCTTGCCCTGCGGCATTCCGTCGACGATGTCGAACAGGACGACATCGCCAAGTTGCTTCTGCCCAGCCAGCAGCGCCAGCGTGCCGCCGATCTGCCCGGCGCCGATCAGCGCGATCTTCTTGCGTGCCATGGTTTCATGCTCCCCCAGGCGGTTGGGTCGTTTCGTGACATCCCCAGGCTCCATGCGGTCCGCCTGCCCGCATCTGCACGCACCAAAGGGACCGGTTGGCCGGACACGCGGCGGCCGCCTTGGGCCTGTTGCGATGGCTGAACTCTGCGCGTCCGCTTGACACCAGGGGATAGCGCGAATTGGTTGCTTGAGCAACCCAAGCTGGACAACCTGGACCACTCCGTCGCGGGGCAGCCCTTGGCGATGAAGATCGCCCCAAGCCTGCCCAAATGCGCTGTCAGTCTACCGCTGCCTGCGGGTTTCTCCCGTATCGGTCATTGTTCCGTTGGTATCACATTCCTATCTTGAGAATATAGGCCGCGAGTGAGGAGGGAAGATCCTTTATGGAATTGCTGTTGGCCGGAGAGAACGTGGCGTTCAGTGCCGCTCTCGCGTTGATGCTGGTGCTCGCCCTTCTGGAAGCGGTCGGCATGCTGTTTGGCGCTAGCCTGGCCCAGACGATCGACGGAATGCTGCCCGATATGGACCTGGATGCCGATCTGGATCTGGATGCCGATGTGGACGCAGGCGGCGTCGGATCGGCGGGTGGCGGAGCACTCGGCGGTGCTCTCTCCTGGCTGGGCGTCGGCAAGGCTCCGATGCTTGTGCTGCTGGTCGCGTTCCTATTCAGCTTCGGCGTTGCCGGCCTGGTGCTGCAGACGGCGGCACAGGGGGTGATGGGACGGTTCATCCCCGGCTGGTTCGCAGCGGTCCCCGCCCTTGCCGTCGCCCTTCCGGGCGTACGCTTCTTCGGCCTGGCGGTAGCAAAGCTGATCCCGAAGGAGGAAACGTACGCCGTCTCGGTCAACAGCTTCATCGGTAGCACGGCGATCATCACCGTGGGTATCGCCGCAGCCGGACAACCGGCAGAGGCCCGCCTGACGGACGCGCACGGCCGTACGCACTATGTCCGTGTCGAACCGGACCAGCCGGGTGACAGTTTCCCCTCCGGAGCAGCCGTCCGGCTGCTGACGCGTGAGGGCAATATCTTCAAGGTGGTTGGTGCTTGAGCGGACGTCGCCCGACCCAACGAACAAGGAGGCCAGAAACCCGTGACCGACAGTCTTGTCGACATCGTCATCATCGCTGTGGCCTTGGCAGCGATGCTGACTGCGGGAACGATCTTCGTCTGGCGATGCCGTAGGGCAGCCGTAGAGGTCGCTTATCAGCGCACTGGCTCGAAAGGCCAGAGCGTGACCTTCATCTTCAAAGCAGGACCTTAGTCCTAGATTCTGCCAACAACACTGAACCTGGAGGCCAGAAACCTGTGACCGACAGCCTTATCGGAATCATCATCATCGTCGTCCTGGCGCTGGTGGCGATCTTCACCGTCGGGATGATCATCGCCCGGCTTTACCGCAAGGCATCGAAAGAGATCGCCTATGTTCGCACCGGTTTTGGCGGGCAGAAGGTGATCGTGGACGGTGGCGCCATCCAGCTGCCTGTGTTCCACGACATTATTCCCGTCAACATGAACACGCTCCGGCTGGAGGTCCGCCGGCCGAACGAGCAGGCGTTGATCACCCGCGACCGGATGCGCGTCGACGTCACGGCCGAATTCTATGTCCGCGTCCAGCCGACGAAGGAGAGCATCGCCAACGCCGCACAGACCCTGGGCATGAAGACGATGGCGCCGGACCAGCTCAAAGAGCTGGTGGAAGGCAAGTTCGTCGACGCGTTGCGTGCAGTCGCCGCCGAGATGACGATGGAAGAGCTGCATGAGCAGCGCGTCAGCTTCGTGCAGAAAGTGCAGTTGGCCGTCACCGAAGACCTTCTGAAGAACGGTCTGGAACTGGAATCGGTTTCGCTGACCGGCCTCGACCAGACCAACCGCGAGTACTTCAACCCCGACAACGCCTTCGACGCCGCCGGCCTGACGCGCCTGACCAGCGAGATCGAGGAAAAGCGCCGCCGCCGCAACGAGATCGAGCAGGACGCGGAAGTCGCCATCAAGCAGAAGAACCTGGAGGCGGAACGCCTGCGCCTTGGCCTCACACGCGATGAGGAATACGCCAAGCTGGAGCAGGAGCAGGAGATCGCAACCCGACGCGCGTCGACCCAGGCGGAAATCGCGGAGCGCGAGGCCGATGGCGAACGCACATCAGAGAAGGCACGTATCGCCGCCCGGCTCGAGGTCCAGCAGTCGGAAGTGCAGGCGGAGCGCGATATCGAGAACGAACGCATCGGCAAGGAACGGTCGCTTGAGATCGCCGAGATCGAGAAGCGCAAGTCGCTGGAACTGGCCGAGCAGGAGCGCGCCGTCGCCGTCGCTGAGAAGTCGCGCGATCAGAGCCACGCCGAAGCCGAGGCGAACGCAGCGCGGGCGCAGGCCGTGAAGGCGGAAGAGCAGGTGCGCACGGTGCGGGAGAGCGAGATCGCCGAGCGTCAGAAGGCGATCGAGCTGGTCGAGGCGCGCAAGATCGCCGAACGGGAAGCCATCGGCCGCATGGTGGCGGCGGATGCCGAGAAGCAGGCCGCGGAAGACGAAGCCGAGGCCGTCCGCACGCTATCCAACGCCAGGGCCGACAAGCAGAGGATCGAAGCCGAAGGCGAAAGCGAGGCGGAGAAGTTGCGCGCCGCCGCAGCAGAGGTGCGCTACGCCATCGACGCCACCGGTAAACGGGCGCTGAACGAAGCGGACAACGTGCTGAGCGAAGACATCATCGCGCTGCGCCTGCGCTTGGCCTTGCTGGAGCACATGCCGCAGATCATCGCCGAAAGCGTCCGGCCGATGGAGAAGATTGACGGCATCAAGATCCTGCAGGTCGATGGCATCGGCGGCGGCAATGGCCGAGCTGCAGAGCACAGCAACGGCGCCGCTGCGCCCGGCAACCTGGCCGATCAGGTCGTTGCCTCGGCCCTGCGCTACCGCAGCCAGGCTCCGCTGATCGACGCGCTCTTGAAGGATATCGGCCTCAGCGGCACGGATCTCGGTGCATTGACGGCGGCGCTGGGAAGCGCGTCCGGAAATGGCGGCGAGCCCGATGCCGGTGGAGACACCAAGCCGGCACCGGACACGAAGGCCGGGTGACCGTCGGATTTCGGCTACGCCTCTACCCGACCTACGCGCGGCCCATGGTCGGCGCGACGTAGGTCGGGTAGAGCGAAGCGAAACCCGACATCCCCGCGCGCCCGCGACGTAACGCCGTCTATCCCCCTGCCCGCGCGCCCAGGCGCAGGCGCAGCGCATTCAGCTTGATAAAGCCCTCGGCGTCGCGCTGGTCGTAGACGGCATCTTCCTCGAACGTCACGTGCTCGGTGGAATAGAGGCTGTGCGGGCTCTTGCGGCCGACCACCATGGCGGAGCCCTTGTAGAGCTTCAGCCGCACCGTGCCGCTGACCCGTTCCTGCGTCCGGTCGATCAGCGCCTGCAGGGCCTCGCGCTCGGGGTCGAACCAGAAGCCGTTGTAGATCAGCTCCGCATAGCGCGGCATCAGGCTGTCCTTCAGATGTCCCGCATTGCGGTCCAGCGTCAGGCTCTCCATGGCTCGGCGCGCGATGTGCAGCACGGTGCCGCCCGGCGTCTCGTAGACGCCGCGGCTTTTCATGCCGACGAAGCGGTTCTCAACGATGTCCGCGCGGCCAACTCCGTTTGCGCCGGCCAGTTCGTTCAGCCGCGTCAACAAAGCCGCCGGCGACAGGGCCTGACCATCGACCGACACCGGATCGCCACGCTCGAAAGCGATCTCCACATAGGTCGGCTTGTCGGGCGCCTGTTCGGGCGCCACCGTGCGGGTGAACATCTCCTCGTCGGGTTCGACCCATGGGTCTTCCAGCGCCTTGCCCTCGTAGGAGATGTGCAGAAGGTTGGCGTCCGTGGAATAGGGCGGCTCGCCGCCCTTGTCGCGCTTGATGGGGATCTGGCGCGCTTCCGCCCAGGCGAGCAGGCGCGTGCGACTGTTCAGGTCCCATTCCCGCCACGGCGCGATCACGCGGATCGCCGGGTTCAGCGCATAGCACGCCAGCTCAAACCGCACCTGGTCGTTGCCCTTGCCCGTGGCACCGTGGGAGACGGCGTCGGCGCCCGTCTCCTGCGCGATCTCGATCAGGCGCTTGCCGATCAGCGGGCGAGCGATGGAGGTGCCGAGCAGATAGGTGCCTTCATAGATCGCGTTGGCGCGGAACATGGGGAAGACGAAGTCGCGGACAAAGGTCTCGCGCAGGTCTTCCACGAAGATGTGCTCCGGCCGCACGCCCATCAGCTCCGCCTTCTGGCGTGCGGGCTCCACCTCTTCGCCCTGGCCCAGATCCGCGGTAAAGGTGATCACCTCGCAGGCATAGATCTCCTGCAGCCAGCGCAGGATCACCGACGTGTCCAGCCCGCCCGAATAGGCCAGCACCACGCGCTTCACATCGCCCGTCATATGCACGTTCTCTCCGGATGAAGGGAGGCTCGCGATCCACCTGGGATCGGGCGGCGAGAATAGACCAGTTACCCGCGCAGCCAAGCGGCAAATCGGCAGCGAGCGCCTCAGCCGCGGAAGATGACCTCGCGCTCCCAATTCTCGGGCGTCTGGGCGTAGAGCGCCCAGTAGATCCGGGCAATTCGGGCCGGATCGAACGGGCTGTCGGGTTCGATCATGCCGGCGATGGTCACGGTCGCCACATGGATGCCGTCCGCGGCCAGTTCCTTGGCGAGGCTGAAGGTGAGATTGCGCAGCGCCGCCTTGCCGACGCCCAGCGACGCCAGGTCCGTCTGCGGTTCGAACGCGAAGCCCCCGCCGGTGAACAGGATCGTGCCTACCCGCGCAGCCCGCATCGGCGGGATCACGGCCTGCGCCGCCACCAACGCACCGCCGACATTGACGCTCAGATCTGCCATCAGGTCGTCGAACGCAAGCGCGGCTGGCGGCGATTGGCGCAGTGCTACGGCATTGTAGATCAGCACCTGCGGGGCGGCGAGCGCCGCCCTGACCTCGTCCAGCGCATCCAAGAGGCTGGTCGGGTCACCGGCGTCGGCCGTGAAGGGATGGGCATCGATCTCTTGGTCTGCAAGGGCTTCGGCCAGGCTCGCCAGTGCCTCCGGCCTTCGCCCCACCAGGGCGATGGTGAACCCTTCACGCCCGAACCGTTCGGCAAGTGCCCGGCCCAGTCCCTGGCCGGCGCCCACAATCGCACAGACAGGCTGTGCCATGGAGCGGCTCTCCCACAACAACGGACAACACCCTTAAAGACATGGGAGATTCGGTCCGGCGCGTCCAGTGAGAAAGTCGCGGAACCGAAACGATCCCTGTCAGCCGGCCGCATTGGCTGCGGCAGGCAGGTCTGGTCCCTAACTGGGCGCAGACTGCGGCATCAGCGTGATAGCCGGCGCGGGATCGTGGCAATCCTGTGGACCGGCCTTCGCGTTCACACGGATGCCGGTTCGGCCGCCGCACGCTGGCTGGTCGACCGCAGCTCCGCCGCGGCCTGGCGAAGGATCTTGACGGAAGACTGCAGGAACAGTGCGGACATCAAGGCGGCCACGATCAGGTCCGGCCACGCCGTCGCAGTGACCCCCACGGACAGCGCGGCCACGATCACCGCGACATTGCCGATGGCATCGTTGCGGCTGCACAGCCACACGGAGCGCACGTTGGCATCCCCGTCGCGGTACCGCAGCAGCAACAGTGCGCAGGCGACATTGACGGCGAGCGCCAGGAAGCCGACGACGCCCATGGTCATTTCGTCAGGCACGCCCAGCACAAAGACACGCCACACCGTGGCCGCGAGCACACCGGCGCCCATCAGCGCCAGGCTCACGCCCTTCAGCACCGCCACGGTCGCGCGCAGGCGCAAAGACCGGCCGATCACCCACAGGCTCAGCCCATAGGTCAGCGTGTCGCCCAGGAAGTCCAGCGCGTCGGCCTTCAGCGCCATGGAGCCCGCGGCCATGCCGGCCACCATCTCGACCCCGAACATGGTCGCGTTCAGCGCGATGATGATCACCAGCACGCGCTTATAGGAAGCCGAAACCCCTTCGAACTTTACGTTTCCGCTGCACCCGCATCCGGACATGGCGATAGCCGCTCTCCCTTGCCGTTACCGGCGCGTCCACCCATCTGACCTGAATGTGGGACCTACAGCGATTGTAGGTTCAAGAGGAAAGGTTCGATCCATGGTGACGATCGGCCATCTGGCCCGCGTCAGCGGGACGACGGTGCAGACGATCCGCTATTACGAGCAGATCGGGCTGATGCCGGCAGCCGGGCGGTCGGCGGGCAATCAGCGCCTCTACGGCCAGGCGCATATCGACCGCCTGGTCTTCATCCGCCACGGCCGCGACCTGGGTTTCTCGCTGGACGCCGTGCGCGAGCTGCTGGCGCTCGCCGACGACCCCGAGCACGCTTGCGAGGATGCCGACCGCATCGCGCGACACCACCTGGCCGAGGTCGACCGCCGCCTATCCACCCTGGCGGCGCTGAAGACGGAGCTGGAGCGCATGGTCGCGGGCTGCCGCGGCGGTCGCATCGCCAACTGCCGCGTGATCGAGGTGCTGTCCGACCACAGCCACTGCCTGGCGGAGGATCACGCAGCGGCGGGCAACCGTCGGCTGGCGGACTGATCTAGGGTTCGCAGCCCTCTGCGCGCAGGTGATAGGCGCAGGCTTCGGCGTCGCTCAGCGGCTGAAGCTGCTCGACCACGTCCCGAGCGCGCTCGTAGAGTTCGTCCATGGTGCGGTAGTGGGGCCATATGCGTGGCGCGCCGTAGGTAGACTTCGACAGCACCCACCGTCCATCCGCGGAAAAGGTGGCGAAACCCGAGGTCGAGATGAAGTTGTAGTTAATAAAATCGATGATATGGCCGACAGATGCTGCCCGCCTCAGCACGCCGATCTCGATACCGGTCGTCACGTCCCACAGCCCCGCTGAGCCGTCCCAGTGCGCTACCACCAACCGAGTGCCGTCAGGCGAGAAAACTGCACTGTTGGCCGTGATGCCGCCGGTCGGTAGGGACATGACCTCGGATCCGGTGCCGGCGTCCCACACTTGCACCGCGTCTCCCAAGGACACCGTGACGACCTGAGATCCGTCGGGTGAGAAACGGGCGGGAAACGGAAGATCGCCGAGATCCAGTTCGGCGATCTCCGTACGGCTTGCCGTGTCCCAAAGGTGTACCGCGCGATCAGCGTAAGTCACCACCGACCCTCCGTCCGGGGAGAGAACGCCGGGCCCCGGGAACGTCGCCATCTCGCCGCCACTTGCTGCATCCCATAGCCGGGCCGTACCATCCCGAGACCACGTCATAATGCGTGTGTCGTTCTGCGAGAAGACAGCGGACAGCACCCCCTCTTCGTGGCCGCGTAGCGCCAAGACCTCAGCACCGCTAAGTGCGTCCCAAATCCGTGCAGTTCCATCGAGTGAGGCTGTGAGCACGCGCTGGCCATCCGGCGAGAAGACCGCAGAGACGACGCCCCCCTGGTGGCCCCGCAGGATCGCGATCCCCGTTCCGTCAAACGCGCTCCTGATCCATGCCGTTCCGTCTTCAGATGCGGTCACGATCCGGGTCCCATCGGGTGAGAAGGCCACGGAGCTGATGTCGTCGTCGTGGCCCGTCAACTCGGCGACAATCCGCCCGCTGGCTCTGTCCCACAACCGCGCCGATCCGTCCCAGAAGATCTGGACGACCTGTGCGCCATCCGGCGACAGGACAGCGCGGTTCGCGACATAGGGGTCATTGCGGCTGTAGATTTCTGCGCCGTCGATGGCATCCCACAATCTGGCCGTGTGATCACGGGACACCGTGACGACCCGTGCACCGTCCGGCGAGAAGGCGGCCGACAGCACGGGTGCCTCGTGGCCGCGCAAGGTTGCGATCTCCTCGCCGCTATTCGCATCCCACAGCCGGGCGGTGCGGTCGTTGGAGGTCGTTACGAGCTGTCCACCGTCCTGGGAGAAGGTGATGGATTTCACCGTACGCTCGTGACCCCGGAGAACGGCGACGAGAGCGCCGCTGTCGGTATCCCAGATGCGCACACTCCGATCAGTGGAAACCGCCGCCACCCGTGTGCCGTCCGGCGAGAAGCGGATTAGCCTCAGAATGCCGTACGCGCTCTGCAGCACCGTGGTTACCACACCACTGTCCGCATCCCAGATCTGTGCCATGTCGCTTTCCCTCGTCGTAGCGACACGGGTGCCATCCGGCGAGAGAACGGCAAAGACTGGGAAGGACCCTTGAAGGTGATGGCTTGGTTCAAGGTCAAGGCTTGCGGTTTGACGTCCGCTTGAAGCATCCCACAGGCGTGCGGTGCCATCTCGGGCGTACGATATTATCCGGCTACCATCCGGCGAGAACCAGGCACCCATGATGGCGTCCGAATGGTTATGAAGGGTCCCGATCTCTTCGCCGGACGCGACGTCCCACAGCCGCGGCATGGTGAGGATGCGCGTGCCGTCCGGCGAGAGGAGGCCGCCACGTCCTTCGCGCGCAGAGCCGGGCAGTCTGTCGACCGCCGTACCGTTCATCGCATTCCAGACAAGCACGGTCCCGGCGGATGCACGCGCGATCACCGACGCACCGTCCGGCGAGAATTGGGCGAAACTCACCCGGCCGCCGATTTCGCGCAGGACTGCAATCTCAGTTCCATTCGCCGCATCCCAAAGCCGCGTCGTGCCATCGCGCGACACGGTCAAGATGCGCGTCCCGTCTAGCGAGAAGCTGACGGAGGTCACGGCATCTTCATGTCCCCGCAACACGGCGACCTCCCGCCGCGCCAAAAGGGCGCCGTAGAGGGCGCGCGGGACCTCGGGGATATCGGTGATGTCGGGCCAGCCTTCGGGATTGGCCTGGGGCATTGCGGCAAGCGCCAACGCGATCGCGGCGCCGGCGTCTCCCGCTTCGGTCAGGTCGACGGCCTCAGCGGCCCAGTATCTCGCTTGCCAAATCTGGCGGAGCATCAGTTCGCCCTCGCCCCGCTCGCTTTCACTCTCGCTTGACGAGGCTGAGCCCAACGCGCCGAAGAAGGCCGCAAGAGCCGTGAAGATCACAGCGCGCTTCGCCAGGCACATGACTGACTCCACAGGTTCGTCGGCATTGAGTGGCGTTCGCGTCGCCGCCGGCTGGCAGAAGGGCCTAAATCCCGCAACCCTCAACCTGCAAATAGTACGTGCAGGCTTCGGCGTCACTAAGCGGCTGCAGGTGATCGACGATCTCTCGGGCGCGCTCGTAAAGCTCGTCCATGGTGCGATAGTGGGGCCACACACGGGGCGCATTGTATGGAGACATGGACAGCACCCACCGGCCATCCGCCGAAAAGGTGGCGAAGCCGTTATCATCAATCACATCGATGACCCCAATCGCTTCGGGGCGCACTGCAGCAATCTCGGCGCCGGTCGCCGCGTCCCACAGCTGGGCGGTACCGACCCAATTTGCCGTCAGCACGTGCCTGCCGTCCGGTGAGAACAGAGCGATATTGAGATTGTACGTATCGACGGGCAGTGCGACGATCTCTGCACCGGTGGCCGCATCCCATATCTGAGTCTTGCTGGCGTCCCAGGTGGCCGTGACGACGCGATTTCCGTCCGGCGAGAATACGGCAGACATCGGGTAGTCGCCCTCGTCAAAGTCTCTCAGGGCGGTGATTTCCTCACCGCTGGCAACGTCCCAAATGCGGATCGCTTCATCATAGTCCGTCACGATCGATGCGCCGTCAGGCGAGAGATGCGCTGTGTAGCCGTCGAACGCCTGCAATGGGGCGCCACTGGCCAAATCCCAAATCCGGGTCTTTGTCCCCGTCTCCCCACCCAGTGACATGGACGATGCCACAACCCGCGTGCCGTCGGGAGTGAACGTAGCGCCCCATCCCCTTCGGGCCCCGCGGTCCTGCAGAACGGCGATCTGAGCACCGGTGGTTGCTTCCCATATCCGCGCCGTCTGGTCCCACGACACCGTCAACACTTGCGTACCGTCCGGCGAGAATTCCACGGACATGACGGTGCCTTCGTGGCCGCGCAGGGTCGCGATCTCGTCACCGGTTTGGACGTCCCATGTCTGCGCCGTTCCGTCCCGCGAGCCCGTGGCGATCCGGTCGGCGTCCGGCGAGAACGCAACGGAAACGATGTCGTCGTCATGGCCGCGCAGCTCGGCGACCACCCTCCCGCTGGCTCTGTCCCACACAACTGCTACCCCGTCCCCGAAGCCCGAAACGACCCGCGAACCATCCGGCGACAAAGCGGCACAATATGCGAAATAGCGGTCGCTCAGGCTAAGGCTGAAGATCTCCGCACCGTCCACCGCTTCCCAGATCCGCGCCGTGTGGTCTGCGGAATGCGTGACCACTCGCAGACCGTCGGGCGAGAAGCTGGCCGAGCCGACGGGTCCATCGTGGCCGCGCAAGGTAGCGATCGCCTCGCCAGTCGACGCCTCCCACAGCCGTGCCGTACCATCCCGCGAGGCGGTCAGGACCTGTGTGCCATCCGGCGAGAAGGTCGCGGACCTAACGCTTCGCTCATGGCCACTCAGGACTGCGAGCAGTCTGCCGTTCTCCGCATCCCATATGCGCGAGGTATTGTCGGAAGACGCCGTCACCACGCGCGCGCCGTCCGGCGAGAAGGCCAGATATGTCACACTGCTATGATGTCCCTCGAGGATGGCGATCGTCTCACCGCTTACGGCATCCCAGATCTGCGCCATTTCATTGCCATCGCCCAGAACATGCGGCGAGATGAAGGTGGCGCCGATCCGCGTACCGTCGGGCGAAAAGAGGGCATAAGGGGCAAGGCCCATCTGGCTCTCAAGCCGGACGACTTCGCGTCCGCTCGCGGCATCCCACACCCGTGCGGTCCTGTCCAAGGCCGAGGTCAAGATCCGCGTTCCATCCGGAGAGAATTCGGCCGACACGATGTGATCCGAGTGCCCGCGAAGGGTCACGATCTCTTCACCGGTCGTGACGTCGTGCACCCGCGCCGTGTGGTGTTCGGCGATGGTCAGGAGCCGCGTGCCATCCGGAAAGAAGACGGCGCCGTCCATTTCACCCTCAATACCGGGTAGCGCATCCATCGCCGCACCGCTCATCGCTTCCCAAACCAGGGCGGTGCCGTCGGACCCCACCGCAACCACCGACGTGCCGTCGGGCGAGAAACGGGCGTCGGCAATCGGACCATCATGGCCACGCAGGACGGCAATCTCAGTGCCGCTCATCGCATCCCAGAGCCGCGCCGTACCATCTCGGGACGTGGTCACGATCCGTGTGCCGTCGGGCGCGTAAGTGGCCGATGTCACAGAGTCTTCATGACCTCGCAGCACGGCGATCTCGCGCCTCGCCAGGAGGGCGCCGTAGAGGGCGCGCGGCACCTCGGGGATAGCGGTGATGTCGGGCCAGCCTCCGGGATTGGCCTGGGGCATTGCGGCAAGCGCCACTGCGATCGCGGCGCCGGCGTCTCCCGCTTCGGTCAGGTCGACGGCCTCAGCGGCGAGGTATCGCGCCTGCCAGATCTGGCGGAGCGTCAGTTCGTCCTCGCCGCGCTCGCTTCCACTCTCGCTTGACGAGGCTGGGCCTAACGCGCCGAAGAGGGCCGCAACGGCCGTCAAGACCACAACGCGCTTCGCCAGGTACATGACTGCCTCCACGGGTTCGTCGGCATTGAGTGGTTTTGGCGGTGCCGCCGACTGGCGGAATGAACTACAAACCGCAAGCCTGGATCTGCAAATGGTACGCACAGGCCTCGGCATCGCTCAGAGGCTGCAGGTGTTCGACAATCTCTCTGGCGTGCTCGTAGAGCTCGTCCAACGTGCGATAGTGCGGCCACACAGTGACGGGGCTGAACCCGCCGCGCGTCAAAATCCAGTTCCCGTCGGGCGAGAATTCGGCGAGATGGAAGGATCCGCTGGAGTGGCTGCGCAGGACTGCGAGCTGGGCGCCGTTTGACGCGTCCCAGAGTAGAGCCCTTCCATCGTTACCGGTCGTCAGCACGTGTTCGCGGGCAGGCGAGAACCTCGGAGATCCAAGCCCGTCCCCCGGGGTGCCCAGGACAGCGATTTCCGCACCTGTCGCAACCTCCCAAAGCCACACCGTCCCATCTTCATACCGTGTGGCAAGGCGACTGCCGTCCGGCGAGAACGATGCGCCCATGGTTCGCGCATCAGGACCGCGGAGCACCGCAATCTGCGTGCCGTCGACGGCATCCCAGATCCGCGCGGCATTGTCGTCGGACGCTGTGACGAACTGCGAGCCGTCCGGCGAAAATGCGTTCTGCCCGAAGCGTTGCCCCGGCAGCTCAGCGATCGCCGCAGCCGTGACCGCGTCCCAAAGCCGTGAGACTCCGGCGTGACGCGACCCTGTCAGGATGACCAGGCCATCTGGAGAGAAGGCGGCATCGGTTCCGTCCAGAACGGCGATCATCGCGCCATCCGCCGCGTGCCAAAGGCGCACCGTCTGGTCGCGCGAGATGGTCGCTATCCGTGTCCCGTCGGGTGAGAACCTGGCAGCAAGGACAAGATCCTCGTGGCCGCTGAGGACGGCAATCTCCGCACCGGTGTTGGCATCCCAGACCCGCGCCGTCCGGTCCACGCCCGTCGTCACGATCCGCATGCCGTCCGGGGCGTAGGTGGCGTACGGGGCGCTGCGCCTCCGTTCGAGAGGCTGGTGGCCTCGCAGCACGGCAATCTCCGCACCGCTGCTTGCCTCCCAAATGCGCGCTGTCGCATCGTCCGCGCCCGTCACGATCCGCGCGCCGTCGGGGGAGAACGCAACGAACAAAGCCGGCTCGTCGTGGCCAACCAGGGCAACGACTTCCGTCCCGTCGGCGGTGTTCCAGACGCGCGTTACGTCCGGGCCGGCGGTGACGATCCGCCACCCATCAGGAGAAACGGCGACCTCTTCCAGACGTAGGCTGAAGCTCGCGTCAATGACGGTGATCGCCGCTCCGCGCCTCGCATTCCATACCCTTGCGGTGCCATCGCCAGAAGTTGTGACGACATGTCTGCCATTGGGTGAGAACATTGCGGAGAAAACCGCATCGTCGTGGCCCCGCAGAACGGCGATCTCGGTGCCGGTCGCGGCATCCCAGAGGCGCGCCGTGTGATCGGTGGAGGCCGAGATCACCCGTCGGCCGTCTTGCGAGAACGCGGCGGAAAGAACGCTATCTTCATGCCCACCGAACATGGCGACGAGCGCGCCGCTCTCCGCGTTCAGTATCCGCGCTGTCCGATCACTCAGTGCCATGACCACCCGCGCGCCGTCCGCAGAGAACGCGATCGACCGCACGACCGAACCGTCCCCCATTGTCCGGTAGGCAGCAATCTCTTCGCCGGTCTCAACATCCCAGATCCGCGACTCTGACCGATCGCCGTGATGGTCGACGGGACTGCCGGCAGCGATCCGCGTGCCGTCCGGCGAGAAGACGGCGGGCGTCAGGAAGAGACCATGCCTCGCCAGATCTGCAATCACGGCCCCCGTCGCAGCATCCCAAACACGAACGTCGCCGTTGGTTGTGGAAGTGGTAACGATCCGCGCGCCGTCGGGAGAGTAGACGGCGGACAAGAGCTCACCGCCTTCGAGGGGATCTTCATCTTCGACACGCAGCGCCAGAAGCTCGCGGCCGCTTCGCACATCCCAAATCCGCGCCGTTTCGTCCACCGAAGCCGTTACGATCCGCGAGCCGTCCGGCGAAAAGGCGGCAGAGTGAACCATGCCCTCGTGGCCGCTCAAGGTGGCAATCTCATTGCCGCTCGCCGCATCCCAGATCCGTGCCGTCCCGTCGACCGATGCCGTGACGACCAGCCGCCCGTCGGGAGAGAACACCGCAGACCGAAGGCTGCCCTCGTGGCCCTGCAGCGTCGCGGTTTCCGCGCCACTCGTCGCATCCCATACCCGTGCCGTCCCGTCCGCGGACGCCGTCACGATCTGCGTGCCGTCCGGCGAATAGGTGGCGGACCACACCGGCCCTTCATGCCCACGCAGCACGGCGATCTCCCGCCGCGCGAGCAAGGCACCATAGAGGGCACGCGGCACCTCGGGGATGTCGGCGGTGTCGGGCCAGCCGTCAGGATTGGCCTGGGGCATCGCCGCCATTGCCACGGCAATCGCAGCGCCAGCGTCTCCCGCTTCGGTCAGGTCGACAGCTCCAGCGGCCCAATATCTCGCCTGCCAGATCTGGTGGAGTGTCAGCTCGTCCTCGCTGCGCTCGCTTCCGCTCTCGCTTGACGAGGCTGAGCCCAACGCGGCGAAGAAGGTCGCAATGGCCGTAAGGATCACAAGACGCTTCGCCAGGCGCATGACTGCCTCCGTGGGTCCGTCGGCTTTGAGTGGTGTTCGCGTTTCCGCCGGCTGGCGAATTGAACTACAAACCGCAACCCTGGACCTGCAAATGGTACGCACAGGCTTCGGCGTCGCTCAGCGGCTGGAGGTGTTCGACGATCTCTCGCGCGCGCTCGTAAAGCTCGTCCATGGTGCGATAGTGCGGCCACACCCGGGGCGCATTGTACGGCGACAAGGACAGCACCCATCGGCCATCCGCCGAAAATGTGGCGAAGCCGTTATCATCAATCACGTCGATGACCCCGACCGCTTCAGGGCGCACCGCAGCAATCTCGACACCGGTCGACGCGTCCCACAGCTGAGCCGTACCGACCCAGTCTGCCGTCAGCACATGCCTGCCGTCCGGTGAAAACAGAGCGATATTGAGATTGGTCGTATCGACGGGCAGTGCGACGATCTCCGCACCGGTGGTCGCATCCCAAATCTGAGCCTTGCTGGCGTTCCAACTGGCCGTGACGATGCGATCGCCGTCCGGAGAGACGACGGCAGACATCGGGTAGTCATCGAGGTCAAAGTCTCTCAGGGCGGTGATCTCCTCACCGCTGGCAACGTCCCAAATGTGGATCGCTTCGTCGGAGTCCGTCACGAACGCTGCGCCGTTCGGCCAGAGATGCACTGTGTATCCGTCGAACGCCTGCAATGGGGCGCCACTGGCTGAATCCCAAAGCTGGGTCGTCGACCCTATCTCCCCACCTGGAGACATCGATGACGTGGCAACCCGCGTGCCGTCGGATGAGAACGTAGCGGCGTAACCCACTCTGGCCCCGTGGTCCTGCAGAACGGCGATCTGGGCGCCGGTGTCCGCTTCCCATATCCGCGCCGACCGATCCCACGACGCCGTCAACACGCGCATGCCGTCCGACGAGAATTCGACGTACCGAACCATGCCTTCGTGGCCGCGCAGGGTCGCAATCTCGTCACCGGTTCGGGCGTCCCATATCCGCGCCGTTTCGTCCCGAGAGGCAGTGGCGATCCGGTTGGCATCCGGCGAGAAGGTGACGGAAACGATCTCCGCGTCATGGCCTTGCAGTTCGGCGACCACCGTCCCGCTGGCCCTGTCCCAAACGAGTGCTGTCCCGTCCCAGAAGCCTGAAACGACCAGCGAGCCGTCCGGCGACAGAGCGGCGCATCCTGCGAAATAGCGGTCCCTGCGGCTGAAGATCTCCAATCCGTCCACCGCATCCCAGATCCGCGCCGAATGATCCGCGGAAGCCGTGACCACCCGCAGTCCATCCGGCGAGAAGCTCGCGGAAGTGACAGGTCCTTCGTGGCCACGCAACGTAGCGATCGCATCGCCAGTCGCAGCCTCCCACAGGCGTGTGGTACCATCCCGCGAAGCGGTCAGCACCTGTGTGCCATCGTGCGAAAAAGTCGCGGAATTCACACCGCGTTCGTGGCCACCCAGGATGGTCAGCAGTGTGCCGTTGCCTGCATCCCATATGCGCGACGTATGATCGGATGACGCAGTAACCACGCGAGTGCCGTCGGGCGAAAAGGCCAGGGATATCACGCTGTCACGATGCCCCTCGAGGATGGCGATCGATTCACCGCTGATCGCGTTCCAGATCTGCGCTGTTTCATTGCCATCGCCCAGTACATGCGGGGAGACGAAGGTAGCGCCGATCCGGGTACTGTCGGGCGAGAAGGCGGCTCGCATGGGAAAGTACAAATGAGCATGAAGCCGGGTGATTTCGCGCCCGGTTTCGGCATTCCACACCCTCGCCGTCCCATCCAGGGCAGCTGTCACGATCCGCATTCCATCCGGCGAGAACTCGGCCGACACATTGACGCTCCCGTGCTCGCCAAGAAAAGCCTGTTCGGCGCCACTCTCTGCATTCCAGATACGTGCCGCGTCATATCTGGACGTGGTTACGATCTGCCGGCCGTCGGGTGAGAAGACGGCGGCGACAACGCCGGAGCGATGGCCCAGCAAGGTCGCGATCTCGACACCGTTGGCCACATCCCAGAGTCGCGCCGTGTGATCGTCGGAAACTGTGACCACCCTCTCGCTGTCCGGCGAGAAGGCGGCAGAGTTAACGGTGCCCTCATGGCCGCGCAGGACGGCAATCTGAGTGCCGCTGACCGCATCCCAGAGCCGTGCCGTGCCGTCTCGGGACGTCGTCGCGATCCGTGTGCCGTCCGGCGAGTACATAGCCGATGTCAAATCGTCTTCGTGCCCCCGTAGCACCGTGATCTCCCGCCGCGCGAGCAGGGCCCCGTAGAGGGCACGCGGCACCTCGGGGATGTCAGCAATGTCGGGCCAGCCGTCGGGATTGGCCTGAGGCATTGCCGCCATTGCCAAGGCGATCGCCGTGCCTGCGTCGCCCGCCGCCGTCAGGTCAAAGGCCTCGGCGGTCCAATACCTCGCCTGCCAGATCTGGCGGAGTCTCTGCTCCTCCTCGGCGTCTCCACGTCCGCCGTCATCCGCCCAGATGTCGTCTGCGGCTGCCAGGAAGGCCGCAACGACAACGCCGAGCACACAGCATGTCTTCAGGCGCATGACGATCTCCGTGGCTCCGGTCATGAGGCTTGGGGCGTAGCGCGGACGCAGACGATCGTGGTCCGTCCAGATCAGCCGTATTACGGACTAAACTGTGCCAGATTCACAAATAGGTCGATAGGTTGCTCAACCGCGCCCCGGCTCTCTGACCGTCAGCAAGAGCGCCCCGCCGACTACCCACAGCGCCAGGATACTGGCCATGCCCGCGCGCTGGCTGTCGAAGGCGTCGGTCAACAGGCCGAACAGGATGGGGCCGGTGAAAGCTGCGGACTTACCCGTCAGGGCGTAGAGGCCGAAGAATTCCGTCGTCGCATCGGGCGGTGCGAGCTTGGCCATCAGAGACCGGCTGGCCGCCTGGGCCGGGCCGACGAATATCCCGAGACCGAGCGCAAGGACGATGAACCAGGTGGCGTCGCCGATCAGCAGCAGGGGCGCGCCGAAGCCGATCAGGCCCAAGAGCGCGACGATCACGGTGCGCTTTGACCCGGCGCCATCGTCCAACCAGGCGAAGCCTATGGCACCCAGGCCGGCCGTCACGTTCAGGCCGATGGCGAAGACGATGATTTGCGAGAAATCCATGCCCATTGTGCCGGCGGCATAGAGGCCGCCGACGGCGAACAGCGTGGTCAGCCCGTCGCGATAAAGTGCGCTGGCGATCAGGAACCGCAGGACGTTGCCCAGCTTGCGCACGCTCGCGATCGTGCGGCCGAGTTCGATCAGGCCCTCGCGCACCGCCTGCAGCGCGGTGACGGCCTGCGCCGGGCGGTCGCGCGTGAAGGCGAACAGCGGCAGGGCGAAAAGCGCGAACCACACGGCGACCAGGGGTGCGGTGGCGCGTACGCCCGCGGCATCCGCCTCCCCCACCGGGAACAATGGTGCCATGTCGCCCATGCCGACGAAGCCGAACAGCGCCAGCGCCAGCGCCGACAAGCCGCCGAGATAGCCGATGCCCCATCCCCAGCCCGAGACGCGGCCCGTCATGCCAGCCGGCGCGATGTCGGGCAGCATGGCGTTGTAGAACACGCCGGCGAGGTCGAAGGCGACGCCGGCCACCGCGACCAGTACCAGGGCATAGACGACATAGGCCCGATCGGGCTCCGCAAACCACAGCAAGGCTGTCGCGATCACCGTCACGGCGACGAACAGCCCCATCCAGGGTTTGCGGCGGCCGCCGCGGTCGGCGATGGCGCCCAGAACCGGGCTGAGCACCGCGACCGCCAGGCCGATGAGGCCGAGCGTATAGCCCCACAGCGCGCTGCCCGCCGTGTCGGTGCCGCTATCACCGTAGATCGACTGCGCGAAATAGATGCTGAAGATGAAGGTGCCGATGACCGTGTTGAAGGCCGAGGCTGCCCAGTCGAACAGGCACCAAGCGGCTATGCCCCGGCGATCCGGGACGGCGTCATTGGGCCGCATGATTGGGGGCGGGCCGGACTACTGGCAGCGATAGGCGGCCATGGCCGCGCTCTCGCCGGCCGATATGAAGGTCGCCTGGAACTGATCCTCGGTCACGTTTTCCACGCGCATATCCAGGAAGATGTCACGGCGGCCGCCCGCCTGGATGTCGTCCAGGGCCGAGAGATGCAGCTTCACCATATCGTCCTCGATCTGCCACTGCCCTTCCATCTCGTCATAGAGGCTGACGCTGCCCTCGGGATAGAACGCAATGAAATCGGCGCTGCTGCACCCCGTGACGGGATCGCTGAACCCCCACCGCCCGAACAGATAGCTTGGCGTCAAGGCCGCTGCCGCCGTTGCGGTCTGCACCGGCTCCGGTTCCGCCTGCGCCTCCTGAACCGGCGCATCGCCTGTCTCCGACATCTCGACATCAGCGGGCGCAGCCGGCGGATCCGAGGGGATGGTGCCGGCCGCGACCGGCGAAGGGACAGTTCCGATACTTCCCGGCGGGGGCGCCTCGGCGGGTTCGGGGGCTTCCGCCTCCACC
>JANQQD010000075.1 GCA_028285185.1 Anaerolineae bacterium | reverse complement strand
CGAGCCAATGCGCCTTGACGCGCTCGAGAGCCGGGCATAGTGTATTGGAGAAGCTCGGGTTGAACGGGTGGGGCATCACGGTGAGAAGGGGGTCGCGATAGGGCGGCCCTCTCTCGCTGCTGTATTCGTTTTCAGCTATGCTTGACTAGACCGTGAAGTCGATTACTCGCTTAATCTCGTAGTTTTACAAAGCGGCTCTTGGGTGCCCGCGGTTACACGATCTACGATGGTTTGTCGCACCTCGCCCCATTTATATACTATCATATGGAAAGACCCTCAACTATCATACTTGGCAACTGATCTGGAAGGGACAGCCGGGCAGGGAGCGGTGACGACATCCATCGCCCCGGCCGCCGGCAAGCCCCGCAAGGGTCCACGGATGATTAAGGGAATCCTGCAATAGTGGCTGCAGGGTCGCCGCGTCCGGCCCCATTCACCGGGCCGCGGACGGGTCGCGAAGATGACAGTTGCCGCAACGACGATGAGGCTCGTCTTGACAGGACTCGATGCTGGTTTGGCGTTTTTCAACAAGACCTACAACGACGCCACTGAACTGCTGGTCGAAGCCCGCAACTACATCGCCTACCGCAGAGCCAACGATGCCCGTGACGTGGACATCGAGGTGCGGCTGCTGGTGAGTCAGGAAACGCTGCGCATCACGTCGCGTCTGACCCAGGTGATGGCCTGGCTGCTGAGCCAGCGCGCGGTCCAGAACGGCGAACTGTCGCAGGAGGAGGCTCTGGGCGAGACCTTCGCGATCGGCGGCGCGACCGTCTGCGAAGACGATCGCTGGACGTATGACGACCGGCTTCCGGAAGCCCTGCGCAGCCTTCTGGAGCGGTCGCACAACCTCTACCGCCGCGTCTGCCGTCTGGAGGAGATGCAGCGCCGCCATATGGCCGCGACGGGAAGCTGACCCGGTCTTGAGACCGGCTAGTGCACCACAAACCCACCGTCGATCGGCAGGGACGCCCCGGTGATCTGGTCCGCCCCGTCACTGCACAGAAACACTGCCAGCTTGCCGATCTGCTCCGTTGTGACGAACTCTTTCGACGGCTGCCTCGGTGCCAGCATTTCTCGCGCGGCTTCGTCGAAGGAAAGCCCCTTGCTCTCAGCCAGTGCTTCGATCTGCCATTCCGCCAGCGGCGTGCGCACCCAGCCGGGACAGATGGCATTGCACGTGATCCCCGTTTCGGCCGTTTCCAGGGCGACGACCTTGGTCATCCCGATCACCCCATGTTTGGCCGCCACATAGGCGACCTTGTGGATCGATGCGACCAGACCGTGCGCTGACGAGATGTTGATGATGCGGCCCCAGTTGCGCTCTTTCATCTGCGGCAGCACCGCGCGGATGCCGTGGAACAGCGCCGACAGATTGACAGCGATGATCGCGTCCCACCGGTCAGGCGGAAACTCTTCCACAGGGGCCGTGTGCTGGATGCCGGCGTTGTTGACCAGGATGTCGACCTTGCCGAAGGTCCGAGTCGCCGCGTCGACCATGTTGGATACTTCGTCCGGCTTCGCCATATCGGCGCCGTGGTAGACACAGCCGACGCCAAAGTCGCCTTCGATTGCGGTGCGGATGGCGGCAATCGCATCCGCCTCGGCGAAGCCGTTGATGACGAGGTCGGCCCCCTCACCCGCCAGCGCGCGGGCAATGCCAAGACCGATGCCGCTGGTCGAGCCGGTGACGATGGCGCACTTGCCTTGCAGCATGTCTATTCCCCTTTCTCCCGACCGTCGGGAATCGCCGCTTAGCGGCTATCCGGCAGCCTGCCTTGCGTCATCGCGTTCTGGCGGCTGCACCCCTTGTCACGACTTGAACAGCGCTTCGGCACTGCCGCGCTGGGCGCGCTTGGCGTCGATGAAGGTTCGAACGCGGGCAATCTCCGCCTCAAGCGCCACGATGTATTCCTGCAGCTCCTCGATCCCCATCACCTCTAGGTTCTTCGGCGCCTTTGCCGGCTTGCGTGGGTCCAGATCGTCCACATCCATGGCTCGTCCCTCTTGCTTGGTAGCGCTTGTCACGGTGCTGCCGTCTGTCTACACCTTCCCACCTTGGTCCGAGAACGGCCCGTAACCACCTATTCTGCCATGCCCACCGATCTGCCAGCCATGATGACCGGAATCGAGATCGCCCAGCCCGGCGGTCCGGAAGTGCTCACTCCGGTCACACTTCCCGTGCCGCAGCCCGGTGCGGGCGAACTGCTGATCAGGGTAGCGGCGGCCGGCGTCAACCGGCCCGATGTCCTTCAGCGCAAAGGGGTCTATCCACCGCCGCCCGGCGCCAGCCCATTGCCGGGTTTGGAAGTGGCGGGCACGGTCGCGGCTCTGGGCCCGGATAGCGGCGGCTGGGCGGTCGGCGATCCTGTCTGCGCGCTGCTGGCCGGTGGTGGATACGCCGAGTATGCGGCGGCCCCCATCCCGCAATGCCTGCCGGTGCCAGACAGCTTGTCCATGGCGGAAGCCGCCGGCCTTCCGGAAACCGTATTCACCGTGTGGACCAACCTGTTCGAGCGGGCGGGTCTCAAGGCCGGAGAGGCGGTGCTGATCCATGGTGGGTCCAGTGGCATTGGCACGACCGCCATACAGATGGCCAAGGCCTTCGGGGCGCGCGTCCTCACCACGGCCGGCAGCGAGGAGAAATGCGCCGCCTGTCGTGACCTTGGCGCCGACAGAGCGATCAATTACCGCACGGATGACTTCGTTCAGATCTGTCTGGATGAGACGGACGGCCGCGGCGTCGACGTGATTCTGGACATGGTCGGTGGGGCCTATATAGAGCGCAATATCGAGGCGCTGACCGTCGAGGGGCGGCATGTGAGTATCGCCTTTCTCGGCGGTGCCAAGGTCACGCTTAACATGCAGAAGATGATGGTCAAGCGGCTGACGCTGACCGGATCCACGCTGCGGCCCCGGTCGGTGGAGGCCAAGGGTGCGATTGCCGCGGCCCTGAAACGGGAGGTTTGGCCGCTGATCACCGACGGTCGGCTGCGGGTGGTGGTCCACACCACCTTCCCGCTCGATCAGGCGGCGGCGGCACATGCCCTGATGGAAACGAGCACGCATATTGGAAAGATCGTTCTTGTCGTCTAGCCAATGGTACTGACCCGGGTTGGGCGGGCCGACAGACTGACCCAAGTATCGTATAGAGGTTTTATGCCGCGCCGCCGCGCAAAGCCCATGTCTGCGCGGTGCGCCGGCACAATGAGGAGGAGATGCAATGGGACAACCTTTGATGCCGAAGGCGACCGCCGTCTGGCTGATCGAGAGCACCTCTTTGAGCTTCCGCCAGATCGCCGAGTTCTGCGGCCTGCACGAGCTTGAGGTCCAGGCGATCGCAGACGGCGAGGTCGCGATCGGCATGGTCGGGATGGACCCTATCGCCAATGGTCAGATCACCCAGGAAGAACTGGATCGCTGCCAGGGGGATCCGGCGGCGCGGCTGCAGCTCGCCAAACGCGACATCCCGATCCCCACCTCTCGCCACAAAGGGCCCCGCTACACCCCCGTCGCCAAACGCGGCGACAAGCCCGACGCCATCGCCTGGCTCTTGAAGAATCACCCGGAGCTGAGCGATACGGCCATCTGCCGACTGATCGGCACGACCAAGCCGACGATCGCGGCGGTTCGCGACCGCACCCATTGGAACGCGCCCAACATCAAGGCGCGCCATCCGGTGGAGCTGGGTCTCTGCACGTCCATCGAGCTGAACGATGTCGTCAGCCGTGCGGCGGCCCGCCCGTCAGCCGCGAGGGCAGAGGCAGAGCCAGACGAACAGGCTCCGGAGGAGGAGACTGTGATCGCCGATCAGTAGACGACCGCACTCGCCCTGTTGCGGCGTATCCTGCGATACGCCGCACAGCGTTCCGCGATCTGCCCGATCTCCGCAGCGCCGAAGTGTGGCGCTTAGCAGGGCACCGAATCGAGGCGGGCCATTTCGTCTTTAATTCGTAATTTTTCTCGCTTAATGCGACTCATTATTTCAGTGCTGGGCAATGGTCGGTGAGTTTCGTCGTTGAGTTCCTGTTCCAACTGGGCGTGCCTGCTGCGCAAAGCTTCAAACCGCTCCATCGCTGACATGCTCATCCCCCACAATGTTTGCCTTCAA